>NZ_QICX01000005.1:0-45787 GCF_003201365.1 Chryseobacterium sp. CBTAP 102
TCTACCTTAAGAAAAACAATAATGAATCATTACAGGGATATTTTAAACTATTTTCATCAAAGAAGCACCAATGCTGCTGCTGAATCCTTCAATGCCAAAATAAAAAACTTCAGAATGCAGCTCAGAGGTGTAAAAGACAGAACTTTCTTCCTATTCAGGTTGACTAAACTTTTTGCCGAGCCCCCAACTTTTGCGCTTGATCCATAATATCATTGAAAAAAAAATTTCAGGACGTGACGAGACATAAAAACAAAAAAACCTCTAAATAACATAGAGGTTTTTTCTGAGGTACCTAGCGGATTCGAACCGCTGTAGATGGTGTTGCAGACCACTGCCTAGCCGCTCGGCCAAAGTACCATTTTTACCATTTTTGAGGTGTGCAAATATAGTAAAATTTCTTTATGAACAAAAGTTTTTAAGCAATTTCTTTCTTTCCAAGATCCTCAATTTCGCTTTTTGCTTGAATTTCAGCCTGATAATTTTTCATGTTAATTACCCTTGTTTCACTCCATTTGTCATGCCAGCCATTTATACCAAGAAATGATATCCCATCAAAAGGAACAATTCGGGAAAGACTTCTGTAAATAATTTGCTGGGTGGTTGGTTTTGTACCATCTGTACTGATTACTTGGGTTCCTGTAATATACTTTGCAACTGTTCTTCCATCTAAATGGTTTTCCATCAAAAAATAATAAAGACAATAATTGAAATTTCCAATAAAGAACTGCCATAATATATTTCCATTACTATATAAGTAGAAAAACTCAATTGAAGTTACTTCGTAAAGAAAATTAGCGAGAATAGAAAGAAGGTAATTAATAACAGATAGTATTATAAAATCGAGAAAATAATTGGCAAGTCTAACCCATTATGAGGCTTTATTATATTCAACAACATTTAGAATTCTTTTCATATGTAAAATTATTAGTTTTTTAGTTTAGTTTTAAGTTTGAAATTTTAGAATCCATTGACGAGCAGCTTTAATGAGGCGTTCGTATCAATAACGGCAGTGATTCCCGTATTGCTGAGTAAAATTTTACTAGGTTTAAGATTGAAAACTTTTCCGCTCATCTTTAATCCTTTATAATATTCTTTGTTAAAGGCTTCTTCAATGCTTTTTCTTGAAGTTTCCTCCAGTTCCTGAGTGGGAATACCATATTCTTCTTCAATCATTTTTACGATTTTCCCCTGAAATAGGAGAGAAGCGGTTTTCTGCAGAATATTGGTAGTTTTCAGCTTGAATTTCGTTTCTGACAGAACAATTTTTCTTTTTATTTCATCATACACCGGAATCCCTGAAATAATGGATGTCCCTTTTATATAACCATCAGTCTGCGCTTCAATAACCACTCTGTCATCAACACCGTACACTCTGATATCGGTTACTTTTACTTTAGAATCCCGCACATCAAACTCCTTATTCAGGAAAGTTTTTCTCGCCATACTGCTTGCTTCAGTAAAAGGAATATTGGCTGTGGTCTGCAAAATAAACTTATCAGCAACTGCAGGAGTTGTATTAAAGTTGGCAACACTGGTTACCGGGGAAGAGGCGGCAGGTTTATTCCCTGTAAAAGTTTCAGAAAAGATATCCACACCAAGGGTAGCATTGATCTTGTTTCCATAGAACTTTAAAGGAGTGATATTAACCCCTACAGGACTTACTTTCAGCCAGGTATTATATTCTTCAGAAATATTGAAGGGCTGAAGAAAAGTATTCCAGGCCATCAAGGCATACTGCTGGAAATTCAGCTGTGCAGCCATCTGCTGATCAATTGTTTTACAGAATTTTTCCTGTTGTTCTTTTAAACTTTTTTCGACAAGAGAGGTAATAGGAATCTGTATTCTTCCATAATCAAGTACAGGTTTAGTTACCCATCTGAAGCCGTTCGGCCGCGTGTTTGTAATAATGGTCCAGTTATTTTTGAAAGTAACGGTAGTATTGAAAGACATTACGGTTTCGAAGGTGGTATTCTGATACGTATAAACTCCTAAAGTACCGATTCCTTTTTCTGCCCATATTTTTAAAGGAACTTCAATCAGCAGATTCTGGCTGATTCCTCCTACAAGGCGGATAGGTCTCGTTTTCCAAACTTTTACTTTAAATTGATCATTATTATTATCAGTATAAGAGTCATCCTGATATACCAGATCTTTCACGGAAGTATTGATCATATTGCTCAGCTCCGAAAGGGGAATGGTCACCGGCATCGTAATACTGGACTTAATCTTCGGAAAGTTGTAGGCTGCAAGTTGATTATCAACATTGGTCTGGCCAAAAGTACTGATCCCTGCGACTAAAAATAATATTGTAACGAATTTCAATTTGTATGTTTTTTTAATGAACGAAAATAAGAA
Organism: Chryseobacterium sp. CBTAP 102; assembly: GCF_003201365.1. Classification (NCBI taxonomy): domain Bacteria; kingdom Pseudomonadati; phylum Bacteroidota; class Flavobacteriia; order Flavobacteriales; family Weeksellaceae; genus Chryseobacterium; species Chryseobacterium sp. CBTAP 102. Next base: position 2,356 of record NZ_QICX01000005.1, read on the forward strand.
TTTTAATTTTCCGGTTTAAAGCTCTTTTCCAACTCAATACTTGCACCTTTCATTTCTCCCTGCATCGGCGGAGCTGTTTTGGTGATTTTTAATTTAATATAATCGATCTGAGGAAAACTGTTGTGAATTTTTGTAATCATTCTTCCCGCTGCATGTTCCAGTAATCTGGACTTTATTTTCATTTCGCTGTGGAGGATATCATTGATATCTGCATAACTTATAGTGTCATGTAAATCATCAGATTCTGCTGCTTTCCACAGATCAGTATGAAGTTCTATGTTCAGAATATAATAGGTACCGATGATATTTTCTTCAGGAAGTACACCGTGGTATGCATATATTCTTACATCTTCAAGATATATTTTGCTCATTGCTTCAGATTTTATGAAGCAAAAATCGTCTTAATTCTTCAAAATCTGAATTTATTTCTACAGTTTTTTTCTCCTTTTTCATGAGCCCCTTCAACGATTCAGGAATTTCAATCTGACCATGAATGGCTTTTTCCACAGCATCGGGGAATTTTACAGGATGGGCAGTCCCCAGAATAAATCCTTTCTGTTCAGGATTTTCTTTCAGATATTTTTCCATTGCAGCAAATGCTACAGCACTGTGAGGTTCCAGAATATATCCGTGTTTCTCGTAGACTTCCATGATGGTGTTTATGGTCTGTTCATCATCAACGGAATAAGCTGAAATTTTATTTTTTACGATTTCAAACTGATGCCCGAAAAGCTCCAGAATTCGTACAAAATTACTCGGATCTCCTACATCCATGGCATTGGATAAGGTAGCAATTGCTTTTTGTGGCTGGTATTTCTGAGTTATAAAATAATCAGGAATTACATGATTGGAGTTACAGGCGGCAATAAAATGATTGGCAGGCAAACCTCTGACATGAGCCAGAAGCCCGGCACAGATATTTCCGAAGTTTCCGCTGGGTACACAGATTACGGGCTGTTCTTTGTGTTCCTGCATCCATTGTTTTAAGGCAATTAAATAGTAAATTTGCTGAGGAAGCCATCTTGCAACGTTGATAGAATTGGCAGAGGTTAAAAATAACTGACTGTTGACTTCTTCATCTGAAAAAGCCTGTTTAACAAGATTCTGACAATCATCAAAACTTCCGTTTACTTCCAATGCTGAAATATTTTCGCCCAACGCGGTCAGTTGTTTTTCCTGAACCGGACTGACTCTGTTTTTAGGATAAAGAATGACCACATTGATTTGTGGAATTTTATAAAATCCGTGGGCAACAGCTCCTCCCGTATCTCCTGAAGTAGCGACAAGAACAGTGACTTTTTTATTCCGGTCTTTCAAAAAATAGGAAAGACAGCGGCTCATGAATCTTGCCCCGATATCTTTAAAAGCCAGGGTAGGACCATGAAACAGCTCTAATATGGATATGTGCTTATTGATTTTGACTAAAGGAATCTCAAAACTTACAGTTTCTGCAACAATTTCCTTAAGTATTTCTGATGGAATTTCATCTCCTGCAAAGTCTTTCATACATCTGTACGCAATTTCCTCATTGGAATACTGATGAAGATTTTGAATGAATTCTTCGTCAAAATGGGGAATGTTTTCAGGGAAAAATAATCCTTTTTCTTTTCCCTGACCTTTTATTGTCGCCTCTCTGAAATCAATTTTTTCCAGATGGTCTTTTAAATTATAATATTTCATTTCTGTTTTTTATGAGTAAGCTTATTCAACGATTTGGATACCAGCCGGGTTTATTTTTGAAATGTAGACAAAACTTTTTATTTCAATTTCATTATACACTGATTCCATCATCTGAGCGATTTTCTCTGCTGTTTCTTTTTGTTCAGACAGCATAAAAATAGAAGGCCCTGAACCGGAAATTCCGCCTCCCAAAGCTCCCAATTGCAAGCCTTTCATCTTGATATCATTAAATTTCGGAATCAGAATACTGCGGACAGGTTCTATAATGACATCCTTGAGGCTTCTTCCAATCAATGAAAAATCATTTTTCTGAATTCCTGCTATCAGCCCGGCTATGTTTCCCCATTGTTCCACGGCACTTTTTAAAGTAATATTTTTCTTTAAAATCTGTCTGGCATCCGAAGTTTTGACTTCTACCTGCGGATGTACTGCCGTCACAAATAAATCAGGGCTGTTAAGTGGAATAATATCAATCGGGTTGGTAGACTTTACCAGCGTAATTCCACCATAGATGCATGGCGCGATATTGTCTGCATGGCGTACCCCGGAAGCCAGTTCTTCTCCAAACATGGCAAAATGAGCCATTTCTTCCTTTGATAACTTGTTTCCTAATAATACATTGGCTCCGAAGGCGGCTCCGGCGGCACTTGCCGCACTGGAGCCGAGCCCGCTTCCGGGCTTTATATGTTTATGGATAATGACCTCAAAGCCGTTTTTCAGATTAAAGTGTTCCTGAATTTTTAAGAGAACAATTCCGGCAACATTTCCGGAAGGTTCTTCAGGTAGCCCGAAAGAGTCTGTATGTCTTATAATAATATCAGGAGTCTCCAATAGTCTTAACTCCATTTCATCATATGGATCATGAACTGCCATTCCTAAAATATCAAATCCGCAAACCAGGTTGGCAACAGTAGCGGGTACTTTTAATTTTACTTTTTTCATAATTGTATTTTTATATAGAACGGATAATATCTGCAAAAACTCCGCTTGCCGTTACATCAGCTCCGGCACCGGCACCTTTTACAACTAAAGGCTGTTCGGAATATCTCAGAGTTTTAAAAATGACAATATTGTCTTTGCCATATAGATGAAACAGATCGCTGTCCGGAGCAATATGCTGTAAACTTACTTTTGCTTTTCCATTTTCAAATTCTGCTACGTATTTTAATATTTTGCCTTCTTTTTTAGCATTGTTCAATAAGCTTTTAAAATGTTCTTCATATACTGAAAGTTTCTCATAAAAACTCTCAACGCTTCCCTCCATGCATTCTTCAGGCAGAAAACCTATATTTTCAATATCTTCAAACTGGAGCGGATATCCTGCCTCTCTGGCCAGAATTAAAATTTTTCTTGCTACATCTGTTCCGGACAGGTCAAGTCTTGGATCCGGCTCTGTGTATCCTTCTTTCTGAGCCTGGGCTACAACTTCAGAAAAAGTTCTGCTTCCGTCATATTCATTAAATACAAAATTCAGTGTTCCACTCAATACAGCTTTAATGGATTGAATTTGGTCTCCGCTTTTGATGAGGTCATTAATGGTTCCTATTACCGGAAGTCCTGCTCCTACGTTGGTTTCAAAATAGAAATTGCAGCTGTGGTTTCTTGCTGTGTTTTTTAAGGTTTTATAGCTTTTAAAATCTGAAGATGCTGCAATTTTATTACAAGCTACTATGTTTACACTTCTTTTTAATAAACTTTCATACACTTCAGGAACGTCAGAACTTGCTGTTACATCAATGAAAACAGAATTTCTAAGGTTTCTGCGGATAATTTCATCAGCAAATTCCCTTGCAGAAGCTTTTTCACCCAGTTGATTCCAGTTAAGATAATTTTCCTGTGGTATTCCCTGATCAGAAAACATCATATGACGGCTGTTGGAAATTCCGGCAATTCTGAGATTGATCAAAAAGTTTTCTTTTAAATAATCATTTTGGTTATAAATCTGTTGAATCAGTTTTGAACCTACATTTCCTGTTCCACAGATATAAAGATGGATTTGCTTTATTTCAGATTCAAAGAATTCTTCATGAAGTACATTCACTGCTTTTTTACTGTCTTTTTCTGAAATAACGATACTGATATTTCTTTCTGAAGATCCCTGCGCAATTGCTCTTATATTGATCCCGTTATTTCCAAGACATCCGAACATTTTTGCGCTCACACCGCTTCTGCTTTTCATGCTTTCTCCTACAAGCGCTACAATGGAAAGTCCTGTTTCAATTTTCACAGCATATACCCTTTTTAGATTGATATCATCAGCAAAAGAAAAATTGATCGCGTGTTCAGCACGTAAAGCTTCTTTTTCTTCAATAGCAATGGTGATAGAATGCTCTGAAGATCCTTGGGTAATAAGAATGACATTTATTTTTTCCTGACTTAAACACTGGAAAAGTTTTGCAGAAATTCCAGGAATCCCTACCATTCCGCTGCCTTCCAGTGTAAGCAGGGCAATACTGTTCATATTGGAAATTCCTACTGCAATCTGTTTTTCATCGTCTGAAGATTTCAGTTGATGAGAGATTAAAGTTCCCTGTGCATCAGGATCAAAGGTATTTTTGATGATCAGGTCAATATTTTTTATCATTACAGGCTGAATGGAAGGCGGATAAAGTACTTTTGCTCCAAAATGTGACAGTTCCATCGCTTCATGATAAGATATTTCTGAAATAGGTTTAGCATTGGAAACCAGACGCGGATCGGCTGTCATCATTCCGCTTACATCAGTCCAGATCTGGAGTTCTTCTGCATGAACAGCTGCTGCAATGATAGATGCCGTATAATCTGATCCGCCTCTCCCTAATGTTGTGGCGTTATTTTTCTCGTCATTCGCAATAAAACCTGGTCCTACGGTAATGCGGTTCTGATTTTCACTCAGAAAACGGGCAACATTATGATCGGTGTATTTGAAATCTACTTTTGCATGGGTAAAATTACTGTCTGTTCTGATCAGTTCTGCAGAGTTCATCCAAACGCAGTCCAATCCTTCATGCCGTAATCTTGCAGCTATAATTTTTGAGGACAGAAATTCTCCGTAAGAAGCAATTTTATCTTTAATTCTATTGGTAAGTTCACCAAGAACAGCAATTCCGTTGCACAGCTCTTCGATATCGTTAAAATGTTTTTTTACAAAGCTTAGCCATGAACTTTGTTCCGCAATTGGGAAAAGTTCTTTGACCAGACTGATATGTTTTTCTTCAAGATTCTGAACAATCTGAATATAGTTTTCATCCTTTACAGAAGCATGCTCTGCTGCTTTAATCAATTGATCTGTTACTCCGTGAAGAGCTGATACAATGACAATAACTTTGCCTTTTAAAGATTCACTTTTTACGATTTTTTCCACCAGTAATATATTCTGAGAATGGGCGACTGATGTTCCGCCGAATTTTAAAACTTTCATCAAGTATTTTTTTGAAATTGGGTAAATAGAATTAACTACTCTTTAAAAAAAGAGCACAGGTGACGGGAATAATATGTGAAAATCTACCCCGTTATGGGGTAATTGTTGTAGTTGTGAATGAAGAAACAGAAGATATGCCTGAAATAGGTGATTTCAGGGCAGAAATATCAGATATGTTTCTTAAATAATTCATTGTAACGGAACAAATGTACGAATTATTTTGAAACAGCCAACTTTTTAACATAATAAAAACATATTTCCTTTTTTTGAGATATATTTGGTGTAATTGATTAAAAACCTTACATTTATAATATTAACTGATAATGCAATAATCATGAAAAATTTAAAGAAATTAAACCGCCGGCATCTGAAATCAATCAGTGGAGGAGATGTGAATAACTGTTTCGAGAACTGCCCTGCCGGACCTTACGGACCAGGCGAGCCAAGATCCTGTGCTGATTATCACGCTTTGCCGGAATGCTGTAAGGGTAGAGTGCTTGTGAGCTTTGAATGTTTTGATCTGTATTGATTTCAAAACTTTTAATGATGAGGTTGTTTAAACTTTATAATCATTATTTTAACCATAAAAGACACAAAAGTTTTTCAGAACTATGCCATATGCTTAATAAGTACACCTAAGTTTTGCGGTAATTTTTGATTTTACTCTTATGTGAACTTTTCTGCGGTATCCCATTAAACTTACTTAAGTGAACCCAAGTGTTTTAAAAATGAAGCCTTTTGTGACTTTTGTGGTTTTGTAAAGTGTAAAGAACTTTGATAACTTTAAAGTTAAATGCTATGAAAACAATTCAAAAATTATCAAGAGAAGACAAGAAAAATATCAATGGTGGTTTCACTGTTATTCAGATTGAAGCATGCGGAGGAGGGCATTTTGTTTGTTTCCGTGGAGGCAGAAATTGGTGATGCTGGCAAGCCGGGAGGAATGTGTTACGCACTTGTGCTGTAGCGTTGAATAAAAAGATAGAAATCAATTTAATTTAAAATACTATGAAAAATCTAAAGAAATTAAACAGAAAACAACTTCAAACTTTGCACGGAGCAGGCTCGTTAACATGTATAGGATGTCCTAAGAATACAACTTATGGAAATAATCCCGGTGATGCATCTTGCGAGGCTTTTAATATGCTTCCTGACCGTTGTAAAATGTGTGTTATTGTTGATATGTCGTGTATGAGCGGAGGAGTGTCTTAAAAATAGTATATCTGTTTTAATAACAATAAAAAAGAGGCTGTCTCAAAAGTCAAACAATCTGGCTTTTGTCATTCTGACGAAGGAAGAATCTCATTGATAAACAAACATATGAGATTCTTCATTACATTTCATTTCGTTCAGAATGACACTTTTGAGACAACCTCTTTAATTTATTTTATGCTTTTAGAGAGGTCAAGCATGGCTTCAATAGGTTTCAATGCTTTTAACCTTAATTCTTCATCAATAAGAATTTCAGGAAGTTCATATTTCATACATAAATACAATTTTTCCATTGTATTGCGTTTCATATAGAAACACTCCGAACAGTTACAGCTTTCATCAAAAACCAATGCAGGAATCAGTTCTTTATGAGGTGCGCGTTTTCTCATTTCGTGAAGAATGCCTTCTTCTGTTGCAATGATGAATTTCTGACAGTCATCTTTTTCCACATAGTTCAGCAGGGCGGAAGTGGAACCAATAAAGTGAGCCAGTTTCAAAACAGCTTCTTCGCTTTCAGGGTGTGCAATCAGTTTTGCATCCGGATTGTCTGCCAGCTGTTGAGCAATTCTTTCCATTGAAAATGCTTCATGTACTACACAGCTTCCGTCCCAAAGGATCATATCACGACCTGTTTTTTTAGATAAATATCTTCCCAGGTTTTTGTCCGGTGCAAAGATGATGGGTCTGTCTTTCGGAAGAGCTTCTATTACAGTTTCAGCATTTGAACTGGTTACGATGATATCACTTTCAGCTTTAGTTTCTGCGTTACAGTTGATGTAAGTGGCAATTAAAGCATTCGGGTGCTGCTCACGCATTTTTCTCAGTCCTTCTCCGGAACAACCGTCTGCCAGGGAGCACCCGGCCATGGTATCCGGCAGAACTACTTTTTTAGTTGGATTCAGAATTTTAGCGGCTTCCGCCATGAAATGCACTCCGCAGAATACAATCATGTCAGCATTGGTATCTTTTGCCTGTCTTGCCAGCTGTAAAGAATCTCCCAGGAAATCTGCGATATCCTGAATTTCTCCCGGTTGGTAATAATGGGCAAGAATTACAGCATTTTTTTCCTCTTTAAGTTTAAGAATGGCTTTCACCAATTCTTCCCCCTGAGGAATAGCAATATCTTTTATATCCAGAAATCCTCTGACAGGAATTGCAGATTTAGCTTTTTCTAATGTTTCGGTACTCATATTAACCTCAATTTTTTACGATCAGAAGCTAGAGGTTAGAAATCAGAAGTTAGATTTTGAGTGTAATATTTTACTCCCATCCTCCTTCTTCCATCTTCCAGCCATTAATTACTGATAAAACTTTTTATTAAACTTTCTATTTCTTTTTTAGCTGCATCAAGATCTTCATTAATAACGATCTTGTCAAATCCGCTGGCGTAGGTCATTTCTTCTTCTGCCTTTGCAACACGGGTTTTTATGGTTTCTGCATCATCTGTGTTTCTGGAAATCAATCTTCGTTCCAATTCTTCAATGGAAGGCGGTTCTATAAAAATCGACAGTGCTTTATCACCGAAATATTTTTTTAACGAAATTCCTCCTTTTACATCTACATCAAAAATAACTACTTTTCCCTGACTCCAGATTTTTTCTACTTCAGATTTTAAAGTACCGTAATATTTGTCCGTGTACACTTCTTCATATTCTACAAAAGCATCTTCGGAAATTTTCTTTCTAAACTCATCCGGTGTCAGAAAATGATAATCTACTGCATGTACTTCACTTCCTCTTGGCTGTCTTGTAGTACATGAGATTGAAAATTCCAGTTCAGGAAATGTTTCCAGTGAATGCTTTACCAGTGTAGTTTTTCCGCTACCTGATGGTGCTGAAAATATAATTACTTTATCCATTTTTTTGGTTTCGGGTTACGAGTTTCGAGTTTGGTGATCCATTCTTAGAACAACCACGCATCTCGTACCTCGCATCTGTCATTACAATACGTTTAACGTTTGTTCTTTAATTTTTTCAAGGTCATCTTTCATCATCACCACCAGTTTCTGGATTTCTGCATGATTGGCTTTAGAACCTAAAGTATTGATTTCTCTTCCGATTTCCTGAGAAATAAATCCCAGTTTTTTTCCGTTGAAAGACTCATTGTCCATTACTTCTTTATAATATTTCAGGTGCTGGGCAAGTCTTACCTTTTCTTCAGAAATATCAAGTTTTTCAGTGAAATAGGCCATCTCCTGATAGAAACGTGTTTCATCAACATTTTCAAATTCTTTCAAAGATTTCTGATAACGTTCTTTTACACTTACAATTCTTTCTTCTTCAAAAGGAATCACTTCTGCAAGATACTTGTCGATATTCTGAATATTCCTGTTTAATTCTTCATGCAGATTACTGCCTTCCGTTTTTCTGAATTCTTCAAATCTGTCTACGGCATTGTTGACAATCTTAGCCAAAGCTTCCCATTCGCCTTCCGTTAATTCGTCAGGTCTTGATGTAATGGCATCAGGAAGTCTTACTGCCATTTTAAGGTATTCGAAATTGGGACCGTCAGAAGCTATGTTTTTAAGTTCATTGATGTAAGAGTCAATTAAGTTTTTATTGATTTTTACATCATTGGACTCTTCAAGATTCTCAATATTAACGTAGCAGTCTACTTTTCCACGGATAATTCTATCATTAAGAATTTTTCTGATTTCAAATTCTTTTTCTTTATAACGTAAAGGAATTTTAATATTTAAATCAAAGCTCTTGCTGTTCAGAGATTTAATGTCTATAGTAATTTTCTTTCCTTCAAAAACATCTTCGGCTCTACCGAATCCGGTCATTGATAAAATCATAGTTTTTTATTGTTCTACAAAGATAAACATTTAAGTCTATAGTTTGGCTAATGTTAAATGGCTGGAAGATGAAGGCAGGAAGCAGGAAGATTGTTATAGATCTAATTTTAACTTCCATCCTCCAGCAAATTAAATAAACTCATTTTCGTAAATTAGCGCGGTGAAAAAGAAAAATTTAATTTCTGTAGTAGGACCTACCGGAATTGGTAAAACGAGATTGGCTATTGATTTGGCTCAGCATTTCAATACGGAGATTATTTCATGTGATTCCCGCCAGTTTTTTAAAGAAATGAAAATAGGAACGGCTGCTCCTTCGGAAGAAGAACTGGCCGGAGCAACTCATCATTTCATCGGAAATCTTTCAGTGGAAGACTATTATTCTATAGGACAGTACGAAGAAGATGCCCTTCAAAAACTTAATGAACTTTTTACAACTCATGATACTGCCATTCTTGTTGGCGGAAGTATGATGTATGAAAAAGCGGTGATAGAAGGTCTGCATGATCTGCCGGAGGCCAATGCTGAAAATCAGGATAAACTTCAGGCTATTATGGAGCAGGAGGGAATAGAAAAGCTTCAGGAAATTTTACAGGAACTCGATCCGGAATATTTCAATGTGGTAGATATTCACAATCACCGCAGGCTGTTGAGAGCCATTGATATTATTTGGCAAACAGATAAAAAATATTCAGAACATATTTCGGTTTCTCAGGATTCCAGAGATTTTAATGTCATCAGAATCGGAATTGAAGCTCCTAGAGAAGAACTTTATGACAGAATCAACCGCAGGGTGGATATGATGATGGATAACGGGTTGCTGGATGAGGTGAAAGGTCTTGAAAAATTCAAAGGGCTGACGGCTTTAAATACCGTAGGATATGCGGAACTTTTCAAATATTTTGACGGAGAGTGGGATCTTGATTTTGCGGTTTCAGAAATTAAAAAGAACAGCCGAAGATATGCAAAACGTCAGCTGACGTGGTACAGAAAGGCGGATGATATTCATTATTTACAGTTGGGATATTCTGACAAAGAATATGAAGATTTGCTGAAATGGATTGCGGAACAATTTCAGGAATAAATAATTTCACATTATTAAGTAGCTCTGGAAGCCTTGAAAATATAGATTCCTACGGAATGACATAGTGTGCGGAGAAACTAAGCGCTTAGTTGTCATGCTGACGAAGGAAGAATTTCATCGATTGTTTTTAAAGATTCTTCATTCCACTTTGTTCCATTCAGAATGACAGTACAGATAATAATTAATCAGGGGCTTTTAATATTAAAAAAATGCGGCTCCAAAAAGAACCGCATCTTAAAACAAATATAATTTAATTTACTACTTCCAACCGCCGCCCAGCGCTCTGTATAAATCTACAATGCTGCTTAATCTCTGTCTTTTAATGGAAGCCAGATTCAGCTCTGCCTGCAGGGAATTTCCCTGTGCTGTAATCACTTCCAGGTAATTGGCTGAACCTCCTTTGTAAAGAAGTTGTGCACTTTTAATTCCGTCTTTTAACGTGGTAGATTGTTCCGTGGCTTTCTGTTCCTGAACTTTTAAGTTTTCATTGGAAACCAAAGCATCAGAAATTTCTCCCACAGCATTCAATACCGACTGACGGAATGCCAACACATTTTTCTCTCTTTGAATTTTTGTTACTTCAAGATCTGTTTTCAACTGTCTTTTCTGGAAAATGGGCTGGGTAATTCCTCCTAAAACTGATCCGAATAACGAAGCCGGAATCTGGAACCAGTTGTCAAATTTGAATGAATTTACTCCTCCGTTGGCTGTAATTTTCAATGCCGGATACATATTAGCCTGAGCAATTCCTACCATCGCATTAGACTCTAATAAAACCAATTCCTGCTGGCGCACATCCGGTCTGCGGCTTACCATAGCTGCCGGAAGTCCTGCAGAAATATTCTGAGGTAAAGAAGTATCAGACATTTCAATAGTTCTGTTGATTTTATTAGGAACTTCTCCCACAAGAATGCTCAATGCATTTTCCTGGATAGCGATATTTTGCTCCAGCTGGGCAATCAAAAGTTCTGTTGCCTGTTTCTGTGCTGCTGCCTGCTGAACACCAAGAGAAGTATTATCACCGCTTTCCCACATTTTTTGTGTCATCAGTAAGGTTTTGCTGCTTAGTTCAAGATTGGATTTTGCGATAGCCAGTTGTTTATCAAGCATCAGCAGGTTATAATATCCCTGAGCAATCGCAGCCACTACCTGAGTCTGAACCGCTTTTGAACCTTCGTAGGTCTGAAGATACTGCATTCTTGAAACTTCCTGCTGGTTTTTGATTTTTCCCCAGATATCCGCTTCCCACGAAAGGTTGAAGGCCGCATTATAGTCTTCAACATGGCTTGAGCCTAAAAATAAATTTAAGCTTTGTCCGTTCATGCTGTTTTTAGAAGGTCTTGAAATCTGCCCGCTTACTCCGAAACCAACGTCCGGATATTGCATATATTTTGCCTGTTTCAGTTTTTCCTGTGAAGCAGCTACCTGTTTCAGGGCAATCTGAAGGTCATAATTATTTTTAATTCCTTTTTCAATCAATCCCTGTAAAATAGGATCACTGAAAAACTGTTTCCACTCCAGATTGGCTATGCTGGCAGTGTCTGCAGTGGCGGTGTACTGGAATTTTTCCGGAAGTGGAAGCTCAGGCTCCGTGTATGCCAGTTTAGACACACACGAAACAGAGCCGATGGCCAGCACAAATGTTAGAATAATATTTTTTACTCGTTTCATAGTTTTTAAACTTTTAATTGAATCCAAAACTTAGAGAGGTTTCTGTAGAGGCAAAAATTGTCTTTAGTAGGAGAAAATAATTAGCTTTTTTAAACCATTAAGATCAGGCAGGTAAATAGGTAAACCTATGATCTTAAAATTTTCTCTAAGTTTTTGTCATTCATTTTTTATTAGTGTGTAGCAGCTAAAAGTTCTTCCTCCATTTGTTTTTTCAGAAGTCTTTTCTTTTTTCTGCTTGGCATTTTTTCATGCAGATACTGGAATATGACATACATTACCGGAATGATAAAGATCCCGAAGATTACTCCTGTAAGCATTCCGCCTACGGTACTGTAACCGATGGAGTGGTTTCCTTTTGAAGAAGCACCTTGCGTCCATACCAGTGGAAGCATTCCAACGATAAAGGCAAAAGAGGTCATTAAGATTGGTCTTAAACGTAATCTTGATGCCTGAAGAGCAGATTCTATCAATGTTTTACCTGCTTTTCTTCTTTGTACGGCAAATTCCACAATCAGGATGGCATTCTTAGCCAATAGTCCCACAAGCATGATCAATCCAACCTGAACATAAATATTGTTATCAATTCCAGCTAATCCTGTGAAGGCAAATACTCCGAAAATCCCTGTTGGAATAGTAAGAATAATAGCAAACGGAAGGATGTAGCTTTCATATTGTGCTGCCAGTAAGAAGTAAACGAATAGGATACTTAAGAAGAAAATAAAAGCAGTCTGTCCGCTTGTTTTAATTTCTTCACGGGTAATCCCTGTCCATTCATATCCATATCCTCTTGGCAGTGATTGCTGAGCCACTTCTTCTACCGCTTTGATGGCATCTCCGGTACTGTACCCAGGTTTTGGAGTTCCGTTAATCGTAACTGCATTGAAAAGGTTATTTCTTGTTACCGTCTCAGGACCGAAAGATCTTTTTAATGTCACCAATGTTTTTGCCGGCACCATTTCTCCTGATTTATTTTTTACATAAATTCCTTCCAGTGAATTAACATCTGTACGGTAAGGAATATCGGCCTGTGCCATTACTCTGTAATATTTTCCGAATCTGTTGAAATCCGATACAAAGCTGCTTCCGAAATAAATCTGCATCGTCTGCATCAGTTCTGTTACAGAAACACCCAGCTGATTGGCTTTATCTGTGTCTACATCAATGGTATACTGAGGATTTCCTGCTGCATAAGTTGTAAAGGCGAAAGCAATTTCAGGTCTTTTCATCAATTCACCAATGAATTGCTGAGTGGTTGTTCCCAACTGTTCAAAAGAACCGTTCGTTTTATCCTGAAGCATGAATTCAAATCCGGAAACATTACCGAAACCTTGTACCGTAGGGAAGTTGAAGAAGAATGCATTCGCATCTTTCACCTGGCTTACCTTACCTGTCAACGTTGCTGCAATCTGGTCAGGATCTTTCATGTCACCACGTTTGTCATAATCTTTAAGCTTAATGAAACCTGCAGAATAGGGTGAAGCGTTGGCATTACTGATGAAGTTCATCCCATCCGCTACCCAAAGGTGATTGGTTGCTTTTTCACCATTGATAATTTTATCAATTTGTGCCGTAGCTCTGTGTGTTCTTTCCAGTGAACTTCCCGGAGGAGTATTCACTGCATACAATACGAATCCCTGGTCTTCCGTAGGAATGAATCCTGACGGCGCTTTCTTGATTAAAAATACACTGGCTGCTGTAATGACAACAAGACCGCCTATCGCCACCCATTTGTTTTTGATTAAAAACTTAAGGCTGTAAATATATTTTCTGGTCATGCTGTTGAAGCTCGCATTGAAAGCATTGAAGAATCTTGCTCCAAAACCTTTTTTATGGCCGTGCTCCCCATGTTCTCCCTGAGGATCATTTAAGAACATCGCGCATAATGCCGGACTTAATGTTAATGCATTCACTGCTGAGATTAAAATCGCAATCGCTAATGTGAAGGCAAACTGTCTGTAGAAAACTCCTGCAGGTCCCTGCATGAACCCGACCGGAATAAACACGGCACACATTACCAGTGTAATGGAAATAATGGCTCCTGAAATTTCACTCATCGAGTGCATCGTAGCATGCTCTACAGGCATTCCTGTTTGTTCCATTTTGGAATGGACGGCTTCTACTACTACAATCGCATCATCCACCACAATACCGATGGCGAGCACCAATGCAAATAAGGTAAGCATATTGATACTGAAGCCAAATAGCTGAAGGAAGAAGAATGTTCCGATAATCGCAACGGGTACGGCAATAGCCGGAATTAAAGTAGATCTGAAATCCTGAAGGAAGATAAATACTACAATAAATACCAACACGAAAGCAATAACAAGCGTTTCCACAACCTGATGGATAGAAGCATCCAAAAAGTCTTTGGAATTATACATGATAATAGGCTTCACTCCTTTTGGAAGAGTGGTTTCCATTACTTTCACCTGCTTTTCAATTTCAGTCAGGATTTCATTGGCATTCGAACCTGCGGTTTGTAAGATAGCAAATCCGGCAACCGGTTTCCCGTCTACTCTGTTGGTCGCAGTATAGGTGTAAGAACCGAACTCTACTCGTGCAACATCTTTCAGTCTTAGAAAAGAGCCGTCACTGTTTGCTTTGATGGCAATATTCTCATAGTCTTCGCCCTTATTCAGTTTTCCTTTATATTTAAGGATATACTCGTAAGTTTCCTTACTTCCCTGTCCCAAACGACCCGGAGCAGCTTCAAGGTTATGGTCTTTAATGGCTCCCAAAACCTCCTGAGGAGAAAGATTGTTGGCTGCCAGACGATCCGGTTTCAGCCAGATTCTCATGGAATAATCCCTTGTTCCGAATACCTGAGCCTGTGCTACCCCGGGAATACGCTGTATCTGTGGAATAACATTAATTTTCAGGTAGTTTTGAAGGAATAATTCATCATATTGTTTTTCATCTTCACTGGTTAACCCCATGAACATGATCATACTGTTCTGAACTTTCTGGGTTGAAATTCCCGCCTGTACTACTTCCTGAGGAAGCTGGCTCATCGCTTTTGATACACGGTTCTGTACGTTTACTGCTGCATTGTCGGCATCTGCTCCCTGTTTGAAGTACACGCTAAGTGTCATGGTACCATCATTACTGGAGTTGGAAGTCATGTAGGTCATATTTTCAACCCCGTTCACTGCTTCTTCAATAGGAGTCGCAACTGAACGTGCTACAACTTCAGCATTGGCTCCAGGATAGAATGCCGTTACCTGAACGCTTGGTGGAGCGATATCCGGAAAGAGGGCAATCGGTAAATTAAAGAGAGACAAAGCTCCCAATAATAAAAGTATTATGGAGATGACCGTTGAAAGGACCGGTCTTTCTATAAATTGTTTTAACATAAGAAGTTTATTTTTTTAAGTCTTCTGTATTCGGAAAGGACTATAATGGTTTTGCTTTTAACAAGCTGTCAGAAGAAATATTTTTCGGCTTGATGGAAGCACCGTCTTTCAGGTTTCCAATTCCCGTGAATACAATTTTTTCTCCAGGCTTAAGCCCTTCAGAAATAAAATAATAGCTATCCGTTTTTCCTGAAATTTTAATAGGTCTCCCCATTACCTTCTGATCTTTACCCATTACATAAACATAGGTTTTATCCTGAATTTCGAATGTGGATTCCTGTGGAATAACCACAGCATTCGAGATCAGCTGTGGCATACGCACTCTTCCTGTGTTTCCGGTTCTTAAAGTTCCGTTGGCATTAGGAAAAACGGCACGTACACTGATGGCTCCGGTAGTTTTATCAAACTGTCCGTCCACAATACTTAGTCTTCCTTTTTCAGGGTAAGTACTGTTATCAGCAATGACAAGATCTACCATCGGCATATTTTTCAGCTTTTCTTCTAAGCTTGCTCCAGGGTATTTGTTTTGGAAAGCAATGAAATCAAGTTCACTTAAAGAGAAGTAGGCATAGATTTCACTGATATCAGATAATAATGTCAATGGATTTACATCTGTTCTTGAGATCAAACTTCCTTTTTTGTAAGGAATTCTTCCGATATAACCGCTTACAGGAGCTGTAATGGTGGTAAATCCTACGTTGATTCTCGCGCTTCCTACAGAGGCTCTGGCCTGAGCGGCTGCAGCAACCGCAGCTTCATAATTGGCTTTTGCTGTTTTAAGCTGTACATCAGAAACTACTTTTGCAGCAACCAGTGGCTGAAGTCGGTCTACTTCCACTCTTGCTTTTTGGATATTGGCATTGGCAGCCTGAAGATTGGCCTGAGCCATATTCATCTGTTCGCCGTAGCTTCTTGAATCTATTTTAAATAACGGTTGTCCTGCTCTTACATAAGCTCCTTCTTCTACATAGATTCTGTCCAGATATCCGTCTACCTGAGATCTGATTTCTACGTTGTTTTTCCCTTCCAGAGCAGTAGGGAATTCCTGATATGTAGTAGCGGGTGAAGTGATAACGGTATAAACCGGAAGTTCTGGAGCTGGAGGTGCGGCATTGGTTCCTTCTGCGGCTTTTGTGCAGCTCTGTAAAAGAATTATACTTGCAATAAGTACAATAAACCTTGTTTTTCCAGGTAATTTCATTGTTGGTTTAATTTTTTTAATGAAGTGTTAGAGGTAAGTAAAATGTTTTAATAAATGCTGTATTTTTTCCTAACAGTGTTAATAATTTGTTCAAAAAAAATACAGAATTTTTAATGTCCGATAAAGTCGATTGTTTCCATAATTGAAAATTGTTTTTAATGTATTGAAGTGTATAATGATGGTGTAAGGTGTGTTAATTTTACTAACAGTGTTAATTTATAGGCAAAAAATGACTAATTTTAACAACTGAAAACTATGAATGGCTTCATAAATGATTGAGTTTTTAATCAGGAGTAACAAGAATTATTTATATTAATTCAGTGTTAATTTTCCTAACGGTGTTAATTTTTAATTCAAAAAAAACTATAAAGACTTAATAAAAGCCGAAACAGTTTCGTCCAATGTAGTCTTATTCATTGTTGAAGGAATATCCGCTGTACGCATCATCATAATAGAGATCATACCGTGTACGGCAGAAAAAAGAGCGTGAGACATATGACAGGCATTGTCCGGATTAGATCCGTTTTTCTTAATAATCTCATAGGTGCATTCATAGATAAGCTCCTGAAATGATGAGAATTCCTTTTTCATCTGACCTTTTCCGCAGCACTGCATTCCAAGACCAAACATAAGCTGGTAATATTCCTTGTTTTTAAAAGCAAAGTTCCAGTACGCATCCACAATGGCAACAAGCTGCTCTTCCGGAGTATCGTGTTTTTGCTGAGCTTTTAATAGTTCTATATGTAACTTGTGAAAGCCATCTAAAGAAATTTCAAATAGAATAGCTTCTTTATTTTCAAAATAATCATATACAACGGGAGCGCTATACTCAATAGCATCTGCTATCTTACGCATAGAAAGCGATGCCCAGCCGTCAGTTTTAGCCAACGTAAAAGCAGCCTGCAAAATATTTGCACGGATGGATTCTTTTTCTCGTTGACGGCGTTCATGTAGACCCATGATTTTTATTTACTAACAGCGTTAGCAAAACTACAAACTTTTTACTATAACTTCCAAGGGATATTGTGAGTTTTATGAGTTCGCCTCCTATTGAAAGAGAAATTAAGCAAAGGCTGGAAGCTGGAAGAATGGGGCTGGAAGTTGATTTGGGGTAAAAAAATCCATTAATAGAATTTGACTATAACTATTTTTGGTGGTAAATATCTTCCTCCCTCCAGCTTCCAGCTTCCTTACTCTATTAAAAATAAAATGTCTGTTTCAGAACTCGGCTCAATTAATAAAAGAAATAATTATCTTTGCCGGTAAAGAAATAAAGATATGAATACTCCCTCAAATATGTTGGCATTAGGAACAAAAGCGCCGTTTTTTGAACTTCCTAACCCGTCAAAAACGAATGAACTTCAGTCTTTGGATGAGCTGAAAGGAGAAAAAGGTACTTTGGTGATCTTCATGTGCAACCACTGTCCGTTTGTTCTTCATGTGATCGATAAGATCAATGAATTATATGAAGATTATAACGAGCGCGGAATTGAATTCATCGCTATCAATGCTAATGATATTGAAAAATATCCGGCAGATTCTCCTGAAAAAATGATCGAATTCCAGATTGAAAGAAGATTTGATTTCCCTTATCTGTTTGATGAAAGTCAGGCTGTAGCAAAAGCTTATGATGCCGCTTGTACACCGGATTTTTATTTCTTTGATGATAAGCTTGATCTTGTATACAGAGGCCAGATGGATGACTCAAGACCGGGAAATAATAAAGATGTAACCGGAGAAGATCTGATTATTGCTTTTGAAAATCTTTTGGCTGGGGAAGCTCAGGAAGAAATTCAAAGACCAAGTATGGGATGCAATATTAAATGGAAATAATTGCTGGTTGCTGATTTATTGAGTTACTGGTTTTTACCCGATAATACAAAGCTGCTCTTTTGGAGTGGCTTTTTTGTTGATCGCAACATAGTTCACCTGTTATCCACACAGTTTGTCACTCCGTAGGAGTCTCGGCACAACTGATCTTTTTATTGTAAGTACCTGCGAAATTTTCAGAAGTAAGTTGGATTCCTACGGAATGACAAATACGAAAGCATTGTCTATTCATTCACTTTGTCACTCCGTAGGAGTCTAACCCTCATTTTTTATTGTAAGCCCTTACAAAATTTCTGTAACTAAACCTGGATTCCTACAGAATGTACAAACACAACGCTTAGTATAACCGCACGAATTGTTGATAAGAGTCCTGGCAAATTATCAAAAACTTACTTTAGCTTTAATCTCCTTTTCAGTCTTTATATCTATATTGACGTTGCTGTCAGAGTAATTCCTGATAAACTCAGAAGGAGTTTTCCCCGTATATTTTTTAAACATCCTGTTAAAATACGTCACATTATTAAAACCACATTGATAGCTGCATTCCGAAATAGATCTGTCCTGCGCCATCAGCAGGCATGCTTTATTAATTCTGTACCGGTTTACAAACTCTGTAAACGTAATCTGAGTGGCTTTTTTAAAGAAATTGCAGAACGCAGGCAAAGTAAGGTTGGCCAGTTTTGCAACGTTTTCAATATCGATTTCCTTGTCGTAATGATGTTCTACATAGGTGAAGATATTTTCAAGGCGGGTTTTATTTTTTGAAATAATGGTGTAGGGCATGATCTCTTTATTCAACAGATCATAATCTTCACACTTTGAAAGTTCAAAAAGAATTTCCAACAGTAACAAATATCTTTTGTAGCCTTCAGATTCAAGCATCAGCTTCAGTTTGGGAAGCATTACTTTTTTTACTTTATGATGAAAATGAATCCCATATTTAGAAAGTTCCAACAGATTTTTAATAGATCTGGCTTCTACTTCCTGCTGTGGAAACTGAAGGATTTCTTCTTTGAACTGAAGCACAATTTCCTCGTGAGGATCAATAGAATTCAGTCCAAATCCGGAGTGGGGAATATTGGAACCAATTAATACCAGATCTCCATTCGTATAATTACTTTTATGATAGCCTACATGGCGGGTTCCATTCCCGGAAATGACACATACCAGCTCAATTTCGGGATGATAATGGTATTCCCATTTGAATTCTGAAATGGGAGAGTTATTGTGAATGGTACGGAATGAACTCTTTTCATTAGGGATGACCCTTTCAAAAGTAACTTTCATTTAATTAATCATATTTAATTGCTAAAAATACTAAATATATTAATATAGTTCAAATATTGATTTACTGTGTTAAATTATCGTTAACAGAAATGCTTCTATCTTAGCCGACAAGAAATAACCTGAATGAAAAATCTTAACATCAAGGCCGTTTTATTTTTAAACTATTTTGTCTTCGCCATTCTTCTGAATTCTGTAGGAACAGTCATTCTACAGGTACAGCAGAATTTTGGGATTTCAAAATCTTCGGCCAGTGTTCTGGAAGGCTTCAAAGATCTTCCGATTGCCATATGTTCTTTCATTCTGGCTTCATTTCTTCCGAAGATAGGAATCAAAAAATCAATGTTGATTGCTTTATTACTGGTAAGCTGCATGTGTTTTGTAATGCCGTTTACCAATGACTTCTGGGTTTTTAAATTATTATTTGCGACCGTAGGAGTTTCCTTTGCATTGATTAAAATATCGGTTTTTACATCTATCGGGCTGGTAACGGAAACAGATAAAGAACATTCCAGTTTTATGGGATTTCTGGAAGGCTTTTTCATGATCGGGGTATTGGCAGGAAATATTTTATTCAGCTTATATATTGATGATCACAATCCGAAATCCACAGAATGGCTGAATGTATATTGGGTGTTGGGTGGACTTTCAACTTTATCTTTTTTATTCTTATTCTTTTCAAAACTGAATGAACAGGAAGCTAAAAGTGAGAAAACAGATCTCCTGGGAGATTTAAAAAACAGTGTAAGCTTATTCAGCTATAAAAAAGTACTGTGCTTTTTATTATGTGCTTTCCTTTTTGTACTGGTAGAGCAGAGTTTTCAGACATGGACTCCTACTTTTTATAAAGAAATTTTAAAAGTGCCTACCTCTATGAGTATTCAGGCAGGTGCGGTTTTGGCAGGAGCTTTTGCTTTGGGAAGATTTTTATCGGGATTCTTCTCCAAAAAATTCAGCTGGATCTATGTGGTTTCTTTCTGTGTGGTGGGTTTTGCCATTAGTTTACTGTTGGTTTTACCCCTTACCCATAATATTCATATTGATACGAATACAAACTGGATGAATGCCCCTTTGGTCGTGTATTTATTTCCTTTGATGGGAGGTTTGCTGGCACCTATTTATCCAAGCATTAATTCTGTAATTCTTGCTTCGATTCCGAAATATCTGCACAGCGCAATGTCAGGACTGATCGTTGTTTTCTCAGCAATCGGAGGAACGATAGGTTCTATCATTACAGGTTTTGTGTTTCAGGAGTTCAGCGGACAGCAGGCATTTTACCTTTCCCTGATTCCTCTTTCATTATTGATCACCTCTGCGGTTTTCATGAATAAATTAAAAATTAATCCTAAAAAATAACAATGAGTAATCAGCTTTACATAAAAGAAATTCAAAGTCTGTTTGATGCGGTACAGAGATCTGAAATTTTTGAAGATCAGAAAATGATGACGGATGCAGTTCCTCTGTTTCCCATTGCAAAGATTAATGAGGATTACGAAAAATCCAGAAATACGGAAGGTTTTAACCTGAAAGATTTTGTGATGACTCATTTTGATTTCTTAGGTGCGAGAGTTTCTGTACACAGAGAAGAACAGCTTCCCATTGGGGAACATATTGAAAAGTTATGGGATGAACTGACCCGTACAGCGTATGAAGAAAAAGGAACGCTTTTAAAATTACCAAAGCCGTACATTGTTCCGGGAGGCCGTTTTAATGAATTTTTCTACTGGGACAGCTATTTTATCATGCTTGGATTAAAGGTTTCCGGAAGAGTAGAAATGATGGAAAACATTATTGAAAACTGTTCTTATCTGATATTAAATGTAGGATTTGTCCCGAATGCAAGCAGAACTCATTTCCTAAGCAGATCGCAGCCTCCTTATTTTTCATTAATGCTGGATCTTCTTTTTGAAACCACAGGAGATAAAGCGATTTATACGAAATACCACGAAACACTGCAGAAAGAATATGCTTTCTGGATGAATGGAGAAGAATGGCTTGAAAACGGATCCAGTGTAAAAAGGGTGGTTAAAACTACAAACGGAGATATTCTGAACCGTTATTATGATGCAGAAAATGCACCACGCCCTGAAAGTTACCTGATCGATATTGAAGACAAGGAGACCGCTTCAGGAGACGAATTTTACAGAAATATAAGAAGCGCCTGTGAATCCGGCTGGGATTTTTCCAGCAGATGGTTTGCAGACGGAGAAAATATACAGACAATAGAAACGCTGAATCTGGCGCAGGTTGATCTGAACTGCCTTTTGTGGCATTTGGAAATGACTTTGGCGAAATCTTCAGCGCTTCTGGATCTGAGTGAAAAAGAAAATTATTTTTCAGAAAGAGCAGCAAACCGAAGACAGATGATCAATACCTATTTCTGGGATGGAAATACTAACAATTATAAAGATTATCACACAAAAAAAAACACAAAAACACCGTCTGAACATATTGCTGCTCTTTACCCTTTATTCCTGGGCATTGCAGATCAGAAGCAGGCTGAGGCTGTTGCTAAAGCTGTTGATGAAAAGTTTCTTTACCAGGGTGGCCTTGTTACCACAACTAAAAACTCGGGTCAGCAGTGGGATCTTCCCAATGCGTGGGCACCTTATCAATGGCTGGGCTTTAAAGCGATGAAAAATTACGGCTTTAATGAGCTGGCAGAAAAAATTAAAAACAACTGGTGTTCCAATGTAGAAAGGGTCTACAAAAATACCGGGAAACTGATGGAAAAATACAATGCATTAGACACAGAAACAATAGCAGGCGGAGGGGAATACCCTAATCAGGACGGATTCGGTTGGACCAATGGAGTGTATTTACAATTACAACAAAACTGAAACTAACAATAAAAATAAGGCTATGAAAAAAAAATCGATCTTTTTAATCGCCGCAACAGCTACGTTATATTTTAATAATGCTTATGCCCAGGAAACACCGCAGGATTCTGCAAAAGTTTCTTCCATCGATCAGATTGTCATTACAGGAAACTCAAATCCGAAGAAAAAAATAGAATCCAGTACAGCGATTTCTACTTTTAGCTCCAAAGAAATCCAGAAGCAAAACCCGATCAGTGCTGCAGCTTTATTGCAGAGAGTTCCCGGATTTGCTGTGGAAACCTCAGGTGGTGAAGTAGGAAACAACCTTTTTGCAAGAGGGATCCCTTCTGCCGGGGCTTATGAATTTGTACAGGTTCAGGAAGACGGTCTTCCGGTTTTTGAAGACGGAGCGCTTCAGTTTGCTAATGCGGATAACTTTTTCCGTGTAGACAATTCTGTCAACCGTATGGAAGCTTTGAGAGGAGGTTCAGGGTCTATTTTTGCTACCAATTCTCCGGGAGGGTTGATTAACTTTATTACCAGAGAAGGAACCAATGATTTCAGAGGGACGGCAAAACTGGAGACAAGTACCTATGGATTGATGCGTACCGATGTTAATGTAGGAGGCGCTTTGGTTCAGGATAAATTATTTTTCAATGTCGGTGGTTTTTACAGAACAGATGACGGAATCAGAAAAACAGGTTTCAAAGCCAATAACGGCGGCCAGATCAGAATGAACCTGAAATATGTCTTTGATAAAGGCTATGTAAAAGTTTATTATAAAAAACTGGATGACAGAAATACATTCTTCCTTCCGATTCCTTTGATCCAAAACGGAAATAAGCTGAAAGGATTCCCAGGTTTTGATCCTAACTATGGAACATACAGCTACAGAGCCATCAGCCAGCTGAATATTCCACAGGCCGGAGGCGGATTTTTCAACAGAAATCTTGAAGACGGAATCCATCCGAAAGTAGATGTATTGGGTGCTGAGTTTAAATATGACCTTGGGAATAATTTCACGGTTTTAAACAAAACGAGATATACCAATATCAATATGAACTATACGGGAATTTTTCCTGCAGGAGGACCACAAATGGCTGCCGATTTTGCTAAGAGCAACGGAATTACAGGAAATAACTATCAGTATTCATTGGTAGGCAGTGGAGGAGTGGTTGATCCTCAATATGTACAAAAGCTTGGCTTCTGGGCAATTGATAAGCAGATGAATAACTTTGTAAACGATTTACAGTTCAATTATAAATTTGATAAAGGAAATGTTACGGCAGGTTTTTATAAATCCAACTGGAAGTCTCACCAATACTGGAACTGGAGTAATATTCTGACTACAGCATCGGACAGACCTGAATTACTGAATCTGGTAGATACTTCTTTAAGCCCGTCAGATGTTGGATATTCCAAAACATATAACGGTGTTACCAATATGACATTTTTGCAGAGAGATACCCAGACTCAGGGAAGTTTGAATGATCTTTATGTAAACCTGGATTATAATATTACCAATGCTTTAAGTGTGAACGGAGGTCTTCGCTACAGCCATGATTATTACAAAGGAAATTTTGCCAATACAACAAGTGCTAATTTAAATAATTCAGGGTTAACAACGGATGGAACTCACGGTTTCAATACTACAACTGCTGATGATAATATGAGTGTATTGGGAAATAAATACACTTACTGGAATTACAATGTAGATAAAGTTTCCTTTACGTTAGCTGCCAATTATAAGATCAATAGAGAAAATGCTGTGTACGCCCGTTTCTCCAATGGTTTCAGATCTCCGAATGAAGAAGCTTATTACAATTATTTCTCCAATCCAAACCCTGATAAACCGTTAAAATCTGTAACAACGAACCAATTGGAGGTAGGATATAAATATTACTCGCGTACTTTTGATATCGCAGTGATTCCGTTCTATTCTACCTTGAAAAATCTTTCATTTACGGATGTTTTCTCTGATGGTAAATCCGAAAATACTTTTGCCAATACCAAAAACTATGGAGTTGAAGTGGAAGGTTTCGTCCGTTTGTTCAATAATATTTTAGAAGTAACATTCAATGGGACCATTCAGAGTCCAAAATATAAAAACCTTGAGGCCGGAAGCGTGCTTGAAGGAAATGTGGTAAGAAGAATGCCTAAATTTTTCTTCAATATTTCACCGGCTGTCAATATTACCAAATCATGGAGAGCATATGTAAGTATGAATTATTATGGAAAACGTTTCCAGGATGAGCTGAATAAGCAAACCTTGCCTTCTTTCACAGAATTTGGAGCGGGAATGTCTTACCAGTTAGGAAGAATACGTTTTGCAGTGGATGGAACCAATATCTTTAATACCATTGGAATCACAGAAGGTGACCCAAGAGCAGGTTCTCCAAACGGAGACGGAATCATCATGGCCAGACCTATTATGGGAGCTGCCGCCAGAGCCTCAATCACATTGGATTTCTAAATTCTATTTCTTTATAACAGCAAAACCGTCAGAATTTCTGACGGTTTTGTATTTTTTATCATTACTGTCCTATAAAAAGTATAGATACATTGAAAATATCAATATTTAGGATATGAATTAACAGTTAGCTTTGGAGCTGATTTGATCCCGTCGGGATCTACTGTGAGTAGAAAAAATGAAATCGCTGTAAAATAAAGCTCCGGAGGAGCGACCTGTTAATGATGTTTTAATTAAATCGGACAAGAATGATTTTTATATTAAGTGTCAGATCTAAGTTTGATTCAAGACATTTACACGACTCTCAAATCCTAAAATCCTCCGACCCTTTTACTTCAAAAACGGATTGTACTGTTTCTCAAAACCAATCGATGTAGGATTTCCATGTCCTGAGAAAACCTGGGTATCATGATCTAAAATAAAAAGTTTCGATTTAATTCCTTCAATCAGCTGCTCATAATTTCCTTTATACAAATCTGTTCTTCCGATACTGCCTTCAAAAAGAACATCACCCGAAATCATGAATTTCTGATTGTTATTATGATACACCACACTTCCCGGAGAATGTCCCGGAACATGATAAATTTTAAACTTTTCGCCATCCAGATCAAGTTCGTCCCCTTCCTTGATGTACTCTACATCCACTTTTACAGGATTGATCTGCACTCCGAATCTCATACCACTCGCCTGAAGCATATCCAGCACTTCCTGATCTTCCTGATGCATATTGACAGGAACATTGAATTTGTCAAAAGCCCACTGAAGTCCCAATACATGATCAATATGAGCATGGGTTAAAAGAATTTTCTGAATCTTCAGTTCTTTCTCTGTGATAAAATGATCAATAGCCTGAGTTTCCTGAGCATTCATATTTCCCGGATCAATTAACCAGGCATTTTTATTTTCGTTATAGATGATATAAGTATTTTCACTCGCAAAGTTGAATACGAAACCTTGAATCTGAAGCATATCTGAATATTTTTTATTCAAAAATACGATATTATTAAGAAAATGGCTATTTTTCGTTATCTTCGTCATAATGAAAACTTTGCGAATACTCTTACTATCTTTGGGCGGACTGGTCTTTGGACAAAATATCCAAAGTGTTCAGCTGTTCAATCCTCAGACCAACGATGAAACCCCTGTAATTAAAATTGGTGAACAATTGGTTTTAGGCTTTGATGATCTTACAAACGGCAGTCAGATCTACAGATATACCTTCAAACATTATGACAGAAACTGGAATGAAGATAACCTGTTTTTTACAGAATTTGCTACCGGGAGTATGAATGCACTGCTGGACCAGTTTCAGTAT
This sequence comes from Chryseobacterium sp. CBTAP 102, assembly GCF_003201365.1. Lineage (NCBI taxonomy): Bacteria > Pseudomonadati > Bacteroidota > Flavobacteriia > Flavobacteriales > Weeksellaceae > Chryseobacterium > Chryseobacterium sp. CBTAP 102. The sequence continues at coordinate 28,469 of NZ_QICX01000005.1, forward strand.
TCATTCAATACATTACAGGCTTATACCCACTATAAACTTGTTTTCCCGAATGATAAAATCCAGCTGAAAGTCTCAGGGAATTATGAACTGATTGTCTATAAAGATTCGGCAGACCAGCCTCTTTTCAAAAAGAGATTTTATCTGGTAGAAGATGTAACGTCTGTAGGGCTGAATATTTCAAGATTTGCAGATGCAAAAAATCCCAATGCTAACCAGAGGGTAGAAGTGAATGTTTCTCCGAAAGGCAGAGATATTTCTTCCAATGTTAATTCAATTACCATGAATGTGATGCAGAATAACAACCCGAATATGGTGATTTCCAATCTTAAACCGAGCAGTGTTTTAGGAAATCAGGTTTTGTTCCAGCAGATGAATCTTGTTTTTCCGGGAGATAATGAGTTTTATTATTTCGATAGTAAAAATATGAATATGGCCGCGGATATGGTGCGTGCTACCGAAATAAAAGATGATGTGAACCAGACGTATCTTCATCCGGTATGGGCGTTCCCTTTAAATTATCAGTATCAGCCGGATGTGAATGGAGCATGGTATTACAGAAGAAATGATTTAGGTAGAGAAAGAGATGCCGAAAGAGAAGCTGACTATTCATGGGTACATTTCTATCTGGATTCTGATCCTGTGGATAAAGAAATTTATGTGCTGGGAGGATTTAATAATTATAAACCCAGCAAGGAAAATCAGATGCAGTATGATGCATCCACCAGACAATATGTAGCGAAAATATTCCTGAAACAAGGATTTTATAACTATGTATTGGCAACTAAAGAAGGAAATGGTTCTCTCAACTTTGGAGAAATAAACGGTAATTTCTGGCAGACGGAAAACCTTTATCAGGCCTTTCTTTATTATGCACCATTCGGAAGAAATTATGATGGTTTAATGGGATATGGAGAATTCAGAACACCAATTGCCAACAAAAGGTAAATAGTTGTAAAATATACATATAAAATAGGACTGCCTCTTGAGGTAGTCCTATTTTTGTTCATGTTGAAAATAATTAATCAATTAAATCTTATAGTAAGGTTGATTTTTTACAATATAATGCACTACATAGTGAAAAAAAATAATTCACAAAATTTTGATTTTAATTAAATATTTTAACATAAAATTAATATTACAGAAAAATTTTGTTTAAATATTTTTCTTTGTTTTAAAATCATCATTGTGTTTTCTTTATTGATTTATAATATCAATTGAATTTTATTCATTGTTTATCTTGTTTTATTGTTAAAAGTTTATAAATTCGTTTCCACAATCAACTATAATTAATATGAAAACGAAATTTATCTTAGTAGCAAGCGTTGCTGCATGCTCTTTTGTCTTTGGGCAAAATACACCATCAAAATTGGTTCCGGGTAAAAGCGGACTACATGCTGAATTTATGAGATTTGAAAAAAATGCACCTGCTTACCAGGGAAGCCCTGTTTTATTTGACGAAGCGTCTCAGAGACTTTCTGCGGGGCAGGCTCGTAAACTAGGCCTGGAAAAAGATGCATTAGGTTTTGAAACTCAAAGATTTCAACAGACCGTTAATGATATTCCTGTAGAATATGGAATGATGGCGGTACAAACAAAAGACGGTAAAATTGTAGGACAATCAGGAAAATGGATTATTAAAATTCCGAAAGGTCTCGACAAAACTGCCAGTCTTGTTGAAAATGCTGCTTTACAGAACGCTTTGTCTTTTGTAGGTGCAGAATCCTATAAATGGAAAAATAAAGAAGAAGAGGATTTTCTTAAAAAAGAAACCGGTGATCCCAACGCAAGCTATGCCCCAAAAGGTGAATTGGTGTATTATTCAAATCCTGATGATGACAAGCTTAATGATTTAAGGCTAGCCTATAAATTTGATATCTATGCCGAAAAACCATTAAGCAGACAATATATTTTTGTGGATGCTAAAAATGGAAAAGTACTGGGAGTAGATGCTATCATCCATGAAGTGAACACACCGGGAACAGCAGTTACAGGATATAGCGGAACCCGCAACATCACTACAGATTCTTATAACGGAAGTTACCGCTTAAGAGAAACAGGAAGAAATGGGGGAACTTCAGTGGAAACCTATAATCTGAAAAAGGGAACCAGCTATGCCTCTGCGGTAGACTTCACAGATACAGACAATAACTGGAATAATGTCAATACCAATAAAGACCAATATGCTACCGATGCCCATTGGGGAGCCGAAATGACCGTGGATTATTTTTACACAAAATACGGACGCAAGAGTATTGATAATAATAATTTCGCTATTAAATCTTATATACACTATTCTACCAATTATTTTAATGCATTTTGGGATGGTTCCAGAATGACTTATGGTGATGGAAGCTCAGCAACAAATGGCGGAAAACCTTTAACAGCTATAGATGTATGCGGTCACGAGATTACACATGGGCTAACTTCTAAAACGGCTAACCTTGTCTATCAGAGAGAACCCGGAGCGTTAAATGAAGGCTTCTCAGATATCTTTGGAAATACCATTGAGCGTTGGGCGAGACCTACACAGGCAAGCTGGACACTGGGAGAAGATTTCAATTATGTAATCAGAAATATGGCTAATCCTAATGCATACAGCCAGCCGGATACCTATATGGGAACCTACTGGAAAACAACTACCACTTCCGGTTGTGTTACTCCAAGCCAGTCTAATGACTATTGCGGGGTGCATACCAATTCAGGAGTACTTAATTTCTGGTATTATTTGTTAGTAACAGGAGGATCAGGTACGAATGATAAAGGATTTGCCTATAATGTTTCCGGAATCGGACTTGATAAGGCAGGTGCTATTGCCTACAGAACATTGACAACTTATCTGACATCTTCTTCTACGTATGCGAATGCAAGAACGTATTCTATTCAGGCGGCTACTGATTTATACGGAGCAGCCAGCAATGAAGTGACTCAGGTTAAAAATGCATGGAATGCTGTAGGTGTAGGAGGTGGAACTTCTCCTGCAGGAAAAGTGGCAGCAGCACAAACAGCGTTGTATACCATTAGCCCGAATCCTGCAACAGACAGATTTACCATCAACTTTGAAGGAAAATCAGGAAAAGGAATTGTAGAACTGGTAAGCCTGACAGGCAAGAAAGAAATTTCTGAAAAAGTTGAAATTGCTGATGGCGTAAATAAACTTAACATCCAGCTACCTGCCAATATTCTTCCGGGAGTATATATTGTACTGGTAAACGGAGAAAAAGCAGGAAACCTGATTAAAAAATAATTCAATCAAATTTTTAATATATTCAACGAAAAGGCCGCAAGAATTGATCTGCGGCCTTTTGTATATTCTGAGTAAAGAAGATTATACCAAATAGAAATCATTCAGTTTTTCTTCACAAAGTGTTTTTACCACTTCAATCCATCGGTCTTCATCGTTCAGACATGGAATATAATGGAAGTTTTCGCCGCCGCCATGCATGAACTGTTCTTTTCCTTCTACTGAAATTTCTTCCAGTGTTTCAAGACAGTCGGAAACGAAAGCCGGGCATACAATAGCCAGGTTTTTGATCCCTTTTTTACCAATTGTTTCCAATGTTTCGTCCGTGTAAGGTTCAATCCATTTATCTTTTCCTAATCTAGACTGGAAAGAAACAATCGTTTTCTCTTTAGGTAAATTCAATTTGTCAATAACAAGCTGTGTTGTTTTATAACATTGATGACGATAGCAGAACTGATGGCTTGGATTATCTTCTCTGGAACAACAGTCGTTAAGATTACAGGTCTTTGTAGGATCTGTCTTATAAATATGTCTCTCAGGAACTCCGTGATAAGAAAACTGCAGTGCATCGAAATTTTCAGGAAGCTTTTCTTTAATGCTTTCTGCCAGGCAGTTAATATAAATATCCCTGTTGTAGAAAGGCTGAATATAATTAATTTTTACACCAGGAAACTTCTTTTTTCTTACTTCTTCGGCTTTTTCAATGACCGTTTCCGTAGTACTCATTGCATACTGGGGATATAAAGGAAAAAGAACGATTTCCGTGACTCCCTGATCAACCAGTTTCTGAATACCAGTTTCAATGCTTGGCTGCGCATATCTCATCCCTATTTCCACCGGAACATCTACCACTTTTTGAAGCTTTTTTTGAATCTGTTCAGTGATGACAATCAGTGGTGAACCCTTATCTGTCCAAACCGTTTTATAGGCTTCAGCAGATTTTGCAGGTCTTGTTTTCAAGATAATTCCCTGTACAAGAAGGGCACGGAAGATCCAACGGTAATCAATCACCCTTTCATCCATCAGAAATTCATCAAGATATTCCTTTACGTCGTTTACAGAAGTAGATCTCGGTGATCCGAGGTTGACTAGTAAAATTCCTTTCTTATTCAATATTCTAAATTTTAATTATGAAACAGAAGTTATAAAATCTGTTACTAATTTTGATACTTTGGCAAAGGTATTACTTTCCAGTAAGCCATTGCCGTCAAATTTGCCTTTTATCCCTTTTATTAATGCCTGATGTTTATCATCCGCTATGGCTCCGAGAGTTTTTAAAATCAACAGCAACTCTTCGTGTCCTTTTTCTCCGCTGGCAGAAGCAGTGATCACAGCAACGGGCTTTTCAGCAAATACTGTTGTGGAAACGCACCACTCCAATAGATTTTTTAATCTTCCGGGAATACTGAAAATATATTCCGGTGTGGAAAATATCACCCCTGCTGAGTTGTTAATAGCCTCTCTGATCTTCAGAACTTCTTCCGGAGTATCATTATCCGTTACTGCGGCATCAAAATGTGGAAGGACAGAAAGATCAGCATATATCTGAAAGTCTGTATCGTCTGTCTTTTCCAGCACCTGTTCCATCAGTTTCTGATTGCTGGAATTTGCTGAAGCACTTCCAATAATCACTATAATTTCCTTTCCGGGAGGCATTTCGGTAGTTTTTATCCGTTTACAGCTTCTACTCTTTCTACCAAATCCGGAACGAATTGTTTTAAAATATTTTCAATTCCGTTTTTTAAAGTAGCAGTAGAACTTGGGCAGCCGGAGCATGCACCCTGAAGAAGCATTTTTGCGGTTTTATTTTCCTGATCATATTCCATCAGAGAAATTTTACCCCCATCATTTTCTACGGCAGGAGCTACATATTCATTTAAAATGTCAGAAATTTTCTGCTCATCCTCAGTATAATCTCTGTTAATAATTTTCTCAACAGGATTTTCATGTTTCTGAGGTTCTATTTTTGCAATTTCGCCACCGTTCTGAAGATATTCGGCGATAAGCGCACGAACAGTCATCATTACCTGATGCCACTCAACAGAATTATCTCTTGTAACGGCTACAAAATTGTCCGAAATGAAAACTTCCGTTGCAAAATCAAACTCTTTAAAAATAGCCAGTGCCAAAGGAACTTCTTCAGCCGCTTCTTTCGATTTTACTTCCACAAAACCATCCATCAGTAATTTGCTTGAAACAAATTTCATTACATTGGGATTCGGAGTCATTTCAGCATAGATCTGATACATTTCTTTTTTCTTCTGAAGATAAATTCTCGGGTTGGCCAGTAATTCATCCTCAATCACATTTTTCAGGCTTTCAGCAACATGTTCCCATTCTATGGTATCCTGTTTAGCCACAGCTACAAAATTAGCTGTAATGAAAACTCTTTCCACAAAAGGATAGTTGAAAAGTTCCTGTGCCAAAGGAATTTCTGAAATATCTGAATTTCTGTCCAGTTCCAAAGACCCGGGGATGAGATTGTAATCTGCTACAAATTTCATCACTTTTGGGTTTTCAGTAGGTTCTATAAGTACGGTACGCATTTTTTCGTTAAATTTGAGATACAAAAATACGCATTAGAAGTTAGAAGCTGAGTATTGAGAGTTAGATTTTTGCTATCACTGTAATTTAGAAGTTAGATATCAGAAAAGATAGTATATTTTAATTTTCGTATTGGCCCGTTTTCAAATTTTCAAATTAATATTATGACACTAATAAAAGAACTTTTAGGAAAAGCACCACAGATTGGAGAGAATACATTTTTAGCAGAAACTGCTACTATTATTGGCGATGTTACAATGGGAAAAGACTGCAGTGTCTGGTATAATGCAGTTATCCGAGGGGATGTGCATTACATCAGAATGGGTGACAAAGTGAATGTTCAGGACAATGCAATGCTGCACTGTACGTATCAGAAATATCCTTTGAATATCGGGAACAATGTTTCTATAGGTCATAATGCCATAGTTCATGGATGTACCATTAAAGATAATGTACTGATCGGGATGGGAGCTATTGTGATGGATGATTGTCTGGTAGAAGAAAACTCCATTGTGGGAGCAGGTTCTGTAGTGACTCAGGGAACGCACATTAAATCCGGAGAAGTCTGGGGAGGAGTTCCTGCAAGAAAAATCAAAGATATCAATGCGCAGTTACTGGAAGGAGAAGTGAACAGAATTGCAGATAACTACGTGAAATATTCATCATGGTATAAAGAGAATGTGAAGGATCATCAGTTTTAGGTTGTCTGGTGAATAATGAATCGTCAATTCGCTGCGCTTGTCAATTTTGAAAGTTTGCATTTCATTATTCACTTGCGAAGCAAAATTCACCATTGATCTATTTAAAATAAATATAAAAGCTCTGTTCTGAAACAGAGCTTTTTCGATTTGATATAGAACCTTTGTTTTATTGTTAATTATTGTCCGGTGTAATAAGTCTGATCTTGCCATTGACACATTTGACAGACGTAGGCGGCGTGATCATCATACAGTCAGACGTAATATTATACTTTTCATTAAAAGCTTTCACTTTATCCGTATACTCATTCACTCTTTGCAGGAAAGTCTCTTCTATTTTCTTAGGATAGGCAATGTATTGCTGAGGGCCGCCACAGGATTTTGACCCCATAGGAGCAAATGTCCATTCACTGGCATCCGTACATTTTTCTCCTGATACTTCAGATTCAATGGAAGCTTTTAATCTATCCAGCTGTGCCTGTTCGTATTTCTGACTTTCTGCGTCAGCAGGCCTGTCTGCAATATCAATAGGAAGATTGGTATTGGCATTCTTTGATGTATTACATGAAACCAATGTTAATGTAGTACACAGTACTATTGCCGGAATATGAAAGAGTAATTTTTTCACAATAAACGTTTTCTTTTTTATAATTTTTCAAAACTTATGCCAAGGTAAGAAATTCAAATTCATTTCCGTATTTTTGACGAAGATGAATAATCATTTTTTTGACTTAATAGAATATACGAACAGAAGCGTTTTTTTAACCGGGAAAGCCGGAACAGGAAAGACGACATTTCTTAATGACTTTGTAAGGCGTACCAAAAAAAAGCATATTGTGGTGGCTCCCACGGGAATTGCTGCCATTAATGCAGGTGGAGTAACAATCCATTCCATGTTTGGGCTGCCGTTAAGAACCTTTCTTCCCACTACAGAAAGGATAGATACCAGTTTGGCCAATAATATTGCCGATCTGATGCCTCATTTCAAATACCGCAAAGATAAACTGAAACTTCTGAGAGAGGTTGAAATCATTATTATCGATGAGGTTTCAATGCTGAGAGCTGATGTTCTGGATATGATGGATTTTTCTTTGAGATTTATCAGAAGGAATAATCAGAGATTTGGAGGGGTACAGATGCTTTTTATAGGAGATTTGTTTCAGCTTCCTCCGGTGGTAAGGGATGAGCATATCCTGAAAATGTATTACAATTCACCCTTCTTTTTTGACAGCCATGCCATTAAGGAAATTCCTATTGTTACCATTGAACTGACGAAAGTATACAGACAATCTGACGAAGAGTTTCTGGAAATTCTGAATGCGATCCGTGACGGCGATGTGGATAATATAGATTTTAATCATCTCAACGAAAGGTATGATCCTGACTTTGATATGGGAAAAGAATCCTATGTGTATCTGTGTTCTCACAACAAAATGGCAGATGAGATTAATCAGGAAAAATTAGCTGAAATAAAAGTTGATCCTCAGATTTATGAAGCTAAACTGGTAGGAGACTTTAAAGAGAACCAGTTTCCTAATGACCAGTTTCTGGAACTGAAAATAGGAGCCCAGATTATGTTTATCCGAAATGATATTTCCGGAGAAAAGAAATATTTTAACGGAAAGCTGGGCGAGATTATCGGGTTGGATGAAAATGAAATCCGTGTTGTTCTGGATGAAAGTGAAAGGGAAATTGTGGTAAAAAGAGAAACCTGGGAACAGAAAAAATATTTCCTTGATACGGATAAAAATATCAAAGAAGAAGTGCTGGGAAGTTTCGAACAGTTTCCTATAAAATTAGCATGGGCGGTTACCATTCACAAAAGTCAGGGATTAACATTTGATAAAGTCATTATTGATGCCGGGAAAAGTTTTACTGCCGGTCAGGTGTATGTGGCTTTATCCCGCTGCAGAACACTGGAAGGGATTGTTTTGAAATCAAAAATTACTCCTGAAGTTATTTTCAAAGATAACAGGATTCTGCATTTCCATACGGATACTATTGCCAATGATCATGTTGAAGCAATTCTGAATCAGGAAAAATATGATTACAGCATCAGAAAAGTATTGCGTACATTAGACTGTACATGGTTTTTGAAAGAAGTGGAAGAGTGGAATAATCTTTCTATTGTCACTAAAAATATTGATCATGTTAAAACCAAACAGCTTTATCTTCAGTTGAAACATGAAGCGGTAAATCTTGGGAAAATTTTTGAGAAGCTGGAACGTATCATTTTTCAGAAGGTTAATCATTTTATTGAACAAAAAGAAGAATGGTCTGAAATTGAAAGCAAATCAAAAGGAGCTGTCAACTTCTTCTTTACAGAAATCAGAAATAAAATTTTCGATCCTTTAAAAGAATTTTATGCTGAGATAAAAGGTGCTAAAGGATTAAAACAATATAACGAAGAATTTAAAAACTGGCTTGAAGACATTGAAGAGTATCTGAACAGTCTGAGAGATATTCACTTACTGGAAACGAAACTTTTAGATGAAAAGAATGATAAGGAAATCAATCTTAAAATTGCTAAAGTTCCTTCTCAGGTTTTAACCTTCCAGCTGTTTGAACAGGGGAAAACTATCGGAGAAATTGCCTTGGAAAGAGGTTTAGTAAAAGAAACTGTTATCGGACACCTTGCCAAATTTGCAGAACAGGGATTGCTGGATATCTCCCGAGTCATTACTTCAGACAAGATCAAAGCTTTTGAAGATGAATTCTACAAAAATCCACACGAAACTTTAACCGAGTGGAAGAATGCACTGCCAAGTCATTTTGAATTTAACGAAATCAGGATTTTAATTAATCACTATAATTATAAAAAAGAAAAGAACTCGTAAGAGTTCTTTTTTTGATTAATAAGCGATTCTTAAAAATTTAAGGATACATCGCATTGATAGTATTGATATCTCCGGTTGTGAATCCGGTTCTGTTATAAGTGAAATTACTATTATCAGCTCTGGTAATTGTTGGAAGCCCATTTTTAGAATAAGAGGTTGGCCAGTACATCATCACAGAATTAATATTGAATGGCCCTATATCTGTTCCGGAATTATAGATATTGAAATTATAAGATTGTCCGTTTTGGATATTGTTCCACAGGATTTTTACATATTGATCTCTGTCTTTACGCGTATGCTCATGGTAAAGTCCTACCGTATGTCCCATTTCATGAATCACTGATCCTACAGAAATGTACTGATCCAGAGAAACCGTTTGTTTTCCGCCCCGATATCCTATATGAGCCCAACCATCCGATCCTGATGAGCTTCCGAAAATAAATTCAACATAATTGGACTGATTGGTACGGTAGATCCACTGAGTATTGGTTTTATTATTATACTCGCTGATCGCAGAGTTGATTTTATTGACATTGATAGAACCCATATTGCTGGCAATGGTATAATAAATTTTACCATTGGGCCATCTTGAATAGCTGGCACCCCCTTTATTAACTTCATTTCCTTCGGATAACTGTTTATCAGTAAGAACAATATCTCCCTGGAAAAAATTCATTCCGTTTTTTCTTTCATAGGTAATTTCCTGGCCGTTCAATTGTCCCTTTTTTACATTGTCTGCGTTGAAGGCATTCGTTTGAGCTTCAGAAGTAATTTCTTCATTGTTCTTACTGCAAGAGGAAAATGTAGCAGCAATAAGAAAACTCATAAAGACAGTTTTTCCTGTCAGCATCTGCTTACAGAACAGGCTGTTTGTTTTTTTGTTCATATTAAAGTTTTTAAAAATTTGGTATACGAATATAATAAATATGTCCCTTTTTATTGAATTGTTTTTGTTGAAATACATTTTTAATATGATTATTTAATTTTAAAATCATATAGACAAAACGATGTATACAAAAATTTTATTCCAATAGTTTTTCCCTGAACTGATCAATTGTTTTTATTAATTACAAAAAGTAACTAATGAGGTTTTTATGTTTTAAATTTGCCTTGTTTTTCAACTAAAGAAAAATTAACATCATAACATGAAAAATTTTGAAATTTCTGTTTTAGATCTTGCACCGGTAAAGCAGGGCAAAAGCATTCATGATACTTTTCAGGACTGCTTATCACTAGCCAATTACGCTGAAAATTTACATTATAAAAGATTCTGGCTGGCGGAACACCACAATATGGAAAGTATTGCCAGTTCAGCAACCTCTGTTTTAATAGGTTTCATCGCCAACGGAACGAAAAAAATCAGAGTAGGTTCAGGAGGGATTATGCTTCCGAATCACAGTTCTCTGATTATTGCAGAACAATTTGGTACTCTGGAATCTCTGTTTCCGGGAAGAATTGACCTTGGTTTAGGAAGAGCTCCGGGAACAGACGGACTCACAGCACAGGCTTTGGGAAGAAATCCTGCGATTATTAATGAACAGTTCCCAAGACAAATTCTCGAACTTCAAAGATATTTTTCAAAAGAAAATTCGGATGCAATGGTTCGTGCCATTCCGGGAGAAGGGCTGGATATTCCATTATATATTCTGGGATCAAGTACAGACAGTGCGTGGCTGGCTGCGGAACTTGGTTTGCCTTATGCATTTGCAGGACATTTTGCTCCTGAGCAGATGGAAATGGCTTTTAAAATCTACAGAGAGCATTTTGAACCGTCAAAATATCTGGATAAACCTTATATCATTGCCTGTGTTAATGGCGTAGCAGCTGAAACTTCTGAGGAAGCTCATAAAATCGCGACGACTTTATTCCAGGCATTCATCAATATTATAAGAAACGACAGAAAACCTTTTGCTCCACCGGTGGATGATATGGATGAAATCTGGTCACCGATGGAAAAATCCATGGTGTTGCAGAAACTGAGATATACTTTTATCGGAGATCAGTCCGAAATTCAGGAAAAGCTTACAGATTTTCAGGAAAGATTCCAGGTAGATGAACTGATGATCAATTCACATATCTACGATCATCAGAAAAGATTGAGATCTTACGAGATTTTCAGAGAGGCGGCTAACTCCTTATCCAAAGCTTAATAAACCATTCATAATTAGTTGGCAGATGCTTATTTTTATGAGTATCTTTGCAAAAATAAAAAGTAAAAATGTCCGATATTAAATTAAATACTATTCCAGAGGCTATTGAAGACCTTAAAAATGGTAAAATAATCATAGTAGTAGATGATGAAGACAGAGAAAATGAAGGCGATTTTCTTTGCGCTGCAGAACTGACAACGCCGGAAATTATCAATTTTATGGCACTTCACGGAAGAGGACTGATCTGTATGCCGCTTCCGGAAAAAAGATGTGATGAACTTGGCCTTGAAGTAATGGTAAGCAGAAGCAGTGATCCTAAAGAAACGGCTTTTACTGTATCAGTAGACCTTTTAGGAAACGGAACATCTACCGGAATTTCTGCAGGAGACAGAGCAAAAACTATTTTAGCACTGATGGATGAGAAATCCAAACCTACAGATTTTATGAGACCTGGTCACATTTTCCCGCTTCGTGCAAGAAAAGGTGGTGTATTGAAAAGAGCCGGACATACTGAGGCTGCCATTGATCTTACACATTTAGCAGGTTTGAAAGAAGGAGGAGTGATCTGTGAGATCATGAATGAAGATGGTACCATGTCCCGTCTGCCTGAACTTCACACTTTTGCTCAAAAGCATAACATGAAGATCGTTTCTATCGAAGATCTGATCCACTATCAGCTTAAAAAAGGAAATCTGGTAGAAAGACTTGAAGAGAAAAAAGTAAAAACGCATTACGGTGATTTTGATTTTTATGCTTTCAGAGAAACGTCCAATGATCAGATCCACTTTGCATTGACAAAAGGAGCATGGACAGTAGATGAGCCTGTTTTGGTAAGAGTACAGTCTTCAGATTCTTATTTTGATGTATTGACCAGATTAAATAATGGTGAGAAACCGCTATTGGAAAAGGTAACCAATATGGTAAATGAGGCAGGAAAAGGCGCTATTATTTTCATCAACAACGTTTCTAATTCTGAAAATACGTTGAGAAAACTTCAGCAGTTTCTGAACTATCAGGACGGCCAGGAGCAGCATCCTACACTGGCGTACAATTACAGAGATTATGGAATCGGAACGCAGATCCTGAAGAATTTAGGAATCAATAAGTTCAAAGTAATTACTCAAAACCCTAATATCAAACCTCAGGTTGGAGGATATGATGTAGAGGTTACTGAAATGGTGCAATTGTAAAAAATGAACGGGCAGTAGTGAATTATTTTCGCAATAAATAACTGCTTGTAATACAAAATATAAGGTTTAGGATTTTTCTAAACCTTTTTATTTTTAAACGATGACTGAGTCCTTAAAGAAACATATCCGGGAATATATTGATATTTCAGACGAAAAGCTTGAAAAATACTGCAGTGCCTTCATGCTTCGGAAAATAAAGAAAAAAGAATTTCTTTTAAAAGAAGGGGAGATCTGCGAATTTGAAGGATTCGTGGTAAGCGGATGTTTTAAAGTTTTTCATACCCATCATAATGCAGCCGAACAGATATTGTATTTTGGAATTGAAAACTGGTGGATCTCCGATATTGATAGTTTTGTGAATCGTATTCCTTCAAAGCTCAATATTCAGGCGCTTGAGGATAGCGAGATTCTTCTTATTCCCAAAAATGAAAAAGAAGAATTATATGCTGAAATGCCGGAGATTGAAAGATTAATGAGACTTAAGTTTCAAAAATCAATAATAGCATTGCAGCGTAGAATTATTGATAATCTAAGCAAGCCTTCAGATGAACGTTATGTTGAGTTTTTAAAAGATTATCCACAGACAGCACACCGTCTTACCAATATTCAGATTGCGGCCTATCTGGGAGTAACACCGGAATTTATAAGCAGAATCCGGAAGAAAATTGTCAGTAAAAGCTGATGGCTGAAAAATAAAAAGTCCCGAAAGTTTATCTGTAAACGCTTTCGGGACTTTTCTATGTCAGATAAAGATCTATTTTAGTTTAATGTAATTCCGTCAAAATTCCGGAAGCCATTCAGAAAATCTTTTACCATCATCCTTTTTTTACCTTCCAGCTGAAGTTCCAAAGGATAATAGATTCCGTCCTGAGTATAGATTTTAAATTCATTTTTAGAAATATCGAGACTTCCGGCTGGTTTTCCGTGATCAGAAAGTTCAAATTTCCCTCCGAATATTTTTAATCCTTTTTCTTCGTTTTCAATTTTTAAAGTGGTGAAAGCTGCAGGATAAGGGGACATTCCCAGAATAAACTGATGAACGGTTTTTGAAGGCTGTTCCCAATTGATTCTCGTATCTTCTTTAAAAATTTTATAAGCGTTTTTAGGATATTCTACGTGTGGCTGGGGCTTTTCTTCAATAGCATTTTCAGCAAGACCATCCAGTGTCTTAACAACAAGTCCTGAACCCATTTCCATCAGTCTGTCGTGAAGGCTTCCCGCATTTTCATCCGGTAAAATTTCTATTTCCTGCTGAAGAAGAATATTTCCTTCATCAATTTTTTCATTAATAAAGAAAGTAGTGGCTCCGGTTTTTTCTTCTCCATTGATTACTGCGTAATTAATAGGAGCTGCACCTCTGTAGTCGGGAAGTAATGAAGCATGAAGATTGAAGGTTCCCATTTTAGGCATTTCAAAAAGTACCTTAGGCATCATTCTGAACGCTACCACTACAAAGACATCAGCTTCCAGTTTTTTAAGTTCTTCCAGAAACTCTGGATTTCTCAACTTTTCCGGCTGGAAAACAGGAATATTGTTTTCTTCTGCATAGATTTTTACCGGTGATTGGTGAATTTTCTGTCCTCGTCCGCTTGCTTTATCAGCCACAGTTACTACACCTACCACCTGATGGTGAGATTGATGGATGGCCTCCAGAGAAGTTTTTGCAAACTCAGGAGTCCCTAAAAAAACGACTTTCAATGATTTCATGCTGCAAAGATAAGTTTTTGATCTGAGAGTCGGAAGATATTGGAGTTAGAGGGTAGGATAGTTTGAGAGTAGGAGATTTAGGCAGGTTGAGATCATAATGTTTATCATTACTCATTACTCATTACTCATTACTCATGATTAAGCGCATATGTTCTGAAGTTGAGCATTCTTACTTTTCCTGAATCCAAAAGGAAAATCAGATTTTCCAGGATATTTTCTTTGGAATGATAGCTGAGCTGGATAGACAGTTCTTCAATAGTAGCTGATTTTTTAGCTAATAAATTAATGATCTGCTGGGAGATATTTTTTCCAAAGATAGACTGCTTATTTTTTTCACATACAGAACACTGGCCACAGTTTTTTGAATTTTTTTCACCAAAGTAGGCCAGGATAAGTTTCATTTTACAGTAGTCATTATTTTCCACATAAAACTTCATCTCTTCCCATTTCTGAATTTTGTTTCTCTGAATATGTTCAAATAGTTTCCAGTAAGCACTATTTACTGCCCTTTCATCGCGGGGTTTCAGGAATTTAATACTGGCTAGTGCTCCATCTATATATTCAAGATAGTTCTTTTGCTGAAATTCTTTCAGTCGTTCTTTGATCAAAGGAACACTGATGTTGATTTTGTTGCTTAGCTGCTGTTCACTGAACATTACTTTGTGGGTGGTAATCCCTGATATGTTACGGAAAAGAAGCTCTATAAAATAGGCGTCCTTTTGTGGCAGCAGGTCTATCTCATCAGCTTTGATAAACAGCTCGATTGAAGACAGGCTTTTGTAATCATTATAGTAGATAATTTCCTGGTTATGGAGAAAATTGAGTACATTGCTGATCTTGGCTTTCGACAGTTTGGTGAAATTCTGTATACTAAGATTATTCAGTTGAAATGTTTTTTCCGGAAGCTCAAATTCTGCTACCTGAAAAATAGAGTAGAGGTAGCTAATGATCTTCAAAAACTCAGCTTTGTTTGGGGTCTGATTTTTTAAAACCTGATCAAAATTAAGAAGTTCCTGTTTATTCCAGAGCATGAAAGCAAAACTGTCTTTTCCATCTCTTCCTGCCCTCCCGATCTCCTGATAATAATTTTCCAGAGATGCAGCAGGGGAATAGTGAATGACAAAACGAACATTGTCTTTATCGATACCCATTCCAAAGGCATTGGTAGAAACAAGAACATGATTATCGCTGTTATTCCAAAGATTCTGTCTTGCATTCTTTTCTTTGGTTGTCAGGCCGGCATGAAAATAATCCACATTTTTCAGTTGATTTTTCTTCAGAAATTCTGCCAGCAATTCTGCCTCTTTTCTTGTTCTTACATAGACAATTCCGGAGTCATTGCTGTATTTTAAAATATCAAAAACACGCTGAAATTTATCAGCTACTTCATCAGTAAAGATTTTAATGTTCTCTCTTTTGAAACTTTTTTGAAAAACAAAAGGATTTTTCAGTTCCAGTTTATTTTTGATTTCTTCAAGCACTTTTGGGGTTGCTGTTGCCGTTAAAGCAAGACAGGGAATTTCAGGATTATTACTTCTGAATCCTTTTATATTCTGATAGCTGGGTCTGAAATCCTGGCCCCATTCTGAAATACAGTGCGCTTCATCAACTGCAATGAATGACAGCTGAATTTCCTCCATGTTTTGAATAAACTGAGTATTGGTAAGTCTCTCAGGAGAAACATAGAGTAGTTTGGTAAGTCCTTCCTTGCAGCGGCCGTAGATGGTTTCGGCATCGTATTCATCCAGTTCAGATGAAAGATATTCTGCTTCTATCCCACGTGATTTAAGCTGATTGACCTGATCTTTCATCAATGCAAGCAATGGAGATACAACAAGGCATGTTCCTTCTTTCAATAAGGCGGGTAATTGATAACATAAAGATTTTCCTGCTCCTGTAGGTAACAGAACCAAGGTATCTTTTTCGTTGATGACAGCATTGATAATTTCTTCCTGAGAATCTCTGAAGTCGTTATAACCCCAGAAATACTTAAGAGTATCATATTTTAGCTTTTGAAAATCCTGCGGAGAAATCATGTTGTAAAAATAAGGAAAGAATTAGGACAAAAAAAGTCACGCAGTGCGTGACTTTTATATGATATATCAATATATTTATTATTTAGCTTCGAAGTATACTCTTCTGTTGGCTCTGTTTTTCCATTCAGGGCACTTCGTAGCCGGTTCACATTCAGGATATTTAAGGTCTTTTTCACCTTTTCCTACTGCCTGTAGTTTACCTGTCTGAACACCGTTTTTGATCAGATAGTTCTTAACGTTGTTTGCTCTTCTTTCAGATAGTTTTTGGTTGTAAGCATCAGTACCTCTTGTATCAGTAGCTCCGATTACATTGTAAGAACCGCTTGAAGAATTAATGTAATTTACAGCATTATTTAAAATTGGAGTATTTGATGGTAAAATTCTGTCAGAATTTAAATCAAATTCAATTCCTTCCAATTTAGTTTCTGTTTCTACTACAGGTCCGGTTGTAGCTACAGGACATCCGTTGTTTTCAACAGGTCCCGGAACGGTTACACACTTATCGTAAAGGTCAATTACACCGTCTAAGTCTGTATCAAGTGCAACTCCGGCACCGTCCACTCTTGCACCTGCAGGAGTATCAAGCTGTCTGTCCCAGTCGTCGCATACCCCGTCGTTATCAGCATCTCCTTTTTTACATACTTCGATATCCTGATTTTTATTAGCCAGTACATCAAGTTTATAATAGATTTCCTGAAGCGGATCATGCCACATTAAGTGAGATTCGTGCTTTCCAAGTTTAACAGAAAGACCTAAAGTAGCATTGAAGAAATTGTCTGAAACCTGCTCAGAACGCTTGTTGATAGCGCTGTATTTATCTCCGCCACCGTCAAATTCATCATCACCGGTTACCACATACATTAATCTGCCTTCAATATCAATTCTTCTGTTGACTTTAAATTTAAGACCTGTACCA
>NZ_QICX01000005.1:45884-328067 GCF_003201365.1 Chryseobacterium sp. CBTAP 102
CTCCGCCACCGTCAAATTCATCATCACCGGTTACCACATACATTAATCTGCCTTCAATATCAATTCTTCTGTTGACTTTAAATTTAAGACCTGTACCAGCCTGCATGAACATAGAACCTAATTCGAAAGGTTTGATTTCAGTCATTAATGTCTGTCTGTTACTTCCGTCTTTCTGGTATGCTCTGTATGCAATGGTACCAATACCTGCATATCCATGAAGCGCCCATCTGTAAGGAGAGTGGTTATCAACTCTTCTTAATAAGTTTGAAAAGTTAATATCTCCTAAGATAGAGATGGCGTCATACTGAGTTCTTGCTCCTACTGCTGTAGCATCTGGTGCTGCATTTTTAGTATTGAACCATCCTTGTCTGGTTTCACCTCTGTCATATTGTAAATTGATCCCAAAAGCATGGGTAATTGCTTTATCAATACTTACATACGCTGAGTATCCAAAAAGGTTTTTACCGTTACCATTTTTGATCGAGGTTAAATCTGCTGACTGAAGAAGTGGAACACCTACCCCAGCAGAAATAGACCAATCATTAAATCTTTTAGATTGACTGGTGAATGGGGAAACATTAGCAGATCCCGAAGAAAATGTATTAGGATATTCTCCTTTTGAAACTGCCGTTGAGTCTTGTGCATACGTGGCAGAAGGAATTGCCAAAGCTAATGCAACAATTGCTAAACTTAATTTCATAGTGTTATTTTTTTAAGTTAAGTTATTTAAATGATTTTTTTTACGTTAAAAAGTGATTTTGTGTTGGTTTTATTTTCAAAGGACAAACTTGCTGATTTCTAATGTGTTTTATACAGTTGTCCTGAAAATAATGATAAAGGTATGTAAAAAAATTCGTAGTAGAAAAAAAATAAACCGAAAAGAGCAATTCTTTTCGGTTTATGAAGTATTTGAAAATTATTTCTTCTTTTTCTTAGCAGGAACTTTTTTTACTGCTTTTTTTACAGGAGCATCTTCATAGTCTTTCTTTTTAATAGAATCCCATTCTGAACTTTCTATAAATCTTACCGTAACTTTTCTATCTGCCATTCTTTCAGCATCTGAAGCTGATGCAGGAATAGTAGCTTCAGCAGAACCTACTCCTCTTGACTTCAACACATTTTCATTGATGCCTCTGCTTTCCAGAGCACCTACTACAGCGGCGGCTCTTTCTTTAGACAGTCTAAGGTTGTATGCTGCATTTCCTTTGATATCTGTATGTCCTGTTAACAGATAATTACCTCCGTTTTCTTTAATAATTGAAGCAGCCAGATCCAGTTTTTCGTTAGATTCAGGTCTGATTGTAGCTTTATTGAAATTGAAATAAATATCTTTCAGGGTTTTTTCTACCTCTTTAGCAGTTTCGTTATTGTCTTTTTTTGCTACAGGGCATCCGTTATTTTCTACAGGTCCAGGAACGGTTACACACTTATCGTAAAGATCAATGACACCGTCTAAGTCTGTATCAAGAGCAACACCGGCACCGTCCACTCTTGCTCCTGCAGGAGTATCAAGCTGTCTGTCCCAGTCGTCACATACCCCGTCGTTATCAGCATCACCTTTTTTACATACTTCAATATCCTGATTTTTATTAGCCAGTACATCAAGTTTATAATAGATCTCCTGAAGCGGGTCATGCCACATTACATGAGACTCATGCTTCCCTAATTTGAAAGAAAGACCTAAAGTAGCATTGAAGAAGTTGTCTGAAACCTGCTCAGAACGCTTGTTGATAGCACTGTAAGCATCACCGCCACCGTCAAATTCATCATCACCGGTTACCACATACATTAATCTGCCTTCAATATCAATTCTTCTGTTGACTTTAAATTTAAGACCTGTACCAGCCTGGAAGAACATAGAACCTAATTCGAAAGGTTTGATTTCAGTCATTAATGTCTGTCTGTTACTTCCGTCTTTCTGGTATGCTCTGTATGCAATGGTACCGATACCTGCATATCCATGAAGCGCCCATCTGTAAGTAGAGTGGTTATCAACTCTTCTTAATAAGTTTGAAAAGTTAATATCTCCTAAGATAGAGATGGCGTCATACTGAGTTCTTGCTCCTACTGCTGTAGCATCTGGTGCTGCATTTTTAGTATTGAACCATCCTTGTCTAGTTTCGCCTCTGTCATATTGTAAATTGATCCCAAAAGCATGGGTAATCGCTTTATCAATACTTACATATGCTGAATAACCAAAAAGGTTTTTACCATTACCATTTTTGATTGAGGTCAAATCTGCTGACTGAAGAAGTGGAACACCTGCTCCTACAGAAATAGACCAATCATTAAATCTCTTGGATTTGTTGGTAAATGGTGCAACATTGGCAGATCCTGAAGAAAATGTATTAGGGTATTTTCCGTTTGAATCTGCAGTTGAGTCTTGAGCATACGTGGCTGAAGGAATTGCCAAAGCTAATGCTACAATTGCTAAACTTAATTTCATCGTGTATTATTATTTGATTTCTTTTTTTGAAAAAGAATTTTAAGTTTGTTAAATTATTTTACTGGACAACCGTTATTTTCAACAGGTCCGGGAACAGTTACGCATTTATCGTAAAGGTCAATAACACCATCAAGATCCATATCCAAAGCAACACCAGCACCATCTACTCTTGCTCCTGCAGGAGTATCAAGCTGTCTGTCCCAGTCATCGCATACTCCATCATTGTCTGCATCACCTTTTTCGCAAACAACAAGATCGGTACTTGCGTTTTCAAGAACATTTGTTCTGTAATAAGCTTCCTGAAGCGGGTCATGCCATGCCAGGTGAGATTCATGCTTTCCTAGTTTGAAAGATAATCCTAAACTTACTGTCCAGGCGTTATCAGATCTTCTCGAATTTAGCATGTTATATTTTGAACCTGGAGTGGAAGGATCATAATCATTAGGATCTGCCCATCCGCCGCCATCGAATTCATCATCACCACTGATGATGTACATGGTTCTTGCCTCAACGTCAATAAGTTTTGAAACATTGTATTTTATTCCCACACCTCCCTGATAGAAGATAGAGTTGATATCAATGTCCTGCTTGATGAACAAAGGAGTCCTTCTTGGAGTAGTACTCCATCTGAATTCGTCATTATCATGCAGTGAAGTTCTGAATCCCTGAAGTCCAATACCCATATATCCATGGAAAGCCCATCTGTATGGAGAGTGGTTGTCTACTCTTCTGAATAAGTTCGAGAAGTTGATATCTCCTAATAAAGAGATGTTGTCAAACTGTGTTGTAGCAGTAGCTACTCCTGATTTTACACCTGCAGCACCGGGAAGCTGGGCTGTCTGTTTCGTTTCTCCTCTCATATACATAAGGCTTAGCCCGAATGCATGTGTGATTTGTTTGTCCACGCTTACGTAAGCATTGTAACCCCAATTGGTCTTATCCTTGCGGATAGATTTTAAATCGGAATGTACCATAAATGCAGGACCTCCTCCGACAGAAATAGACCAGTCTCTGAAAAGTCTGGATTTATTGTCAAAAGGTTTTACATTAGCGGAACCTGAGGAGAATGTATTAGGATACTCTGTGGAAGAGTTTACTGTAGTGCCGCTGTTCTGTGCGAAAGCTGCAATCGGCAATGACGTAGCCAATAATAATAAACCTAATTTCATACAATATGTTTTATGTTTTAAATAAAATCTTTTAATAATATTCTGGAAAAATCCCTTTCAAAAAGATGTTTTTTATGAGGGATTTCTAATCTTTCTGATTTAAAATTTAACTCATTATACTTAATGATATCAATGTCTATAATCCTGTCTGTATAACCTCCGGATACTTTTGAATCATTAATTCTTCCCATCTCAACTTCTATATTCTTAATACAATCAAGCAGTTGAATTGGTGAAAGATGTGTAAATATTATTGCTGCAATATTACAAAAAATATTGGAACTGACAAACTCTACAGGGGCAGACATTAAATATTCGCTGGTTTGTGAAATGTTGTTTCCAGCTTCATTGATCTTTTTTAATGCAAGCTCTATATTTTTTTTTTGCTCTCCTAAGTTACTTCCCAGTAACAAAACGACCTTATGCTGCGACATATTAGAAAATTGATTGATTTATGAGAAGTTTCTTTAAAAATGTTTTGGCAAATATAGTAGCAATTATCATACTTTGCGCTCTATTTTTCATCTTTTTCATCATGATGCTTGTGTTTAGCGCGATGGGGAATGATAAGTCGGTGGCGGTAAAAAAGAACTCCGTTCTTACGATTAATTTAAAGACCAATATAATCGATAGTCCTACGGAAGAAGAGATGGGATTATTCGGTATAGGCGCCCAAAATAAAAGTATTCTTATATATGATGCATTAGAGGCGATCAACAAAGCAAAAACTGATGATAATATTAAAGGAATCAGTATAGAGGCTGATGATTTATCTGCAGGACTTACTCAGATTGATGATCTTAGAAATGCTATTGAAGATTTCAAGAAAAGTGGAAAATTTGTATATGCTTATGGAAACGGAGTATCACAGTCTGCTTATTATTTGGGATCTGTTGCGGATAAATATTACCTGCATCCGGCGGGAATGGTAGAATTAAAAGGTCTTTCTACAGAGGTTACTTTCTTTAAGGATTTTGCAGATAAATACGGGGTCGGAATTGAAGTCATCCGTCACGGTAAATTCAAATCTGCGGTAGAACCTTTTATAAGAAATGATATTTCTCCTGAAAATAAAGAACAGTTAAGTACGCTCTTGAATGATCTGTGGAAAAACACTTCCAGTAAAATGGCTGCTTCAAGAAAAATTGATACTGCTCAGTTCAGAATGATTACAGACAGCTTATATGGAATGATTCCCGAGCAAAGCTTACAATATAAACTTGCGGATAAACTGATCCAGAAATCAGAATACGAAGATCTTCTTAAGGCGAAGCTCAATGTGAAAGATAAAGAAAAGCTGAACAAGATTTCTTTGACAAGTTATATCAATTCTTATGAGGACGAGGATAAATCCGGTGAAAAGATCGCAGTATTGTATGCTTCGGGATCTATTAATAATGGAGATGAATACAGTGATATTCATTCTGAGAAATATGTGAAGTACATCAAAAAGCTTCAGGAGGATGATAAAGTGAAAGCTGTTGTTTTCAGAATCAACTCTCCGGGAGGAAGTGCTAATGCTTCAGATGAAATCTTATTTGAATTACAGCGGCTGAAAAAGAAAAAACCACTGATCGTTTCTTTTGGAGACTATGCAGCATCAGGTGGATATTATGTAGCCATGGCAGCGGATAAAATTTATTCAGAGCCTAATACACTTACCGGTTCTATCGGAGTATTTGGAGTGATGCCTTACTATAAAGATATTGCTGCTAAAAACGGAATCCGTGCAGATATTGTTTCTACTAATGCCAACTCGATGTATTATTCCGGATTAAACGGTGTAACCCCTTATGGAGTTAATATGATGACAAAAAGTGTAGAGGGTACCTATAAAAGATTTGTACATTTTGTAACTCAGAACAGAAAGAAAACTTTTGAGCAGATTGATAATGTAGGAGGCGGTAGAGTATGGAGCGGAGTTCGTGCAAAAGAAATAGGATTGGTAGACGAATTGGGTACTTTAACAGATGCTGTGAAGTTTGCAGCACAGAAAGCAGGATTAAAATCATACCACGTAGAAGCGTTCCCTAAGAAAATGAGTCCGTTTGAACAAATCTTCAAAGACCTGAACGAAGAGGATGTTTCTGCCAGAATTATTAAAAATAAGATAGGGAAGTCCAACTATGAAATTTTACAGCAAATCACAGACAAAAAACTACAGTCTGAGGTGAAAATGGAAATGCCTTATCAGATTAGAATCAACAACTAACTAAATTTTATATTGTATACAAAAATCCCGGATCTGAAATTTCAGATCCGGGATTTTATTTTTATCAACGTTATTATCAGCTTTTCTTTGTAGCCATTCCGTAAATCCAGAGGATAATTAACGCGCCTCCTATTGAGAGAATCCAGCTTCTCGGATTCCAGAATGAAGTGACATCTCCCCAGTGTAAAACGTAAACTCCTATAGCTCCTCCTACAAATGCTCCCAGAATTCCCAGAATAATAGTGATAAGCCATCCTCCTCCCTGAGTTCCCGGCATAATCATTTTAGCGATAGCACCTGCGATAAGGCCAAATAGAATCCATGTAATAATTCCCATAGTTGCAAATTTTTTTATTGTTAATATTTAAAATGATTGTTTGCTAATATAAGGGAAAACATGATATAAATCATCTTTTCTTGAAGAATGAGTCTACAAATTCCGTACCATTAAAAAGTTGTAAATCCTGCATTTTTTCGCCTACACCAATATATTTCACCGGAATCTGAAACTGATCGGAGATTCCGATAACAACACCTCCTTTGGCTGTTCCGTCCAGCTTTGTTACTGCTAAAGCATTTACTTCCGTTGCCGCTGTAAATTGTTTTGCCTGTTCAAAAGCATTCTGCCCTGTAGAGCCGTCAAGTACCAATAGAATCTCATGGGGTGCATCAGGAATTACTTTCTGCATCACTCTTTTGATCTTGGAAAGCTCGTTCATCAGGTTGATCTTGTTGTGAAGTCTTCCTGCAGTATCGATGATGACAACGTCTGCATTTTGAGCAACCGCACTTTGTACGGTATCAAATGCCACAGAGGCAGGATCTGATCCCATTTCCTGTTTTATAATAGGAACTCCCACTCTTTCGCTCCAGATAACAAGCTGGTCAACGGCAGCAGCTCTAAAGGTATCCGCAGCTCCAAGAACTACTTTTTTACCTTCCGATTTGAACTGGTGAGCCAGTTTTCCGATAGTTGTTGTTTTTCCCACACCATTTACTCCTACTACCATAATGACATATGGCTTTTTGGAGGTATCTATATTTCCCGTACCGGCATGTGGGTTTTCAAGCAATAACCCCGAAATTTCTTCACGGAGAATTTTGTCAAGTTCGTTAACGCCTACATATTTATCTCTGGCAACACGTTCCTCAATTCTTTCAATAATTTTGATCGTGGTAGAGGCACCTACATCGGAAGCAATCAGGACTTCTTCCAGATCATCCAGAACTTCATCATCTACTTTGCTTTTACCGACTACGGCTTTCGTCATTTTTTCAAAGAATCCCTGGCTGGATTTTTCCAATCCTTTATCTAAGGTTTCTTTTTCTTCTTTTTTGAAAATATTTTTAAACCAACTCATAGTTTTAGTTTATTCTTATTTATTTTTAATCACTGCTGTGGCTTCCACTTCTATCAACACATCATCTCTGAAAAGCCTGCTCACTTCTACAAGGCTGCTTACGGGAGGGTTTTGAAGGTTGACATGCAAATCCCTTACTTTTCTGAAATCAGGTGTTTTTTTGATGTCTGTGGTATAAATTACCAGTTTGATAATATCTTTTCCTGTACCTTCATATTCTTCCAGGATGTTTTCAATATTTTTGAAAACCTGCTGCGTCTGCTCTTCAATAGTATTTCCCACAAGATTACCTTCAGAGTTCAGAGGAACCTGTCCTGATAATAAAATCATTTTAGAATTTCCACAGTCAATACTTACTGATTGTGATAATCCTTTAATAGTGAAAACTTTTGGCGAACTTTTATATTCTACAGAATTCATTGTTTTCTGACTGAATGAAAATAGAAAAGTTGCTGTACAGGCCAGAACAAGTATCTTTTTCATACTTTACTGATTAATAATCTGGTGAGCAAAGATAACAAAAAAACTACCCAAAACAGGAGTTGTTTTTTTATATGTAAACAAAGTCTTTATTATTTTTATTTCCTGAAGTTAATTATCAAGAGTTTTATTGCTGTCTCCTCAATGAAACTGATTGTCGCTATAATTCAAACTCATCTGCCATACGTGCAATATTAAATCCTTTTTCCAGTACATCTTTACTTTGTCTGCTCTCCGGATTTAAAATTTTATTGGTATGATTAAAGTGGATAAAGAAAATTCTTTTTTTATATTCCGGTGACAGGTTTTTAAACAGTTCCATACTTTCCACTACCAATGGATGTGGAATATCTTCAATATTTCTGTATCCTATTTCTTCCGAGTCATAGAATGTACCGTCCAGAAATGCATAATCTACTGTTTTTATCAGCTCTGCAATATTGTATTTCCATTTATTCCATTTGTCTATATCCGGAATAAATAATGCTTTTTTATGAGGGCCTTTAATGATGAAACCAACGGTTTCCGAATATTCATCACGATGGGGAACCTGTATAGGAGTAACTTCTAAATGAGAGTTCATCTTTATCGGTGTTTCATTCTGCATTTCATAAGGAATAATATTCTGCAAACGGATCAGCTGAGACCATGGCCCATTGTTTTCGAAAAACTTTTTAAGCCGCGGCATGGTGTACACAGGAATATCCCTGGAGTTCATCCCCTCTTTTCCTAAAAACATAAGACCTGTATAATGTCCGATATGAGCATGGGTGATAAAGATACCATCAGGTACCTTCTTTCTCGGTTCTGATGAATGCTCCATCAGTAATTCTACCTGTCTGGTAAAATCCGGGCTGGCATCGAAGATGTAGTTTTTCTGCAGTATTTCATCAATGACTCCCAGAGAAGTTACTTTTCTGTTTTCCTGAGGGTGTTTCCAGAGGTCCATACAACATTCTTTATGACATCCGATCTGAGGGGAGCCGGCATCCTGTATATTTCCTAAAATAATAATTTTTACATTCTCCTGAGAACTGATTTTCTTTTGAGTAGTTTGAGAATGGTAGGGAGAACCCGTAAACAGTATCGTGGAAAATAAAATAAAGAATTGTCTCATAATGTGTTTTTATGAAATGAGTATAACAAAAAAAACTACTCAAAAATATGAGTAGTTTTTTATATTGTAAACAAAGTACTGATTATTTTTTTAAATAACCATCTACTTCATCAGCATTCATTACTTTTTCTTCGAAAACGTAAGCTCCTGATTTAGAAGACTTAATCATTTTCACCACTTTAGTCATCTTTTTAGACTGACCGCTTTGTAGGGTTGCTACTACTTTCTTTGCCATGGTAAGTTATTATTTATAAATTACTTAATTTCTTTGTGAAGGGTAGATCTCTTAAGAACAGGATTGTATTTTTTCAATTCCAATCTTTCTGTAGTGTTCTTTTTATTTTTTGTAGAAATGTATCTAGACATTCCTGGCATACCACTTTCTTTGTGCTCTGTACATTCAAGGATTACTTGAACTCTATTTCCTTTTTTTGCCATGATTTATTAATTCTTTTTAATCAATCCGTTTCTAGTAGCTCTTTCAATAGCTTCCTCGATTCCAATCTTGTTAATCACTCTCAATCCATGAGCTGATACTTTCAGTGTAACGTGCTTATCTTGCTCCGGAAGGTAAAACTTCTTCTCTAATAAGTTAATTTCAAAACGACGCTTCGTTTTGTTATTAGCGTGAGAAACGTTGTTACCAACCATTGCACGCTTTCCTGTTATTTGGCAAATTCTTGACATATCTCGATGTTCTTATTTGTATAATATTTGAGAGTGCAAAATAACAAAGAATTTTTTAGATAGGCAAATCTTTTGGAAAATATTTGCAAATAAGTGGCTGATTAATAATATTGAATTTTTAAAATAGTAGAATCCTTGGGATACAGCAGATAATCAGTGCTGATATATTTCATACGGGCTTTTTTTTACACAGAGAATTTAATATTCTATCTTTGTTTTTAATTAATCTAAATAAAAATAAATATGAAAAAGATTTATATTTTATGCTCTATGTTACCAGTCGGCATCATGGCTCAGAACTTTACCGAGATGCAGACAAGCATGAATAACTTTTATTATTCTGCAGCTGATATTGCGGATATAGACAATAACGGTACACCGGATATCGTGCTCAACGGAGCAATAGATTCTGATGGGGACGGAAATGTAGACAGTACTTATAATGAAGTATATCAGAATAATGGGACAACCTTATTGCCGTTTGTAGGATTGGGAGCAGATGTAACCCATCTTGGAGATATTAAATTCATTGATTATAATAATGATGGGTTAATGGATATTATTTCTACAGGACTCAGCTATATGGATGTTGTTAATTATAAACAATACCGGTTCAAAAATACCGGGACAGGATTTGTAAAAGAAGCAGAATTACCAGGTAAAATTTACGGATCCCTTGAAGTTTTTGATTTTAACCACGATGGAAAAACTGATTATGCCATTAATGGAACTCAATACGCTCATGGAGGAGGTTTTGGAAATAGACTGGATTATTACAAAAACACGGGTGCAGGTTTTGATCTTACAGAAAATTGGGTAGACGGAACTCAGAGTGGAAGTTTTAAAGTAGTAGACCTTAATAATGATAATCTTCTTGATCTTGTGATTATTGGGTCAGATATCAATGGAGATGCGGTATCCAAAGTATATATGAACCAGTCTGGAGTTCTTGTTCCTACACAGGATCTTGCGCCTGTAGCGGTGGGGAAGATAGATTTTGCAGACTTTAATGCTGATGGTTTTCAGGATATCGTGGTGATTGGAAGAGATGGCAATGATGATGTCTATTCTGCTGTTTTAATAAATGATGGTAACGGAGCATTAACTCCACAGATAATTCCCGTAGGTGATATTTCAGATGTTGCACTAAGTGTAGGAGATTTAAATAATGACGGCTATTACGATTTTATCATTTCAGGAAATGAGAATTACACAGCTGTTGTGAAAACCTATATCTATGATGTTTCCAATCATATATTTAATGAAGGAACTATAACGGGGATTACTAAACTCGGAGGTCCTGGATTGGTGCAGCTTTTTGATTGTAATAATGATCATCATCCGGACATCTTATTGGGTGGGTTCGACTGGTCTGCTTCAGATTTTCCTTCACTGACTAAAATATTTAGAAATAATTCTACAGAGTCAAACGCAAAACCTGCAGCACCAACGCAGCTGAATCTGACTAAAAACGGAAACCGTTTCAATTTTACATGGAGTGGTGCTTCTGATGATAAAACTCCGGTGAATGCATTGCGTTATGAAATTACCGTAGGAACCGCACAGGGCGCTCAAGATATTGCTAAATATGTAGTAACAACACCATCTTGGTTCCTTGAGCTTGATCCGTCCATTCAGAATGTGTACTGGAGTGTGAAATCTATTGACGCTTCAAAAGTATATTCTGACGCTTCTACACAAGGTGTACTGGGAACAGCTGAAATCAAATCTGAAAAACAACTTGTTATCTATCCAAATCCTACTTCAGATAAAGTGTATATAAAAGGAGAAAAAGTTTCAGAAGCCGAAATGTATTCAATGGATGGAAGAAAACTTAATATCAGTGTCAATGGAGATCAGTCTATTGATGTTTCTCATCTGCCTAAAGGGGTGTATTTATTACAACTGAAGATAAAAAACGAAATAACCACCAGAAAACTTACGATTAAATAATTGAATCAATTCAATCTTCTATCAATGAGAAAAGCCAGACGTCCAGCTGGCTTTTCTCTTTTTTATGGAACAAAAATCTGCGTGATCTGCAGAGTTTGCAAGTGTGCTATTTTCTCGCTGATTGTGTTATTTGTATAAAGATTCCTGTAATTTGTGCTTAAAAACTAAGCTTTCTTTGTTTTCTTTTTGAACCATTCAATCAGATAGTAGAACAATAAAAATCCCAGTGCAAATATGGAAAACCTTGAAAGAAGGTCACCTGCTCTGGTGTAAAACGTCATAGTGTCATACAGATTTACTTTCGCAAATAAAGCGGTTTGGTCACCATAGAAAGTGTCAGCGGTTATCTCACCTTTAGCATTGATATGTGCAGAAATTCCACTGTTGGCCGCACGGGCAATTTCTCTTCTGGTTTCAATAGCTCTCAGTTTAGCATAAGATAAAAGCTGTTTGTGCCCTTCTGTAACGCCCCACCAGGAGTCATTGGTCATGATACCTAAGAAATTAGCTCCTTTTTTTACATAGTCTGTTACAAATTCACCATAAATACTTTCATAACAAATGATAGGGGCTAGCTTTCCTCTGTTGTAAGGGTTTGAGAAAGCAACTCTTTCTTTATCTGTTCCCAAAGAAGCTACAGTTCCTCCCAAGTTAAGCATGGCATCTCCCAGCAATGGTTTTAAAACATTCATATAAGGAAATATTTCAACACCAGGGACTAATTTTCCTTTGTGATAAGCCTGAACTTTTTGATTAGGAACCAATTGAATGGCAGTATTATAACTGCTTACCCAAACTCCGCTGTTGATCTGATATGCTTCTTTAGGCAAGTCTGCAGGATTATAAAAAAAACGGTGTGAAGAAATTCCTGTGGCAAAAACAGATCCTGGGTGACTGGATAAAAATCCTTTAATATTGTTGAGAAGTAAACTCTTTTCAAAAGCAGTTTCGGAAATAGATCCTCTTCCCGGAAGAGCTGTTTCCGGTGCTATATAATAATCAATCTTACCTGTTGAGTTTTTTTCAGCAAGTGCTAATAAATCCTGTTCTATGGTCAGACTGTCTTTCGAATATTTTTCAGCATAAGGGTCAAGATCAGGCTGCAGCATCAAAACATTGACCTGTCCTATGGGTTTTTCATCAAAATTGTTGTATTTGATGACTGAAATAATCATTGGCAGAACAATTAAAGCCACAACAATAGCTGAATTTTTGATGAGATCTTTTCGTTTTCTTCCTGCCTCCCATGTTCTTACGGTGTAAAAAATAAGAACATTAATAACAAGAATCCAGAAACTTCCTCCGGTTGCTCCTAAAGTATCATACCATTGGATCAGTTTTGGGTAATCTGAAAATACATTCCCAAGGTTTAGCCAAGGCCACGTCAATTCCCATCCCAAATGAAATTTTTCGAAACTCATCCAGATGGCGATCAAGAATCCTAATCCCCAATAGGTTCCCTGTGCATTTTTGTACCAGTGATAACATTGGAATACCAGTGAATATAAAAGAGAATTGACCAGTACCGGGAATACAACAGCCATCAGAGAATGGCTTCCGTCAGGGTTTTTTGAGCCATAAAGCCATCCTGTAGTAACTACGTTCCAGATCACAAAACATAGATAAGATAATCCGAAGACCATCCAGCTTTTCCTTTTATAATCTGAGAATTTTGAAATTCCATGCTCCATCATGAGAAGAGGAACAAGAGCGAAAAATATAAAAAACGGAACCCCATAAGTTGGCCATGAAACCGACAGCAGCATTGCTGAAATAAGTGTAAGCAGAACGTATTTCATTAAATTATTTTAATACACAAATTTAATGTTTTTGAAATGAATATATTAGCAGTTCCATGTTAAAGAAAATTTATAAAATCATTATTGTTCCGTATACTCTGTTTTTGCTCTATTTGATGTTTTTAGGAATGGGCAGATTTCAATATGAGGAAAATCTCATTACGGTAGAACCTTTTTTCTCTACCATAAAATTTATTCAGGGGCCTAATAAGACTATAGATATTGTGAGTATTGTTTTAGGGAATATCATAATGTTTATTCCTTTTGGATTTTTGGGCTGGATTATTCCCGAACTGAAACAGCTGAAACCTCTGATGTTTGGCTTTATCTCATGTATTGTTATTGTGGAAGCACTTCAGTATTTTACAAGAATGGGAATATTTGAGGTAGACGATATCATCCTGAATACTTTTGGAGTGTATCTTGGGTGGGAGTTTTGCAGAATGATTGAAAAAAGATTTAATTATTAAGTTCCCTGGCGCGTTTTTCGGCGTTCAGAATTCCCTGTTTCAGAATTTCTTTAAAACTGTTTTCTTCAAATGTTTTTAAGGCAGCTTCGGTAGTTCCGCCTTTGGATGCAACATCTTTAATCAGCTCTTCAAGATTCTTTTCTGAATTATTGATCAGATGATAAGCTCCCAGCATCGTCTGTTTTACAAAAAGTTTGGAAAGATTTTCTTCAATTCCCATTTCAATCCCTGCTTTAATCATTGCATCGATAATATAATAGAAATAAGCAGGTCCGCTTCCTGAAAGAGCGGTAACACCATCCAGCAGTTCTTCGTTTTCCAGATAAACAGATCTTCCGGTGCTGTTCAATAACCTTTCAATATTGATTAACTGGCTGAAAGAAATGCCATTGGCTGCAGTATAGCCAGTGATTCCCATTCCCAGAAGGGTAGGAGAGTTGGGCATTGCTCTTACAACAAGCGGATGATTCAGTAATCTTTGGATTTTTTCAATATTGATTCCTGCCATGATGGATAAAACCATCTGGTTTTCTTTGAACGTAAATTGAATATTTTGAGCCACATTTTGAAAATCCTGAGGCTTTACAGAGATGATAATCAGATCAGCATCGATGTCTTTTACTTCTTCAAAAGTGGAAATTTTAGATTTGGGAAATTCTTCAGCTATTTTGGAGAATTTTTCCTGACTTCTGATAATAAGGTGAAGATGTTCCGGTTTGATCAGTTCGTATTTTAAAAATGATTTTGAGAAAGAAAGGCCCATATTTCCGGCTCCAAGAATAGCTATTTTCATCGCGAATTGTAATTTTTAAGCTAAAATAATGATTTTCCGGAGACTAGATGTGAATTGATTCTGAATTAATTTTTGTTGGGTACGTGAAAAGGCGCATTGATTTTGAATAATAGATCACTTTTAAGGGTAAGAAAATCGGAGGTTTTCAACAAAATTTGGATAAAAGTCATTTTTCCAAACATCTGTGTCATCTGCAAAATCTGTGAGAAATTATATTATAAAAAAATATAAAATCCTTGCGTCTTTAAGTTAATCCAAAAAATGCTATAAAAAAAGACTGCATTCATACGAATCAGCCTTTATCTATTTTTAGATTAAATAATATTTACTTCCCGTTCAAGCTCTATTCCGAACTTATCTTTCACAGAATTGATGATCTCTGTAGAAAAATCAAAAATTTCTTTCCCTGTAGCATTTCCTGTAGCATTGATGATGACCAGAGACTGTAGTTTGTGTGAAGCTACATTCCCGATCTGCTTTCCTTTCCATCCACATTGCTCAATCAGCCATCCGGCAGGAACTTTTACCATCTCTCCATTCGGGTAGCCCTGAATATTTTCAAACTGTTGTTTTAATGCTTCAAACTGAGCCAAAGGAATAGTAGGGTTCTTGAAAAAACTTCCGGCATTTCCGATTTCTTTAGGATTTGGTAATTTGCTTTGTCGGATATTGATCACTGCTCTGGAAACATCCTGAATGGTAGGGTTTTCAATGCCAAGATTTTCCAGTTCAGATTGGATAGCTCCATATTCTGTCTTGATGGAGTGATTTTTTTGAGTCAGTTTAAAAGTAACTTCCAGAATAACATATCTTCCTCTTCCTTCCTGTTTGAAAATAGAGTCCCTGTACCCGAATCTGCATTGTTCAAGATTAAACGTTCTCAGTTCAAAACTTTCTAAATCCAAAACCTCACAGCTTACAAAAATGTCTTTAATTTCGGTTCCGTAAGCCCCGATATTCTGCATCGGAGAAGTGCCTACATTTCCGGGAATTAAGGAAAGATTTTCAAGACCGCCATAATTTTTTTGCAGGCAGTACATTACAAATTCATGCCAGTTTTCACCTGCTTTTGCGGTTACCCGCACTTCATTTTCATGGATGCTCTCTTCAGAAATTCCTCTTAAATTAAGTCTGATGGCAAGGCCGTCAAAATCTTTGGTAAGAAGAATGTTACTTCCTCCTCCTAAAAAAAGAAGCTGAAGAGACTGCGTTTCCGCGAAAGTGAGTGCTTCTTTTAACTCATCAATGGTATTGACTTCAGTGAAAAATCGGGACCTGGCTTCAACACCGAATGTGTTATAAGGCTTTAATGAAAAATTTTCTTGCATGTTTTATTGGTATTCTTTGGGAAGAATCTTGTCTAGTTGTTTTTTAAGTTGCTGTAACTGCTCGTAATGTAAAGTGTCTGCATAAGCATTCACATAGATATGAGATTTTTTGGGAGTCCGGATCTGGAAGGTTTCATCTGTTCCGCCTACAGACTGCTGGCTGGGAGAGCTTTTGATATGGTCAAGATCTGTAATATGGACGGATGATACCAGCTTTTTCCAAATTTGCGGATGGATGGCAGATGCCCATGATTTATGGGTTTTACGGGCTGTCACTCCTTTTTCTGCAAAAACAGAATCTTTTGTGGCTTTGATAATCCTGTAATTTCCAAGATTCCCTTCAATATCGGATACGCTGATGAATGTAATCTCGTGTGGATTTTTATGAGGAACTGACTGTTCTGTCTTTTTGGAATCACAAGAAAAAAATGCCGACAGCAAAAGAATCGAAAACAGGATTTTCAGATAGAGTTTTTTTGTTGTCGGCATAGGATTTATTTTACAGACTGAATTCTTCTCTGTACTTCTTTAAAGCTTCTTTAAGAATTTCAGCACTTCTTTTTAAGTCTTCTTCTTTCAGAACGTAGGCAATTCTTACCTGTTTTTTACCTAATTCAGGATTGCTGTAGAAGCCTCCTGCAGGCGCAACCATGATGGTTTCGTTGTCAAGAGAGTATTTTTCAAGCAGCCACTGGGCAAATTTTTCAGTATCGTCTACCGGAAGTTCTGCAACACAGTAGAAAGCACCTCTTGGCTTAGGGCAGATCACGCCAGGAATAGCATTTAAAAGATCTACCAATACATTTCTTCTGTGGGTGTATTCTTCTCTTACGGCTCTGATGTAGGGGCCATCATTCTGGTGAGCTGCTGTTGCTGCAATCTGTCCTAAAAGAACCGGGCTTAATCTTGCCTGTGCAAAAAGCATGGCAGCATTGCGGATCTTGTTGGAACGTGTTACCATACACCCGATTCTTACCCCACACATAGAGTAACGCTTGGATTCAGAGTCAATGATGATACAGTTTTCTGCTAATTCAGGGAAATCAAGCATTGAAATCTGCTGCTTTCCATCATATACGTATTCTCTGTATACTTCATCAGAAATGATTACGATGTCATATTTCAAAGCAATTTCTGCCAGTTTTTGAAGTTCCTCACGGGTATAAAGATATCCTGTAGGGTTTCCAGGGTTGCAGATAATGATTGCTCTTGTTTTTTCTGTAATTTTTTTCTCGAATTCCTCAACAGGAGGCAAAGCAAAGCCAGTATCAATTGTAGAAGGTACAGCGACTACATTCACATCAAATGTGCTGGTGAAACCATTGTAGTTGGCATAATAAGGTTCAGGAATAATCACTTCATCCCCTTCGTCACATAAAGTAGAAATCGCAAAGTTAAGCGCTTCAGAACCTCCGTTGGTAACAATAAAGTTGTCAGGAGTAAGATCTGAGAAGCCTAAAGAGTGGTAGTATTCTGTAAGGGCTTTTCTGTATTCAATATTCCCTTCAGAAAGCGCATATTCCAATACTTTTAAATCGATGTTTTTTAAAGCATTTAAAGCTGTTTCCGGAGTTTCAATATCAGGCTGTCCGATATTAAGGTGATATACTTTTATTCCTTTCTGTTTTGCTTGTAATGCAAAAGGAACCAGTTTTCTTACCGGCGATGGCGGCATATGCAGTGCTCTGTTTGAAATATTCGGCATTGTTCAAAAAATTTGTATGACAAAAATAGGATTTAATTTCTCAATAATAAAATTATGAGTTAATTAAGAAGGAGTTTTCTCAAGTTTTTATATACCTTTTAAATTCTAATTATTCTGATAAATTTTGATGTTGATATTTTGTTAATATTAATTAAATATTGATTTTTAATTAAAAATAATAATTTTATATTGTTATTTTTTATAAATTTCGCCGCAAATGTAATTAAAATGATAGTAAATTTATTTTCTAGAGCGGTGTCTGCCATCGCTCTTTTCTCAGCCAGTGTAATGATGGCTCAAAATTTTCAGCCAATGCCGGTTTCTTCAGGCTATACGGCAGACGTGATTGCAAACGGAATAGGTTCCTCATCAGTTTCAACAACCAATGATGTAGATGGAGTTTCTTATGCTTTTGTTGCAAGAGATTTTCAGTTAACTTCTACAAGCCCGGCGCTTACTTATGGTCTGCCAATAAATGGAATTATTAATTCTGCTGTTGCAGGAACTCCCGGACTTAGCTATGTTTTAGGAAATTTAAGTGCGAATAACTCATTAAGACTGGCTGCTACCAATGATAACGGAACTCTTACTTTTACCACTCCTAAACCCGCTTTTACTTTGTATATGCTTTCTACCAGCGGTAGCGGAACATCTGCTGTAAATGTTACAGTTAATTTTACGGATGGAAGCAGCCAGGTATTTTCCAATATAGGTCTTGCTGACTGGTATGGTGGATCCAATTTTGCCATCCAGGGAATAGGAAGGATTAAGAGAACTACGGATGCCTTAGAATCCAGTACTACGGATCCGAGACTTTATCAAAATGCATTAGTAATAGACGCTGCTAATCAGGCAAAACCCATACAAAGTGTGATGGTAACCAAAGCAAGCGGTTCGGGTTATCCTAATATTTTTGCTTTTTCAGCAGATGTGTATTCAGACTGTGCACCTCCAGCATTGCAGGCGGTTTCCGGAGTCACAGCTAATTCTGCTTTAGTTTCCTGGACGGGGAGCGCTGCCAGTTATGATGTGTATCACAGTACCTCAAACACAACTCCTGCAAATTCAGTAACCCCTACTTATCCTGGAGTAACAGGAACAAGTACAACAATAGGAGGTCTCAATTCAAATACAACCTACTATTATTGGGTGAAATCCAACTGTAATACTGCAACCAGCCAAAGCGTATGGTCTTTTGCAGGAACATTTAAAACAGCCTGTTCTACTTTCACTGTTCCATATACAGAGAATTTTGATACAACAAGTACAGGTTCAACTTCAAATACCAATGCTCCAAGCTGCTGGGCATATCTGGAAAGTGCATCATTTGCAGGCTATGGATATGTAACAACAACAAATAATTATTCAGCTCCTAACGCTTATTATATGACCAATTCAACTGCTACTACGGGTAGTCAGATGCTGGTTGCACCTCCTACTATCAACCTTTCAGATGGTACGAAGCGTGTAAGGTTCTATGCAAGAGGAGGAGGAAGTAATTATACATTGTTAGTGGGAACATTATCAAATCCTACAGATCCCAATTCCTTTACACAAATTGGAGCTCCTATTGCTTTAACAACTACCCACACTCAATATACAGTTAATATTCCGGCGGGTACTGATTTACAGCTAGCATTTAAACATGGTTTAGGAGGTTCTTCACGTTCTATTTATATTGATAATATTACCGTTCAGAATATCCCTTCCTGCCTTGAGCCCACTGCACTTACGTCATCAAACGTAACAATGAACTCAGCAACAATCGGTTGGACCGCATCAGCTTCAGTTCCTGCAAACGGATACGAAGTATATTACAGTACAACCAATACTGCGCCTGATGCTACAACGGTTTTGAATGCTTCCAATTCTGTAACTTCTACCACTATTTCTGCGCCATTGAATTTACTATCTGCGGATACGAACTATTATGCATGGGTAAGATCTGTATGCAGTGCCAGTGACAAAAGTATCTGGAGTGAAGCTACTGCATTCAGAACAGGGTACTGTCTGCCTTCATCCGGTTCTCAGAATTCCTGGCTTTCTGATTTCAGTTCTACAGGAGGACTTGTAGATATGGCTTATTCGTCCGGTTCAAGTGTTGCAGGTGGTTATCAAAACTTAACAGCAAGCAGCAACAAAATAATAAATGCTCCGGGATCCAGTACTTCAGTATCTTTTACTGCCGGTGGTCCTACATGTGGAATTGGCGTTTGGGTAGACTGGAATAATAACTTAACTTTTGAAGCTTCAGAAAGAATGTTTGTTACCAACACTTATATTACAAGTACTTCGGGATCTATCACTGTACCTGCAGGAACACCTCTTGGAACTTATAGAATGAGAGTGGTGACTGATTATAACAGTACAGCTCCTTCAAACCCCTGCACTGCTATTTCAAGAGGAGAATTCATTGATTTTACATTTGAAGTGGCTACCTCTTTATCCACTTCAGAAACGAATTTGAAGAAAAAAGAAGTGAATGTATATCCTAATCCTTTCAAAGATGTTCTGCATATTGCGGATATCAGGGATGTTAAATCTGTAACGGTTATGGATGTAGCGGGAAGAGTAGTGAAAGCTATAGACAATCCAACTAATGAACTTCAGTTAGGTGAATTAAATGCCGGGTTATACTTGGTAACGATGAACTTTAAAGATGGTTCAAAATCAACAGTAAAAGCCATTAAAAAATAAAATTTTTTGAGTTAATAATTTCTGTAGGCAGCTGCATTCGTGTGGCTGCCTTTTTTGTGATCAGGTGTAACTTTCCGAGATTTGATATTCCAATTTTTATAAGGCAGATAATTTCTAGCTTCCAAGATCTATTATTCAGAATAAGTAAATAATATTCATTATAAGTTTTTTGAGTACTAATAATTTTAGCCTTTTTGTAGCTTTTTTTTGCAATTTAAGTCAATATGTTATTTATTGTTATGTGAAATAGCTTTTTTATTATGGGTTTTTTATTTTTGGATTAGATTAAACACAAAAAAGATCTCTTTATGAAAAAAAAATTATTCTTACAAAAGCTTTCATGCGTTGTTTTATTCTCTACCGTTGTAATGCAGGCTCAAAATTTTCAAACAATGCCTGTTCTGTCCGGATATACGGATGATGTTATAGCTAATGGTATCGGATCTTCTTATGATTCCGTTTCCAATGATATTGATGGGGTAGGGTATGCTTTTGTAGCGACAGATTTTAAAGCAGTGAGTTCTGATCCGCCTCTGGCTTTTGGTATACCTGTGAATGGTATTATTAATTCTGTAGTAGCCTCAACTCCCGGATTGAGTTATCAGTTGGGAGATCTGAATTCCAATAATTCGCTGAGGTTGGAAACTGCCGGGCAAAATGGAACCCTTGTATTTATAACACCACTAGCAGCTTTAAAACTGTATATGCTTGCAACAAGCGGAAGTGGTGCGGCTACCGTAATGGCTACAGTGACATTTACAGATAATACTTCTCAGGTATTTTCCAATATCAGTATTCCTGATTGGTATGGCGGTTCCAATTATGCGGTTCAGGGTCTGGGAAGAGTTGTTGTGGGTATTGATGATATAGAAGCTGATAGCTTTAATCCCAGAATATATCAGTTTGCACTGAATATGGATACAGCCAACCAGTCTAAATCTGTAAAAAGTGTTACCCTTACAAAAAGCGGAGGTGATGGTATTGTCAACCTTTTTGCTTTTTCTGCAGACAAAAATACCCAACTCAGTACTGCTGAAGTAAATGGTTTTAAAAAAGGAGATATTTATCCAAATCCTTTTAAAGATGTTTTTCATATTAATGATATAAAAAATGTTAAGAGTATAACAGTTTCAGATGTGGCGGGAAGAGAGGTGAAAGCCATAGATAACCCATCAACAGTACTTCAGTTAGGTGAATTAAATGCCGGTTTATACTTGGTGACAATGAACTTTAAAGATGGTTCAAAATCAACAGTAAAAGCCATTAAAAAATAAAGTTTTTTGAGTTAATAATTTTTGTAGGTAGCTGCACTCGTGTGGCTGCCTTTTTTTATGAGCAGTTTAATAATAACTGGACAAAATATTATCAGAAATTGTCCATAAAATTATTATACATTTGCATTGAAAACTATAACATCCATGAATAAATTTAAACTGCTTTTTTTAATACCATTATTTTATTCCGAATTTTCCCAGGCTCAGCGAATTGATAAAGAAGTAATCAGTTTTCAGCTTTTAAAAGAACCAGTGTTTCCTACGGAACTTTCTAACAGAAATTACATGATTACGGTAAAGTCTCCCTATAATATTACAAAAGACGATGTCATAAGAATTTCGAAAGAAGACCATCAGAAAAAGGTAGATAATTATCATACTAATGTTGAGAATGCCAAATATGAGCATCAGGAAAGATTAAAAGACTATGATGCTGAGGTGAAAAAACTTCAGGAAAAATACAAACTGGAATCTGCAGAATACAGCAAATTATCAGCGGTTGAAAAAATTGCAGCTACCAACGGAGCTCCTGTGCTGAGACTTCCTTCAAGACCTGTACTTAATATTCCTTCAATGCCGGTTTATCAGCAGCCCGATCTGAGAGATGCTTTAATTGTGGATAACAAAATTCTGGCTTCCCAAATAGATGTGACCGGCTTTTCAAAAGGTGGGAATTATCTTGATATTGTGATTGAAATGGAAAGAACAAATTTTCAGGACAATCAGGGAAAGACTTTTGCCAATCAGCCAACAAAAATCACAGCGAAGCAAGGTGGTACTGTAAAGCTGGATAAAACCTATTTCTCAGATTTTACAGAAATAGCAAGTGTTCCGACTAATGAAATTAATCTGAATGCTCAGGAAAAAAGATTCCTGCAAAGAACGATTGACCGTACAAGAAATATTATCAATGAAAACTTCGGGTATCAGACGATCAACTCTACAGTAACATTAGCGACTGTAAAAAATAAAGGTGAATATGATGATCTGGAAAAAGCATATATCTACGTTACGACCAATCTGAAGAAACTTCAGGCAAAATCAGATTACGCACCAAACAAAGTAGCCATGGAAAATATGCAGAAAGGAATTGATCTTTGGAAAACAGCTTTAACAAAAGTAAATTACAACGATAAGAAAGCTGTTTACAATCAGAAGATCGGAGAATATCTTTATTTTAACCTGATCAGATTGAATATTGCTTTAGGAAACTATCAGGAAGCAGAGAAATATTTAAATGAGTTACAGGAGCATTTAGTGGATATCAAATTATCCTACGATGCCAATCTTGAACTGAAAAGACTGGAAGAAAAAATTTATAATAACTAAAGAAAACAATATGATTAAACAGATTTTTGCTTCGGCATTAATTACCGCTTCTGTGTACTCTTACGCACAGACCAAAGTGACAGAAGGAACAAAATTCACTGTGGATGCCAATCTTGAAACGGATGATAAACTGGTACTGGCAGATGATTATAATTCTTATATGTTCAGTGTTATCAATATTGACGGACTGATGAGAAATGTTTTCCCTCACAAAAAATTGCTGATGAGAAAACTGGATCAGAACGGAAGTCTTGTGGATACTTATGTGAAAGATTATGCCAACAAAACAAACGGTGTGCTTCACAATTATCTGGGATCACAACAGATCGATGATGATAAATTGATAGCATTTACGGAAGAGTATTTCGGAAAAGAAAACAGAAAAGAAGTTTTTCAGCATGTTTTCAGCAGAAAGGAAGGCACTTTTACCACAAAGAGTATTGCAAAATACAGCATTGAATCTACCAACAGATCAGGAACAACTTATGTTCTTTTCTCAGAAAACGGAAAATATGCTGCGATCTTCAATGACAGATTTGCCAACAAAAAAACAGAGAATGTGAATGATGTTCTGGTATTGGATCTGAGAACACTTACTCCGGTTTGGAACAAAGAAATCACATTAAGCAGTGATTATGTTGAAAAGTCTTTAACATTAACTAATTCGGCCAAAATAGTTGTGTTGCGTAAGGCTGCAGGCTGGAAGGAATCTTATAAGCTGGAACTGGTTTCCAATACTGAAGATAAAGACCTTCCGTTTGATGATAAATATATTCCTGAAAAATTATATGCTTTCAGTAAAAATGACAATGATTATCTGGTGACTTTTGGAAGAAAAAATGCAACAGTTACTGTTGGATCAAGTACTTTCGGAACAGTAATGTTTTATGACATGAAATCCGGAAAAGCGGTCATCAGCAATACCAATCTGGCAGGAAGTAAAGATATGAACGATGTGAAGGTCATCAAAACGATTGTGAAAGGGGATGAGACTTTAATGGCTGTTCAGCAGGAAACAGTAACAAGACCGATGCCTACAGCAATGAACCGCTTCCCTGATCCTGTATATTCTCTGGATGCGGGAATGCTGATTAAGTTTAATAAAGAAGGTGAGGTAAAACAATTTGTAGCAGCTGGAACTTCTACCGGGAAAAGAATTCATGTGGTGGAAGCTGGAGACAAGCTTTATATTTCCGCTTTCTACCCTAAAGGAGCTTTCGGTAACACAGGGTTTTCAATGAAAGTTTTTGACTTTGCCAATCTGAAACCTCAGGAAGTAAGCCTTGATTATAAGGGAAAAAATTTCTTCCAGAACTACGGTTTTGCAGACGGGAATATGATTCAGTACGTTCCGAATGTGAATAAAATGATGTTCCTTCAAAAGAGCAGCAAAGAGGTTCAGATGTTCAGTGTATACAATTTCATAAAATAATCGTATTTTAGAAAAAAATACAATATGCAGATTCAGTCAGTTTCCATAGAAGATTATATCTCCAAGATTCCCGAAGAAAGACAGGAAGCTTTTAAAAAACTTTTTGATACGGTGAATAATAATCTCCCGAAAGGTTTTGAAGAAGCCACAAATTACGGAATGATAGGCTGGGTAGTTCCTTTGTCAACATATCCTGCCGGATATCACTGTGCACCCGGAACGCCGCTGCCATTCATTAATATAGCTTCCCAGAAGAATTTTATAGCACTCTATCATATGGGATTGTATTCCACACCGGAATTACTAGAATGGTTTGTGGCAGAATATCCCAAACATTCCAAAAAGAAGCTGGATATGGGTAAATCCTGTGTACGCTTCAAAAAAGCAGAAGATATTCCTTTTGAACTGATAGCTGAACTGAGTCAGAAAATGACGCCTGATGACTGGATCAAAATTTATGAATCACAGTATAAGAAATAAAAAAAGCCCTGATATCAAATAGATTTCAGGGCTTTTTTATGCTGGAGGCGGGAAGACTTGAAGCTGGAAGTTATATTTGTGTTTTTAGATTTATTGATTGCAATTTGATGATAATTTTTTGAGTTTTTAAAAATTATTGATATTTATATACAATTTTACATTAATCCTGCTGCCCTCTGTCATTCTGAATGTAACGTAGTGAAATGAAGAATCTAGGCTTTACATGGATTCTTCCTTCGTCAGAATGACAATGGTGTAAATTGTATATAGTTGCCAAATTAATAAAATGATTTTCATCTATCCACGGCTTCCATAAAACTCCCAGAACCCATCTTCCAGCTAAAAATGAATATCCCAGATTCCCGCTTTTCGCTCAAGCTCAATCAAAGCGGCTGCGTTATCTGCAAGAGCCTCATAATAATCTTTTCTTACATTGTTATACGTTCGCTGGGCATTCAAAACTTCAAGGATAGAGCTTTCTCCTCTTTTATAGCTGTAGGTAATCCCTTCCAGAATGCTTTGTGCTTCCGAAAGCATTCCGTTATGAAATTGTCTGAGCTGTTTCTGAGTGGCTGCATAGTGTTGATAGGCTTGTATCACTTCAGCTTTTATTCCCTGTTCAATCTGTTTATATTCAACTTCCGCCTGCGAATGGGCCATTTCTGCTATTTTCAATCCTGCATTTCTTCTGTTGGAAAATTTTAAGGGAATACTAATGCCCATTTTTACCGCATTTACAGCTGGGGAAGGAGCAATTTCGTTAGTCGCTTCCGTATGTCGTTCTGCTCCGGCACTGATACCTAGATCTATGACTCTGTTTGCTTTTTCAAGATTGATCTGGCTTTTGGTAACTTCCGTATTTTGTTTGGCGGCCATTAAATCTGCTCTCTCATTCAAAGCCTGGAGGATCAGATCATCCATACTGAAATCTCTGTTGAAGGCATTAAAATCTCCGGCAACGTCTCTGCCGGTTATTTTGCTGTCTCCCAGAAATACCGATAAACCGGTGATAGCCTGCTGTTCTGCACTTTCAGCCTGATATACTTCATTGAGCAAAGAAGCGGCTTCCAGCTTACTCTGTTTGGAAGCGACTAATGTTATAGTTCCCAATTGGTAGCGGATACTGTCGGATTTTGCCAGTTGCTGCATATTTTTGTAAGAATCCTGCTGCACTTCAAGCAAAGCTTTGGATTTTAAAGCCTCAATATATCCTAAACTGGCATCTGCACGAAGATTCCTGAAAAAATCCTGCAATAGTATTTTGCTCAGCTCGGATTGATTTCTGGCGAGATTAACTCTGGCTTTTCTTTTACCACCCAATTCAAGTGTCCAGCCGATGGAAGCACCGTAGGCATATCCCATATTTTGATGTACACCGTTATTAGTGGTTTCCATTTCCAGCTCAGGATCAGGAAACATATTAGCCGTCTGGATAGCAGCTTCTGCCATACTTACATTGTACTTTTGAGAAGCATAGCCTAAATTCTTATTTCCGACAAGACTCAGGTATTCTTCAAATGGTAAAAGCTCTTTTTCCTGTGCCTTCATACCTGTAATATTAAACAATACGACAGATAATATGATAATATGAACTTTAATTTTCATCTGATTCCAAATTTTGTTTTTTGCTTAGGCGTTCAGCCATAAAATAAATAGCAGGCAGCACGAATAGGGTTAAAATAGTAGAGAACATCAGCCCGTAAACAATGACAGTTGCCAATGGACGCTGTACATCAGAACCAATTCCTGTGGCCAGTGATGCCGGAAATAATCCGATTACAGCAACCGTTGCGGTCATCAGTACAGGTCTGAAACGGTCTTTTGCGCCTTTGATGGCAGCCTGTTTCAGCTCATATCCTTTCTTCCGGAGATCATTGATATGAGAAATCATAATCACTCCGTTCTGAATAGCAACTCCAAAGAGTGCGATAAATCCTACTGCGGAGGATACATTCAGAGACATTCCCCGGATATTGAGTGCGAGCATTCCGCCAAATAATGCCAGCGGAACAATAGACATCAGAACCAAAGCCTGTCTGAAATCTCCAAAGGCACCATACAACAGCAGAAACATAATGGCCAGTGCTAACGGAACAATAAATGCCAGCCTTGAATACGCCCTGTTTTGATTTTCAAACTGT
Source organism: Chryseobacterium sp. CBTAP 102 (assembly GCF_003201365.1). NCBI lineage: Bacteria > Pseudomonadati > Bacteroidota > Flavobacteriia > Flavobacteriales > Weeksellaceae > Chryseobacterium > Chryseobacterium sp. CBTAP 102. The sequence goes on from NZ_QICX01000005.1 coordinate 72,758, forward strand.
CCGCCCCATTTGATCTGGTATTTCTCATGATCGTATTTGATCTCTTTTTCAATTGTACCCTGTGCTTTTTTCAGGAAAGAAGAAAGATCAGTACCTCTTAAATTCAGCTTTACCGTAAGATGTCTTTTGTTCATTTCTCTGGTAATAGTGCTTTCGCCGGTACTCAGTTTCACTTCTGCTACCTGTGATAAAGGAATTTTTGCTCCGGAAGCTGAGGTAAGCATCAGGTTCCCGATTTTATCTGGTGTGTCGCGGCTGTCTTCTGTATAACGGCATGAAATATCATACACCTTATTGCCGATAAAGATCTGGGAAATGGCTTTTCCTCCCAAAGCGACTTCAATAAGGTCGGCAACATCTGCTACATTCAAACCATACTGAGCAATTTTGTCTCTGTTGGCAATAATCTGCAACTGAGGTAATGGCGGTTCCTGATCAATGGCAAGGTCTGCAGAACCCGGAATTTTATTTAAAGTAGACAATACATTTTCAGCAATTCTTCTGGTTTCTTTAAAATCTTCTCCATACACCTTTACTACTAATTCGCTGTGAGCTCCGGAAATTTTATCCATTACCCCGTCAATCATAGGTTGTGAAAAACCTACGGTGAATCCCGGCATATCTTTATAATCAGCTGCGAGTTCTTTGATAAGGTCTGCTTTTGTCTTTCCTGCCGGCCATTCGCTGTAGGGCTTTATTCCGACAGAAACTTCAAAGTGGGAAGCCGTCCACGGGTCTGTACCATCATCATTACGTCCTGCCTGAACCATCATATAAGTAATTTCGGGATGTTTTAAAGTACGGGCGCGCAAGGTATCGCTCATTTCCTTTGATTGGGCTAAAGAAATTCCGGGTGGCAGCTGTACCTGCAGCCATATAGAACCTTCATCCAGCTCCGGAAGGAAGTCTTTTCCTACATGCCAGGAGAGAACTCCGGCAGATACCAGAACAATCATAATAGGAATGATAACTCTTTTGGGAGTCTGCATTATTTTTTCAATGCTCTTTCCGTAAGCTGTGCTTAGTTTTTCCAGCCATTTGTTGTGATAGATCTTTTGTGGTTTTCTATAGATCACATACGCTAATCCGGGGATCAGCAGTAATGCTACAGCCAGAGCTCCCAACAGAGCATATCCAACAGTAAAAGCCATAGGGGTAAATAATTTTTTTTCCACTCTTTCAAATGCAAACAATGGAAGATAAGCAGTAATGATAATGATGGTGGAAAAGAAAATAGGTTTGGCTACTTCAATCACTCTTTGAGTAATCGTTTTTTCTTCCAGTGTTTCTTCTGAATTTTCTTCTCTTTTTTTCAGAATGGTTTCCAGCATGACGATTGCCCCGTCTACAATGATTCCAAAATCAATTGCTCCCAATGAAAGCAGATTGGCCGGAATATTGGTAAAATGCATCAATATAAAAGCAAATAACAAAGAAAGCGGAATGGTAATAGCCACTAATAATGCTCCACGCCAGCTTCCCAAAAATACAATCAGCACAATAATAACCAAAACAATTCCTTCGGTGAGGGTGTGAGAAACTGTGGTAAGCGTGGTTTTTACAAGGTCTGTTCTATCCAGGAAAGGATGGATTTTTACACCCGGTGGAAGTGTTTCGTTATTCAGTTCTTCAATAGCTTCATGAACCCCTTCTAAAACTTGTGAAGGATTTTGACCTCTTAATAAAAGTACAATTCCTTCTACGCTTTCGGAATAATTACGCTTATGGTCTGTGTAGCCAAGGATTCCTTTTCTTTCCAGATTTCCGTATTTCAATGTTCCTACGTCATTCAGAAAAACAGGAACTCCATTTTGGGTTTTGACTACAATTTTTCCAAGATCATCCAAATCTTTTACCAAACCGATTCCGCGGATTACGTACGCAAGGTTCCCACGGGGAAGCATACTTCCTCCGGCACTCACATTGTTTTTGGAGATCGTTTCGGTAACTTCGGAAAGGGATAATCCGTATTGTTCAAGCTTATGCGGATCCAGTTCAATCTGGAACTGAGTGGTAATTCCCCCGAAGTTGGTCACATCAGCAATCCCTGAAATCTGTTTAATACGGGGGATAATCACAAACTTCTGTAAATCCGTAAGCTCCCGCAGGCTGTGATTGTTACTTTCGATAATATAACGATACACTTCGCCGATGGGCGAGGTAAGGGGATCTAATCCCGGCTGTGCACCATAAGGAAGCTCCACATCCGTCAGTCTTTCCTGGATACGCTGCCTTGCCCAGTAATCGTCTATACCATCATCAAAAACCATAGTAATAATGGAAAGCCCGAAGGTACTTTTGCTTCGCATCACATGCATTCCCGGAAGACCATTCAGGGATCTTTCCAAAGGGATAGTGATCTGCTGTTCTACTTCTTCAGCAGCCAGACCCGGAACCTGCGTTACCACCTGAGAGGTTACATCAGCAATATCGGGATAAGCTTCTATGGATAATCTGGTCCAGGAATAATACCCGAAGAACCCCAGTAAAAGGAAGAGAGCCAGCATAAGCCATCTCTTCTGTATAGAGATTGTCAGTAATTTCTTCATCGTTTTTCTTTTACATTATTTTGCATCCGGCATATAAATTCCCCCTTCGGTCATGATGGTTTCTCCGGGTTGTAAGCCTGATGTTATTCTAACTGTTTTTTCATCGGTTTCTCCTGTTGTCACAGAACGTTTTGTATATTGATTCTTACCGGTTTTTACCCATACATACTGGGAATTGTCCTGCTGCATTAAAGCGGTTACGGGAATCATCACTGTCTTTTCCGGAGTTGTTGAAAAGTTGACTGTAGCGTACATGCCTGGCTTTAGTTTTCTGTCCGGGTTGTCACATTCAATAAGGACTTTGATGCTTCGGGTATCTTCGTCTACAACTTCATTGATATGGTATACTTTTCCGGTAATATTGCTGTCGGGATATGCACTTACTTTTACAGAAACCTGATCTCCTTTATTGACAAAACGGATGTCTTTTTCTTTTACATCACCGGAAATCCAGACTTTTGATAATTCTGCGATGATTATTACCGGATCTGCATCTCCTTTCAGATATTGCCCGTTTACAATTTTGTTGGAAATAATTTCTCCGTTAATGGGTGCTCTTACAACGAGTGGACTTCCTATACCTCCGCCTTTACTGTTATAGACTTTCAAGGCAGAAGAAGCATTGGAGAGAGATGTTTTTTTATTTTTAAAATCAGTTTCTGCTTCATCCAGTTCTTTCTGAATGCCAACTCCATGTTTTACAAGGTCCTGCTGGCGTCTGTAATTTTTTTCTGCGAGCTGTACATCATTCAGTGCATCTGTATAATCCTTTTGAACTGAAAAATAATCTGATGATAGAATTTCAAAAAGAGGACTCCCCGCAGATACATGTTGTCCAAGCTGAATAAACGATTGGATAATTCTTCCGGAAAAAGGACTGGCAATTTCCGCATAATGATTGGGTATTGCCTGGATTGTTCCTGCTGAAACCACACCATCACTATGTTCCTGTTCGATAATAACCTGCGTTTTAATTTTTTTGAAAACAGGATGGGTTTCCGGAACAGTAATCTGATTACCGCGGGTCATTATTTCCGGTTCTTTGTTTGGCTGGGTTGTATTGTCTTTACAGGAAACTGCAAAGAGAATAATACTACTTAAGATTACTTTTTTCATGATCTTAATACAATTGAGTGCTGTTGCTGATTTTTACTTTTTCTTTGTTATTTTTCCTGGTACTGAGCCATTTTTTGCTTCTGGTTTCTTTCTGAGAGGCCATAGTAGGTCTCAGAAATATATTGGTAGAGACAATGAAGAGAACTGTGATGAGGGCTTCTAAAGGATATCCCAAAGCGCATAGTGCGCCTATGGCCGCCGAACACCATAATGTGGCTGCCGTGTTTAATCCTCTTACGGTAAGACCGTCTTTCATGATAACACCGCCGCCAAGGAAACCTATTCCGCTGACAATATAAGAGGTGATTCGTCCGGCCGCATCGCCACCAATTCTGATGGCAATTAATACAAAGGCTGCAGAGCCGATACATACCAGCGTATTGGTGCGAAGGCCTGCATTTTTTTTACGCCACTGTCTTTCGAAACCAATACCGGCTCCCAGACAGAATGCGGTGAGTAATCGTAGGGTGAATTCAAATGTATTCATAACTTTTCCTGTTTTATAAAGCTTTTCAGCTGTACGGGAAAAGTGAGTACAACTAAAGCTTTTAAGATTGATAATGACGGTAAGGATCTGAGTCCATATGCTTTATTTTTTACTGTGCAAAAGTAAAGACCATTATGCTTTTTTACTGTTAGAGAAGCTTTAGAATGTTATTAGAAAATCATTAGAGAAAATCTGTACGAAAATTTATATGAAATCTGTACCCATTGTAAGAGATAAAATTTCAATACATTTGGTGCAGGCTATTTATATGCTGAATTTCATGATTTTTATATGAAATAAGAACTTGTTTAATCCCGGAAACTTCCTTCCAACATCTTTTGAACATTATAGTTTGGAAATGAAAAAATCAAACATAGCAATACCTGCCACGCTTTTAGCCATTATATGTGTGCAGGGAGGTGCTTCTATTGCAAAGCAGCTTTTTCCTGCCATTGGAGCTATTGGTACGGTTACTTTAAGAATTGTACTTTCAGCTGTATTGTTAACTTTGATCAACCGTCCGAAGTTTTTACAGTTTAACAGCCAGAAATGGAAATATTGTGCAATCTACGGAATAGGGCTGGCCGCAATGAATCTTATTTTTTATATGGCCATTCAAAGAATTCCTTTGGGACTGGCGGTTACTGTGGAATTTGCAGGTCCGTTATTTCTTGCTTTAGCTTTGTCCCGTAAACTGCTGGATGTGATATGGGCTTTACTGGCCTGTGTGGGAATCCTGCTTATTGTCCCATGGCAGAATGATCATGTAGATTTGGTTGGACTTGGGCTTGCCTTTCTGGCAGGAATATTCTGGGCTCTGTATATTGTAATGGGTGGAATGGTTTCCAAAATAATGGATGGAAAAGATGCGGTAACCACCGGGATGATATTTGCCAGTCTTGTAATTATTCCTTTTACAATATGGGATGGAGCCGTTTTCAATCTTACCCCCACTATTTTTATAAAAGGTCTTGGTGTGGCTGTTCTTTCCAGTGCTTTGCCTTTTTCACTGGAGATGATGGCGCTGAAAAAACTTCCGGCAAAGACTTTCAGTATTCTGATGAGTCTGGAACCTGCATTTGCTGCACTTTCAGGATTGGTTTTTCTTGCTGAAGAATTATCTTTTTTACAGTGGATTTCCATTGCATGTGTGGTTACAGCAAGTATAGGAACTACCATTTTCAGTAAAAAATCTCTTTCTCATGAGTAAGAAAGAATATTTTTAAAACATTAATCTAATTAAGGTTTAAGGGGAATTAATATTCAAATAAATTTAAATGAAGTCTTTTTATACGTTAACTGATCATAAAATTAACTTTAAAAGTAGTTTCATTATACTCTGATACTACAGTAATTTTTGCATGATGAAGGTGAATGATTTTCTCGGTGAGAAACAGTCCTATTCCATGACCTTTTTCACTTTTGGAATTCTCACTTCTGTAGAAAGGCTTGAAGATATGCTTTAAATCGTCTTCATTTATAGCATTTCCTGTATTGGTAAAATGGATGGTGAGAATTTTTGAATCTGTACTTACGTCAATCAGGCAAGTATGTTCCTGAGAATATTTACAGGCATTGTCAATAAGATTATTGAAGGCAACCTGCAGAAGATATTCATTTCCCTGAATGATAAGCTGGTCTTCTTCTACCGAATCTTCAATGTTCAGCGAAACTTTATATCCCGAATTTTCTTTTGTGATTTTAGTATAAGATTCCAGAAGAACTTCATCAAGACGAACTTCCGAAAAGCTGATCTCATTGGGATCATAGCTTGCTTTGGCCAGATCCATTAAACTATTGGAAAGCTTTACCATATTTCGGGCATCATCCAATGTATTTCGGATGGTTTCCTGATATTCTTCTTTGGTTTTATCTTTTTCAGAAGCGAGTTCCAGCTCGGTGATGATGGCTGATAAAGGCGTTCTCAGTTCGTGTGAAATATTGGATACAAAATGTTTTTGCGAATCAAAAGAATTTTCAAGCCGTTCCAGCATTCCATTGAAGTTCTGGGCTAGTTCATTCAGCTCGTCTTTTGCTTTTGTAGTTTTCAGACGCAGCTGTAGTTTTCCGGCTGTGATTTTTTTTATCTGAATAACCATTTCAGTCAGCGGACTTAATGCTTTTTTGGAGAGAAATATTCCAGCCAGATAAATCAAAACCAGAATGATGAAGAATGAGATAATGCTGATGGTAAGGAGATGAGTAAGATATTCATATCCGTACTGATCATAAGCTGCGGCAGTTACTGCATACGTTTGTCCCTCATATTGATACACCATCCCGATCACCTGCAAATCATTTAAAAAGAAATTAATTTTCTTCTTTTGAAAGATCTGAGAAAGCATTTCCGAAGTTTCTTTTACATAATCTACTTTGGCGTCATCATGATAAACCAGCTGCTTATGAACATCATAAATTGCTACCTGAACTTCATTGAGCGTTCTTGTATTGTTTTTATAAAGCTTGTGCATTTCCTGTTCGGGAAGTGAGCTTCGGAAAAATAAATCAGCCTTGGCAATGGCTTCGTTCTGAAGTTCGCTGTAAAAAGATTTTTCTCTGGCTTCTTTGGATGAATAATAGATTGAAATACTGTAAACACCCAAAAGCATTGCCGTGATTAAGGTAAAAAGCAGGGTAAGTCTGGTTCTTATTTTCATCCTGATATTTTTAGTTCATCTTACTGATTTACTGTACAGTGCCTGTTTCGTAGTCTTTTTTCATTATAAATCCCATGCCGGCTTTGGTATGGATCAGTTTGGTTTCAAAATCTTTATCTATTTTCTTTCTGAGATAATTGATATAGACATCAATAAAGTTAGTGCCTGTGTCAAAATGAGTTTCCCATACTTTTTCCGCAATTTCACTTCTGGAAAGAACCCTTTCGGAATTCTCCAGCATGAATTTTAAAAGATTAAACTCTTTAGGAGTCAGCTTTATGGGCATTTGATCGCGGTACACAGTTTTTTGTTCCAGATTCATTTCAATACCTTCGTATTTAAGAACAGAAACCTTTTGATGCGGCTGTTGTGAAAATCTTTTCAGGAGTACTTTAATTCTTGCTATCAGTTCACGCATTTCAAAAGGCTTGGTAAGATAATCATCAGCTCCTGCATCAAATCCTTCCAGTTTGTCATCCGTAGTTCCCAATGCAGTAAGCATTATGACCGGAAGATTGGGTTTTAAAGCTTTGATTTCGTTACAGAGTTCAAGACCATCTTTTCTGGGCAATACAATGTCTGTCACTACCAGATCAAAATGGGTCTGTAAAGCCAGCTTCAGACCCGTATTTCCATCGTAAGCTGCAGTGACCTCAAATTCTGCTTCCTGAAATCCCTTTGCAATCAATTTTGATAGTCTGTCGTCGTCTTCAATTAATAAAATATGCGGCATAAGATTCCTGGAATGTTTGGGTTGGCGTGAAGAATAGATCAATATTACCACAAATGTAATGAATTCTATTTTGTAATTTTGGTCCTGAAAATAGAATCGAATGTGTGAATTTAGATTAAAAAAAATAACTGCTGCAGGGCTTTTATACTGTCTGATTTTATTATTGGTACAATGCAATAATACTGTTCCTATAAGTAATATACAGCTCAAAAATGGTGATCTGCTTTTTGTGACAGCCAAAGAATCCGGGCTTTCGGGAGCGATTAATAATGTCACTCAAAAACAAAAAACAGCCTCATTTGATCATATAGGAATTCTTGAAAAAGAAGGTAACCGGATCTTTGTTCTGCACGCTGCACCTAAAGGCGGTTCTCAGAGGCAGGATGTAAAAGATTTTATTAAAGATCAGAAAAAAGAAGGGCAGGAAGTGATTGTTTACCGGTTAAAACCGGAATATCAGAAAGCTATTCCTGAAGCGGTTAAAAAGGCGAATACCATGTTGGGTAAACCTTACAATTTCAATTATATTCTGGATGAAAATTCTTATTACTGTTCAGATTTTGTGGAAAGAGCTTTTCGGGAAGAACATATTTTCAAACTGGAACCCATGACATTTACTGATCCGAAAACAGGAAAAACAAACACATTCTGGGAAGAATTTTACGCTAAAAAAAATCTGAAAGTCCCTGAAGGTGAACCTGGCTGCAATCCAAACGGACTTGCCGGTTCTGACAAATTGGAAAGAATAGGAAATTTTTAAAATATAGTGAGAAGCTGAACAGAGCTTCTTTTTTTATGTTAAATTTTTAAAAATATTAGTCTACTAATTTGGTGGACTAATATTTTTTTATATTTTTGTCACAGATTTAAAAGCAGAGTGCCCTATGATCTGACAGATTTTAACCCCAAAATGTTTAGCAATGATTACACTGAATCCCGGCCTGCAGGTTTTACAAAATAAAATAAACCTGCCTAAAAAAGAATTATTACTGGAAATAGAGTTGAATGGCAAAATGAAATTTGAACATTTGATGAATACGATCTATAATCAATTCGGCATTTGTCATAAAGTGTTATCTGCTAATGTAGAGTATGTGAACGGATACAGTTTCGGCTCAGTACAGTTATATATAAATGTGAATTCAGATGATTTTCAGCAGCTTGAAGTGTATCTGAATAAAAATAAACTTATCAATACAGCGGTAGAATATACCTGCAGAACCTATTTTTAAGTGAGATTCATATAGTTTTAATTACTCAAAGTGTCTGGTTTTTACCGGGCACTTTTTATTTTATACTAAAAGCAAATAATCGATTGGTACAAAATTCCCCTCCTCTGGAGGGATGGCGAAAATTCAAAGAATTTTTGACGGGGTGGTTAAAAAAAAAGCGTTCAGAACCTTCTGAACGCTTTTCTATCATTAAATAAAATAATTTTAGATTCTTTCGATGTCAGCACCAATAGCTCTTAGTCTTCCATCAATATTCTCATATCCTCTGTCGATCTGCTCGATATTATGGATAATAGATTTTCCTTCTGCAGAAAGTGCTGCAATAAGAAGTGCATTTCCGGCTCTGATATCCGGGGAAACCATGGTTGTTCCTCTTAACGGAGCTTCCTGGTTCAATCCGATTACCGTGGCTCTGTGCGGATCACATAAAATGATCTGCGCGCCCATATCAATTAATTTATCTACAAAGAATAATCTGGATTCAAACATTTTCTGATGAACCAGAATACTTCCTTTTGCCTGGGTGGCTACTACTAAAATAATAGACAATAAATCCGGTGTAAATCCAGGCCATGGCGCATCCGAAATGGTAAGGATAGAACCGTCAATAAATTTCTGGATTTTATAATGTTCCTGAGCTGGAATGTAGATATCGTCACCGCTTTGCTCAAGCTGGATTCCTAATTTTCTGAAGGTATTCGGGATAACACCAAGCTGGTTCCAGTTTACATTTTTGATGGTGATCTCAGATTTTGTCATCGCTGCAAGACCAATCCATGAACCGATTTCTACCATATCCGGAAGCATCGTGTGTTCAGTTCCTCTCAGATATTCAACACCTTCAATAGTAAGAAGGTTGGATCCGATTCCTGAGATATTCGCTCCCATTCTGTTCAGCATTTTACATAATTGCTGAAGATAAGGTTCACAGGCAGCATTGTAGATTCTGGTCTTTCCCTTTGCTAAAGCGGCTGCCATTACAATATTGGCAGTTCCGGTTACAGAAGCTTCTTCCAATAAGATGAATTTTCCTCTCAGTTCCTTAGCTTTTAAAGAATAGAAATATTGCTCCTCATCATAATTGAATTCAGCGCCTAATTCTACAAGTCCCTGAAAGTGAGTATCCAGTCTTCTTCTCCCGATTTTGTCACCTCCCGGAGTCGGCATATAAGCCTCACCGTAGCGGGCAAGCATGGGTCCCATCAGCATAATGGATCCACGGAGTTTTGCTCCGTCCTTTTTGAACTCGTTAGATTTAATATAATCAAAATTAACCTGATCAGCCTTGAAAGTATAATCTCCCTGTCCGTTTTTAGTAATTTTTACACCAAAATCTCCAAGAATTTCAATCAGTCTGTTCACATCATGGATATCCGGAATATTTTTGATTCTTACTTCTTCGTCCGTCAGAAGAACAGCACATAAAATTTGCAGAGCCTCATTTTTGGCTCCTTGTGGAGTTATTTCACCCTGCAGTCTTTTTCCTCCTCTTATTTGAAATGTTCCACTCATTATTTTCTGTTTTTATGATTGTTATTATGCCTTCTTTTGTTGGGCTGGTTATTGTTTTTATTATTGTTATTATTCCTGTTGTTACTATTGTTATTATTTCGGTTGTTGTTATTGCTCGTGTAATAGATTTTACTCTTCTCAAGAGAATCAATTCCGGTAAGATCCAACCTGTTTTCAGACAGCTCTTTCAGGTGGCGGAAAATAACATCATCCGTCACATGTTCTTTATTATAGACATTATAAGACTTCTTCATATTGTTGGCGATCACTTCGATAAGGGCTTCTTTTTCATCACCCGTTTCCAGTTCGATTGCTTTTTCGATCAATTGAAGAATACTTTTTCCGTAGAACTTAAAGTCACCTTGAAGTTTTGGATATTCCATTCTTTTAGGTTTTTCTGCCAATTGTTCAGGAGTAGGGAACGGATATGGGGACTCTACATCCAGATCATAATTGGCAAGAATAAAAAGATGATCCCAAAGTTTATGTTTATAATTTTCCTCGTCGCGAAGTTGTGGGTTTCTCTGACCCATAAAATCGATGATTGCCATAGCCATTTCATTCCTTTCGTCTTTGGAAGGAAGTTCTTTGCAGCGCTCAACCAACTGTTGTATAATTCTGCCATATTCCGGCATATGAAGCTGAGTTTTTTGGGTATTGTATTCCATAGTATGCAAATATATGCATTAAAAGAAAAATTGTCTCGGGAATCTGAAAAATTTATGATTTTTTAATGAAAAACTTGAATGTCTTTCTTCTTTATTTATTGCTGAAAATGAAAATATTTCCCATTGGTTTGAGTTTATATCTAATAAAATCGTATCTTGTTTAATACATTGATAATTTATTAAAGCGATGAAAAAAACAAACTTTTTCCTTTCAATGCTGGCTTTGGCATTGGTAAGCTCATGCAGAACCACTGATGAATTAACAACTGAGACTTCCAGGCAAGAAGAAGTTCATAACAAAACAGTGAATGTGACCCATCATGATGGCCGGCCATTCAGTACAGGAAGTAGTTCAGGTTCTGCGCAAGGTAAATTCACAGCCGGACCCGGTGGAGGAGTTCTGATGCAGGGCTTTTACTGGGACGTTCCGCAAGGTGGCAACTGGTGGAATACTGTTAAAGATAAACTGACAGCGTGGTCCAATGCAGGAATTGGCGCTGTATGGTTACCGCCGGCCTCAAAAGCACAGAACGGAGCCTATTCTATGGGATATGATCCTACAGATTATTATGATTTTGGAGATTTTAATCAAAATGGAAGCATGGAAACCCGTTTCGGATCCAGAGCCGAACTGGAAGCTTTGATTACAAAGGCTCATACTGAAAATATGCAGGTATATGCAGATATTGTAATCAATCACAACAGTGGAGGGCAATCCGAAGCCAATCCTTTTACAGGAAACAATACCTGGACCAATTTTTCAGGGGTTGCTTCAGGAAAATTCCAGAGAAATTATAATGACTTTTACAAAAATTCCTATGGAAATAATGATGAAGGAGCTTTTGGCGGTTTTCCGGATTTATGCCATGCGAATCCTCATGTGCAGGACTGGCTTTGGGGAAGAGATGATTCTGTTGCCAAATATTACAAAAACGTAATGAAATTTGATGGCTGGAGGTTTGATTACGTTAAAGGGTTCGGTCCGTGGGTCGTTAATGCATGGAATTCTAAAGTAGGAGGATTTTCTGTCGGAGAATTATGGGATTCAAATGTAAATACACTCGAGTGGTGGGCAAATAATGCCAACAGTTCCGTATTTGATTTTGCGGCTTATTACAAAATGGATGAAGCCTTTGATAATGGTAATTTAAATGCTTTGAATGACGATATGATGTGGAAAAGAAATCCATACAAAGCAGTCACATTTGTTGCTAATCATGATACAGACATCATTTACAATAAAATGCCTGCATACGCCTATATATTAACCCATGAAGGGTATCCCACTATTTTTTACAGAGATTATGAAGAATGGTTAAATAAAGAAAGACTGAACAATCTGATCTGGATTCATAATAATAAAGCTACCGGAACAACTTCTATTCTCTACACCGATAATGACGAATATATTGCAAGACGTAACGGTTATAATGGTAATCCGGGACTTGTTGTTTACATCAATACGTCTTCAAACTGGCAGGAAAGATGGATAGAAACCAACTGGAGCAGCCAGCAGATCAAAGACTTTACAGGGAACTCAAACTGGTACCCAACAACCCAGGGAGATAAATGGGTGAAAATCCAGTGCCCGCCGAATTCTTATTCTGTATGGTCGCTTAATTTATAAGTAATGAGCAATGGGTAATAATTGATAATTGATAATTGATAATTGATAATTGATAATTGATAATTGATAATTGATAATTGATAATTGATAAAGCTGGTAAGAGACTGTTCTTCAGCTTAATTTTTATTAAACATTAAACTAAAACAACTAAACGTCTTATTTGTCATTCCGTAGGAATCTATACAATACATTAATATTGCAGGTAACTCTTACGGAATGATCTTTTTATAAGTTAAATGAAACGGTGTAAGAACAATTAATTAAACCTGGATAAACTTTTTCTTCTGCTGCTGATCCGGTAAATAACATTTCTGATTGGCCAGTTTCATTCTGTTTTTGGAAATGAGATCATACACTTTGTCACTTAAAGATACAGGCAGAATTTTCCCAACAACGGAAAGTTTATAAACTCCTCCCAGTAAATTAGCGATTTCCAGTACAGCTCTTGATTTGATATGATAATACCGTCCGGGTTTCCATAAATACATGGTGTTGAATACATTGGTTTCCAGCCCTCTTTCTGATAAGAACTGCTGTCCGAAATCAGATTGAAGAGAAGCAAACATGAACTGGTCTTTCTTATCCCGCTCCAAAATCCACTGCACCCAGAAATTACAGACACCGCAATCTCCATCAAAAAATACAATATGCTTATTTTTCCAATTTTCCATGATGTTATTTATTAAACAGGATTCCTCTTTCAGTGTCTTCTTTTACTTTTTTAAAATATTGAATAAGATCTGCACGCTGCTCATCAGACAGTTTAGCATTCTGATGACCTAAATAATAAGATTCAAGAGGCATCTCTTTTTTCTCAATCATTTCTATACATTCTTCCAGTTTATGAACCTGTCTCTGAGGCTCATATACTGCAAAGGTAGAAAAATTAAGATGTTTCCTGCCTTCATTAATATGGTTTTTTACCCACCATGAAGTTGGTGAAATATTGCTGTACCATGGATACTTTGTTTCATTGGAATGACAGTCATAACATGACGTTCTGAGGGTATGGGCAATTTTCTCCGGTGTATTTTTAATTTTTAGAAAGTCCATTCCCGGAGTAAGTGGTGGATTTGTTTTATCGATAGGGAAAAACTGAATAATGATAAACGTAACGAGAATTACAACAATTATTTTTTTCATAGCAGATGTTCATATTTTGTCAATATAAAGATAGATAATTTATTTTTAGTGAGATAAAGCCTGAAGTTGGGTGATGGAAGCTGGAAGTACTTTTTAGTGGGTCTTTAAATAGGGTGTTTTTTCTTTTTTTTAGAAATTCTTAATTTATATTTCATGATGCTGTTAAACTTTCTCTTTCCAGCATCCAGTTTCCTTTTCCCTTTAAATTCTTACCTTGAGTAATTCTAAATTGGACTCTATACTGCTGTTTTTATTTAAGTTAATCTGAAAAATGACTAACTTAATACCACAATTGCGTCCAGAAACTGTGCCGTTAAAAATATTAATTTATAGTTTTTAACTATCGTTGAAATAAAAATTAATAGATTGTATTTATCAATCAAACGTTGTAGGTTTGTCATATTCTTACAACAGAAAATTGAAACTGTAATAATCAACATAAAAAATAAAATAAACGACAATGGAAAAAGATTTGAATGACATCAGTAAATGCCCGTTTCACAACGGAACAATGAAGAAGAGTGTAGCCGGAGGAGGAACCCAGAATTCTGATTGGTGGCCGGATCAGCTTAGAGTAGATCTTCTGCGTCAGCATTCTTCCCTTTCAGATCCTATGGATAAGGATTTCGATTATGCCAAAGCATTTGAAAGCCTTGATCTGGAAGCAGTAAAAAAAGATCTTCATGCATTGATGACAGATTCTCAGGATTGGTGGCCGGCAGACTTTGGTCATTACGGTCCTTTGTTTATCCGTATGGCATGGCACAGCGCCGGAACATATCGTGTGGGAGACGGAAGAGGTGGAGCAGGAGCAGGACAACAGCGTTTTGCACCTTTAAACAGCTGGCCTGATAACGTAAGTCTTGATAAAGCAAGAAGATTGCTGTGGCCGATCAAACAGAAATATGGAAGAAACATATCATGGGCAGATCTTCTGATCCTTACCGGGAATATCGCTCTTGAATCCATGGGCTTTAAAACATTCGGATTTGCGGGAGGACGTGCAGATGTATGGGAACCGGATTCCGACGTATATTGGGGATCTGAGAAAACATGGCTTGGAGGGGATTTACGATATGCTCACGGTTCGGAAGGAGTAGAAGAAGGTCATTCGGCAGTTCTTCCTGCTGATGATAATGCAGATGGAGATACTCATTCAAGAAATCTTGAAAATCCATTGGCAGCCGTACAAATGGGACTTATTTATGTAAACCCTGAAGGTCCGGACGGAAATCCTGACCCTATTGCCGCTGCTAAAGATATCCGTGATACTTTCGGCCGTATGGCGATGAATGATGAAGAAACCGTTGCTTTGATTGCCGGAGGACATACTTTCGGAAAAACCCATGGAGCGGGTCCGGCAGATCATGTAGGAAAAGAGCCTGAAGCAGCCGGAATTGAACAACAAGGGCTTGGATGGGCAAGTACTTATAAGTCTGGTAGCGGAAGAGATGCTATTTCCAGCGGTCTGGAAGTAACCTGGACGGAAACGCCTACCCAATGGAGTAATTATTTCTTTAAAAACCTTTTTGAAAATGAATGGGAATTAACAAAAAGCCCTGCCGGAGCTCACCAGTGGGTAGCAAAAGATGGAGCAGATATTATTCCTGATGCGTTTGATTCTTCTAAAAAGCATAAACCAACAATGCTTACAACAGATCTTTCCTTAAGGTTTGATCCTGTTTATGAGAAAATTTCAAGACATTTTTATGAAAATCCTGATGCTTTTGCTGATGCTTTTTCAAGAGCATGGTTTAAACTGACACACAGAGATATGGGACCGCGTGCCCGCTATCTGGGACCGGATGTGCCGCAGGAAGAACTGATCTGGCAGGATCCTATTCCTGAAGTAAACCACGAACTGGTTGATGAAAAAGATGTGGAAGCGCTAAAATCAAAAGTTTTAAACTCAGGATTAAGCCATTCCGAACTGATATCTACAGCCTGGGCTTCTGCTTCTACTTTCCGGGGAAGTGATAAGCGTGGGGGTGCCAATGGAGCAAGGATCAGACTGGAGCCTCAAAGAAACTGGGAAGTCAACAATCCTTCACAGCTGAATAAAGTATTGGGAGTACTGGAAGGAATTCAAAAAGAATTTAACGATTCTCAAAACGGAGGTAAAAAAATATCATTAGCCGATCTGATTGTTTTAGCAGGTAATGCTGCAGTAGAAGTGGCTGCCAAAAATGCAGGTCAGGACGTAAAAGTTCCTTTTGCTCCGGGAAGAATGGATGCTTCTCAGGAACAGACGGATGTAGAATCTATGGGTTATCTTGAGCCTGCAGCGGATGGATTCCGTAATTATCTGAAGAGAAAATACACCGTATCTACAGAATCTTTACTGATTGACAAAGCTCAGTTATTAACACTTACTGCCCCGGAATTAACCGTATTGATAGGAGGAATGCGTGCTTTAGATACGAACTTTGACGGTTCAAAACATGGCGTGTTCACCAGCCGTCCGGGAGTTCTTACCAATGATTTCTTTGTGAATCTTCTGGATATGGGAACTCAATGGAAAGCAATGTCAGATGATAGAGAGCTTTATATCGGAACTGATCGGAAGACTGGTCAGCCAAAATGGACAGCAACCCGTGCAGACCTTGTTTTCGGATCTAATTCTGAATTGAGAGCCGTGGCTGAGGTATACGGAAGTGCTGATGCACAAGGTAAGTTTGTAAAAGACTTTGTGGCAGCATGGACGAAAGTGATGAATCTGGACAGGTTTGATCTGGTTTAATAAATAAAAATGAAAATAGAGAAAGGCAGCTTTTATGGCTGCCTTTCTTATTGATTATAAGGGATGTATTTGCATTAATTTCAGGAGAACTAATTAATTTTGATCATTGTTAAACGTAACGTCTTTCGTAATCCATTTATATAAAGTTGTTTTAGGTATTTGATATTCATTTATAATTTCACTTCTTGTTTTTTTTCCACTTTTTATTAGGTCTAAAATGAAATCTATTAATTCTTTGGTGTATATGTTTTTACGGAATTTAGGAAGTCCTTCTTTTAAGGAATGCTTTTTTACAGAGGTTTGAGGAGCATATAGAATTAAGTGCTGGCTATATATTCTGAAAAAATCATATTCAAGTAACTTACTCCATTTTAAAAGTATATCAGTATCTATATTTTTATCATGATACATATTTTCAATTTCTTTTTCACTTATTTTCATGAAAGAACATATCCGGTCTGAATGTATACCTAAATATTGAACTCTTTTTTTTATTAATTCACCGATATTAATATTTTTATATTTCATGATTAATTAAAGATTAATTGATGTTGTGAAATGTAATGAATTGTACTTTTTTACATCTCCGATGCAGGCATTGATTAATTTTTGAGGGAAGGATCCTGCATCGAAGAATCAGTAAAGATAAAATTGAACATTTATAAAATGAGAATCTTTACCAGGATAGAATTGTGTTTTTAGAATCGTTTATCTAATAATTCTCTAAAAGTTATATTTAATAGTTTCATCATTTTTACACTGAATATTATTTATTAGTATCTGCCCCTGAATTGTAAAATAAAGTATTTAAATATATTTCAACAGGTGTTATTGGATGATGCAAAAGTATGAGTCTGAATAAATCAATAAAACATATTTTAAACTAAAATCTGTAAAATGCTTTAATATTACTTATGTATTGTATTATAGTAAGTTACGATAGTTGATTTCATATAATTGATTGTTTGGTATTTATAGATGTAACTTATTCTTGAAAATAACTATTACAAAATGAAGAAGTATTTTTTACAAGATGTTTTTATTATAAATTTTGTTGCAACTATAATAAATGAATATTCAAAAAATAGAATTGGCAGATTGTAGTTTTTATTTTCGGATGATGGCTCTTTTACGAAATAACACTATCAAAGATTAAATAGAAATATTAAAATTGGAAATTTTATTTAATTCTTTGAGTGATGAACTGAATTTTCTCAGTTCATTTTTATTTATCCCAATCAATGAATATTTTAAGACCTTGGTTTTGTTGCCATGATAAGGAGTAAAGCAAATAAAAATTGTAGATTTTATGCTATACCTTAAAATATCAATTTGTTGTATGTAAACTATCGGGATTTCAATGGGTGGATAGAATTTATAGAAGCCAATGAAGTGTTTGGTTTTTATAGTAATTATTTCTCCTGAGTTTTCTAATTCACTATATTTCACTTTTTTGATTATAAAGAAATTTATAAATACAAGTATGCTAATTGAGACAAAAGTGATAGCCTTATGATATAATGGAGTAAAAAGGAATACTATATTGCCGGCTACGCAAATCACTGAAAATAAAAGTAAGACAATACTCATTCTATTTATATTTTTTTTATTATCTATTTTCATACGTTTGATTAAAGGATCTATTGTTTTTAATATTTTTTTTTAATAAAAGATTATTGAAGTCTTAGTATAGCAGTATTTTAAATAGTCTTGTGGAATGTTAAAAAACTCCGATACTATTACTGTTTTTTAACTGATAGCATCGGAGAAAAGTAGGGTGAAAAAAAAGATTTTAAAAAAAATCTAAAAAATGAATTAATTAAGTTTTTTTGAAGGATCTGAAACGGCGTTAATCCGGAAATCTCCTATTTTGAATTTCATCGTACACATTTTCATAGTTTGGATATTCTGTACCTAACATTTTATCCCAAAACCTAAAATATAATCCATAATTTCCTTTAAATTTAGAATGATGCAGATTATGGTAGGTTGAGGTAGTTATTATAGTAAATAAAAAAGACCCTCTTAACCACTTTGGAGCAATTTCATACCCTAAATGTCCATAGGCGTTGATAAATAAAGAAGAGACAAGGAATAATAATAAACTTATAGGATGAAATGGGAGCAGAACTATGATGATGGGTACAATAAATGCTTCTCCAATTGCTTCTAAAAAATGGAACGAATAGGATGCGTACGGGGTTGGATTTGTGGATTTATGGTGTGTCAGATGTGCGTATTTAAAAATACGTTTTATATGAAGCAATCTGTGCAGCCAATAAAAATAAGTATCATGAATTATTAAGCCCATAATAAAAGCCCCCGGAATCCACCACCATGAATATTGATTGATATCTGTATACCATTGGGTGTATTTTACCAAATCAGTATTTATAACTGTAACAATTGTTACAGTCATAACAAATGTAGACAGCAGTGAATTTATGATTTCTCTTCGAATGTCACTGCTATTTAAATTTTTCTTTTGAATCTTGGACTCTTTCAGTACACGACCGAATATTTTATAACAAATGATATAAAAAAAGCTTGCTATAAAGAAATATTCCAAAATAGAAGTTGCGTATGTATTAATTATTTCCCTTGAATCCATATCTTAAGTTTTATTTCATGAAAACCGGAGAGAACTGATGTTTTAATATAGTTCTTTCCGGAAACATATAATAATAAAATTTGAAAATGCAGGCAGCTTACAGATTCACCACCAGAAGTTAAATTATTTCTACCTGCAAAGATAGGATCCCGGATCAATCAGAAAATATGCACGTAAATCAATTTCAGTAAAATCATTTAAATTTTATTGGTTTGTAAATTAATGATTTATGGTGTGTTTATATCTAATGGTAATTATTTTTTGATTTCATTCATTTTCTTTTGAATATAATCGGAAGGAGTAATGCCTTCAATTTGTTTAAAGACACGATTAAATGTGGATTGGTTAGAAAAACCTGATTCAGTATAAATATACATCAATGTTGTCTTTTGTAAGTCAACTTCGTCTAATAACTTTTTAATATAATTTACTCTGTAATTATTGATATAACTGTTAAAATTAGAATATCCTTTATTTCGGATTGCTTTTGAAATATAGTGATGGTTAGTATGTAAAGCAGCGCTTAATGAGGACAGATTAAATTTGCTGTCCTTGAAGAATAAGTTTTTTTCCATGCTCTCATCAATCCTGCTGAAAATATTTTCCAAAGCATCAAGATCTATATCATTATTGATCACCTGTCTCTCTCTAACTTTTGCTTTGTAAGATGAGCTATTCAGTCTGCTTTCTTCCAGTTCTAATTTTATTTCCTGTTTTCTTATTAAATCCTTATAATATACTAATAGGCATACTATCAAAATATTGGACATAAAAAGTAAGACATCGGTAACAATTATTTGTGATTGTGAATATTGCTGAAAATTAAAAGAAAAATTTTCAGCAATGATATAAATGATAATGACTAAAAATAGTAAATATCCGGTATAAATTATTGTTTGTTTTTTCTGAAAGAAGATATTTGATCCTAAAGGGATGGGGATAAGCCAACATAAGCTGGCAACAGAACTTTTCCAAAAAAAAAGTATAATATAAATATTATATAAAGGAGCTAGTATTAAATAAGTATGTACAATTGAGTTTATTGAATATCTTCTTCTTACAATAATATAACCATAGGATAGAAAGCATATTCCGCTTAATAAATATATGATAACTATTTTATTGTATAAATAAAAATAGAAAATGGAAACATAGATAATAAATAGAGTAATCATTAACAATATATATTTATCTAATAACTCTTTTTTCAACCTCTCAATGCTATCAATTATATTTTTTTTTGCAGTCATTTTGTTATTTTGAAAGTTATTTACTAGTAAATGCTTTTTGTAGTATGTTGAATAATAGGGTTTTGTGTAATTTAAGTTATTTTAAGGTTTTTGATTTGTATTGCCTTTATTTGATTTGTTTTTCATCCTACATTTGCACCTGTATATGTCTTTCGAAAATATTTGTTTTGAAAAATTATAATGCAAAGATATAAACATTAAAAAATATTTTGAAAATTATTTTAATTAAATTATTTGTTTATTGTTGTTTTATTAAGGTTAATTTAAAATTAAGTTTAAATAATTAATAAATAATTATAATTTTAATTATTTCAGTGTGATTTATTTAATTTATTATCTGGGTCCTGATGCTGTATTATTCCGGAAACAGGTAATGGAAAGTATAAATCCATACAAATGTAAATGCCACTATTTTATATTTCTGAATTTGTCTTTTTATAACCAATCTTAATAATACAATATACTATAATTAAAATGCAAAATTCATTTGACAAAGAAAAGATGTCATTATCAAGGCCACCTCCTTATACTGGGAATAGTATCTTAAGAATTTGGTCTTCGGACCGTAACGAAGTAATTTAAATAAAACAAAAAAACAAAAAATGAAAAAATATATATTACTCATTTTCATAATGATGATCGTTCCTTTTCAAGCATATGCTCAAGTTGGAATCAATACAACTAGTCCCAATAGCAAATCTGCGCTTGACATTGTTTCTAAAGATAAAAATACAGGAACTTTGCTAACCCGTCTTACAACTGCTCAAAGAAATGCTATTACCGGGTTGGCAGCTACTGAAGATGGGTTAACTATTTATAATACTGATGAAAAGTGTTATAATTACTATCAAGCCACTAATGCCACCTGGTTAAGTCTTTGCGGAACATATAAACCTGCTGTTTATACCGTAGACTGCAGCAAAATAAAGGTTTTTGGAACTTATACTCAAGGGACTTCCCTTAATGTAAATAATTACATCACGATGCCGGTTACAGTTGCAACAGCCGGAACCTACCATATAATTGCAAAAACAACCAATGGCTATTATTTTGAAAAGACAGGTGTATTTCCGAATGCCGGAACTTTTACTATTTCCTTGTCTGGCTCAGGAGCTCCTAGTGCAGGACCTCAGACGGATACCATATCTTTTGAATATGATGGAACTATTGACACTTCATGTACATCTGTAACTGTAGCGGTAAGCGGCTCACAAATCAGTTATGGTATCACATGTGGTAGCGCAGTTGTAAACGGAACCTATAATGCACAAACTGTTTTGGATTATAATACCAATACGGTGACAATACCTTTATCTAACGTAGATACAGGAGGACAGGTAACCATTATTAGTTCATCTAATAACGGTGTCAATTTTACCGATACAGAAACAATCACAACAGGAAGTACTTCAATAACGCTTCACGGTTCAGGAACTCCAACAAGTGCAGGTGTATTTACTTATACTTTTACAACGAATGGTGCCAATTCACAAACCTGTACATTTTCTGTAACATTTGATACTACCAAAGGTACTTTTGTAGATCCGGCAGACAGATGTTTAGATATTTACAATCTTGGTAAAAGAACGGATGGGGAATACTGGATCAAGACTGGTTCTGCAGATGCTACACCTATTAAAACCTATTGTGATATGACTCATGGAGGGTATACTTTGCTGTGGTCATACTCTGAAAAAACCGCTTACACAGGTGGTGGTCTTTACGGAACGGCTAATAGTATGTATATTGGCGCGAATTCAGGTGCTGTAGCACTTTCTGCGAACTCACCACAGAATGTTGTTACAACTGCTGCAGGGGTTATGAATTATACTAACTACAGAATACCTCTTACAGCAATGCAAAACTCTAAAAGTGCAACTCTGGGCGACTATAGGGTTCAAATCACCAATAATCCAACTAATATGAATGATAGCTGGGGAAATGGTAATTTTTTCAATGCAAAACCAACAACAGGGTATGATTATATCGCGAATGTTGCATCAACTTGCGAGCATCCAATTGTTCCAACTACAGGTAAAATCTTCGGATATGTTTATGATGCCCGTACCAATAATGCTACTTACAATAATGTTGCGACAGCAGGGAGAGTTTGCCCGTATATTAATTCTGGTTATACTTCTCACTGGGATGCAGGAGGACGTATTGCGGGTACGATAACTGCACCTGACGGTACTTCAATAAATGCATCATCATTTAATAATTTATTCGGATTCTTTGGTGAAGTTGAAGGGAATCACCTATTTGGAAAATGTACTACAGATGATAACAGCTTTGCTACGCAAACGTGTTCTTACACAAGCCTAAGGCCACATTCTTTTAATAGTGGAGAAGGTAGATACTTGCAATGGTTTGTTAAATAATCTCATATTATAATCTATATATTATATATTCAAAGATCATAAGCCCGGAACTATTACCCGGGCTTATTTTCGAATGAGAATTCCTTGTCTCATCAACTTAATAGTCTCAAAATATCATAATATGAAATTGAATGAGTTGCAAAAGTTAATAGGACTGAGTAAAAAAGAAGTATTGTCAGAATTTGGAAGTGAATTTAATCATTATCCTGCTGATGTATGGACTTATTATTTGAATTCAAATTGGATAGGTATGAAAACCTATATCATCATCTGTTTCAATAATGAGATTGTAGAAAATGTAAAAATGGTAAAGCGATTTGGACGAATTAAGTTTTAGGAAATTTAAATAGGAAATTATGATAAAAGGACCCAATTATAAAAAAATATATACAGATATGGTGCTTGCTAAATATCCGGGTAAAATTGAGGTATGCGGTAATATTTTAAATAAAGAATATATGAGTATTCTTGATGTGATTAAGCTCAATAGACTTTTATTTGAAACAGATAATGAAATCGCTAATCAAAAATTGAGATCATATGATAAAAGAACTGTTTTGGAGATTCTTCACTATCAGAAGGAAAATAAATTGAATAATATACAGACTGCAGTGCATTTTAAATTAAGTCGTAATACAATTACCAGATGGAAGAAATCATTTTTGTAAAGGAGTAAATTTTATTGATAATCAGGTATTTACCATGATGGAAGTTAATCCTAACAGACCTGCTTATCTTATAATGAATGAATCAGGAAATTATGAATATTTAAAAAGGCTTAGTTTAATCTTAAAAAATGAAACAAAACAACGAAATCGAATTGTCTGGACTGAGCATCATATGAAGAGGAAAGGTGAAAATTTCTATCAGTGTATATAAAAAGAAATTCATTGTCTGAAAATAAAATAACCATCTAAGAATTAGATGGTTATTTTATTGTTTGTAGACCCACAGGGATTCGAACCCCAGATGACTGAACCAAAATCAGTAGTGTTACCGCTACACCATGGGTCTGTTTCTATGCCGCGAAATTATAGAAATTATTTTAAATATGAAAATCTAAATTAAAGATTAATTAACATAATTATTGAGATTGCAGCTTTATGTATTGATATCCAAAGAATTATTTTTTAATTTTTTTAAAAAAACAATTTTTGTAAGAATAGTAACAGATTTTCAGATATTGTTTGTTCAGCTTTAAGGGGAAGCCAGTAATGAATTCCCATTAGATAGTGACTTCCAGCCTCCTTCTTCCAGCTTCTCTCCTTCAAGGTTCATTTAAATAATAAAACCTTATCTTTGCAAAAAAAATTGGGCTCCAAAAGTTGGAGTAACCCATTAATAACATATCCTGAGCAAAGCAAAAGGATTATTAAACATTTTTTATGTCAAATATTGTCGCAATCGTTGGACGTCCCAACGTAGGAAAATCCACGCTTTTTAACCGTTTATTAGAAAGAAGAGAAGCTATTGTAGATTCTACAGCTGGTGTTACCAGAGACCGTCACTACGGAAAATCAGACTGGAACGGAGTAGATTTTACGGTAATTGATACCGGAGGTTATGATGTAGGTACAGATGATATCTTCGAAGAAGAAATCCGTAAGCAGGTACAATTAGCGGTGGATGAAGCAACTTCTATTATCTTTATGATGAACGTTGAAGAAGGGCTTACTGACACAGACCACGAGATTTACAGACTTCTTAGAAGATCCAATAAACCTATTTACATCGTTATCAATAAAGTAGATTCTGCAAAAGAAGAGCTTCCTGCAACAGAATTCTATCAGTTAGGAATTGATAAATATTACACACTTTCTTCTGCTACAGGTTCCGGAACAGGAGATTTATTAGATGATATCGTTAAAGATTTCCCGACTACAGAATATAAAGATCCATTTGAAGGACTTCCTAAAATTACGATTGCAGGTCGTCCAAATGTAGGAAAGTCTACAATGACCAATGCCTTATTGGATGTTGAAAGAAATATCGTAACCGATATCGCAGGAACCACAAGAGACAGTATCCAGACTTTATATAATAAATTCGGACACGAGTTTGTATTGGTAGATACCGCAGGGATGAGAAGAAAGTCGAAGGTAAGCGAAGATCTTGAATTCTACTCTGTAATGAGATCCATCCGTTCTATTGAATATTCAGACGTTGTGATCATCATGGTAGATGCTACACAGGGATGGGAATCTCAGGATATGAACATCTTCGGACTGGCTCAGAAAAACAGAAAAGGAATTGTAATCCTTGTGAATAAGTGGGATTTGATCGAGGACAAGCAGACCAATACGATGCGTGATTTTGAAAAATCAATCAAAGATAAGATCGGTCAGTTCCAGGATATTCCAATCCTATTCGTTTCAGCTTTAACGAAACAAAGAATCCTGAAAGCTGTAGAAGTTGCCATGGAAGTTTATGAAGACCGTAAGAAGAAAATTAAAACTTCAAAACTGAATGAAGTAATGCTTCCGATCTTCGAAAATACACCACCACCGGCATTGAAAGGAAAGTATATCAAAATCAAATATTGTGTTCAGCTTCCTACGCCTTCACCACAGTTTGTATTTTTCTGCAACCTTCCACAGTATGTGAAAGAACCTTATAAAAGATTTACTGAAAATCAGCTGAGAAAAGAATTCGGATTTACCGGAGTTCCGATCGAAGTCTATTTCAGACAAAAATAACAAGAACAGATGTTCATCAAAAACCTCCGGCAAGCTTCGCTTGCCGGAGGTTTTTATATTATCAGATCAGACTTTATCTTTCAGCCCGATCTTTCAATTCGTTTTTTAGTTGTAATTTTGCAGCAATTGAAATTAAAAATAAAATTTTCATGCTTACTATTTTATCGCAACACTTCTCTCTGGTCAACGAATGGATAAATGAACTTAGAAACGTTACTATCCAGCACGACCGAATGAGATTCAGAAGGAATATGGAAAGAATCGGGGAGATTGCCGCTTTTGAAATCAGTAAAGGACTGGAATACAGAGAAGTTGAAATTCAAACTCCTTTAGATACGATAAAAAGCCGGGAAATAGCTGTACAACCGGTTATTACAACTATTTTAAGAGCCGGAGTTCCGTTGTTCGAAGGAATTCTGAACTATCTGGACAGAGCAGACTGTGGTTTTGTAGCAGCTTACAGAAAACATGATGCCAACGATTATTTCTCCATCAAACAGGATTATCTTACCTGCCCAAGCATTGAAGGCAGACCTTTGATCGTGGCAGATCCCATGTTGGCAACAGGAGCTTCCCTTATTGAAGCTATCAAAGATTTGCTGACCAACGGAAATCCAACCCAGCTTCATATTGTTGCCGCTATTGCATCGAAGCAAGGAGTTGAAACAGTTCAGAATGCTTATCCTGAAGCTCATATCTGGGTAGGAGCCATTGATGAACATTTAACATCAAAAGGGTATATCACTCCTGGTTTGGGAGATGCCGGAGATTTGAGCTACGGAGAAAAACTTCAGCGATAAATTAAGAAAGATTCCGGAAATCTTTTATTAAGTTCAATAATAAATCAGGCCGTACTTTATCCATAGGATGCTTTGTGTCCGGAAGTACGGCAAATTTTGCGTTTGGAAGGCTTCTGTAAACTCTCATACTCTCTTCAATAGTGACCATATTATCTTTATCTCCCACCATGATTTGAACCGGAGTGGTAATCGTAGCAAAATTATTTTCCAGAGGAGGATTTTTACCTAGATCAATCATTAAATCAGCAATAGCAGGAAGAAGCTGTTTCCATTTTGTTCCGTGTTGTGATTCTAAAAGCTGGGCATACTGAGGAATTTTTTCAAGAATAACATCCGGATTAAGCATTTTACTTTCTTTTAAAGCCTGTTCTTCAGTCCAGTCGAACTTTGTGCCCAGTGTTATAACAGAATTTACATTGTCAGTATTTTGCATGGCGTAGCAAAGTGCAACATAGCCACCCATGCTGTGTCCGAAAATAGATAGGTCAGTCAGATGATTCACTTTACAATACTCAGATAATTCCTGGACATACTTTTTAATACTGAGACCGCCTGCAGGAAGTTCCTGATCTCCATGTCCTGAAAAAATAGGAGTATGAACTCTAAAATATGATGACAGAACGTTCAGATAAGGCTTAAAAATGTCACTGTGACCTAAAGCTCCGTGTAGTAAAATCAGATTGGGCATAGTTGTATAGTTTCCGGAAAATTAGGAAAATGAATTGAATCGTGAAAATAGATGGAGGAGGAATTGTAAGTGTGTTTGAGTGTTGTAGGGTTTGAAAATATTCTTGATTATTGCTCTGCACAGAAAAACCCGAAACTAGCATCCTGTAACTCACAACTCGCACCCCGTTCCCGTATCAAGCATCCTCAGCCATCACCAAAACACTCACTTTATTATCTCCGGCACTTAAAATTTCCCATGCCACTGATGAAACCGTATTTCCTGTAGTGAAAACATCATCAATCAGTAGAATATGCTTTCCGGTAATAGATTGAGTAATGGAGAACATATTGGCAGACTCCAGTCTGTGTTTCTTATCTTTTAAAGCCTGAGCTTTTGAATAATGATTTCGTTTAATTAATTGATGATCAAAAGCGATGTTGTAAAATGAAGACAACGTTTCTGTGTATAAATGAAGTTGGTTATATCCACGCTCTTTGAGTTTCCTCGGATGAAGAGGTACGCTGACCAGTAAATCAGGTTTGTGGTCATCAAATTTCAGCCGCTCAGTCGTCCAGTCTGCAAGAATCTTTCCAGTTTTTTCTCTGCTTTTATATTTCAGCTCATGAATAATCTGTCTGCTTAAGCCTTTCTCTTCAAATTGTATTAAAGAATAAGCGTTTTCAACCGGAAAGAATAAACTGCATTTTTCCTTAACCGGATTATTTTCAAAATAATTGTAATGGGTAAAATGAATCTGGCTGAAACAAAGATCACAAACCAAAAATTCAGGATCGATGATTCTGTTGCAGTGAATGCAGCGGTTAGGAAACAATACATCTAAAATCATAGTGTGTTTTTACTAAGATATGAAAATAATTGTCAATTTTTGCAATAGTAAAAAATGGTTAAAAGGGTATTGAATTGAGTAGAGATATATCCTTTTTCGTTGCTGAGTGAAACGCCATAGCGCCCGAAAAAATACAAAATAGTACAGAATACTTTGCGAGTTCTGCGTTTAAGATTGAATCACGTATCCAAAATAGAAAGAACTCACAAGTAAAGCGCGTTAACAATTCACTGTTCACATTTAGATCCCTTCAAAATTTTTCCTGATCTTTTCCACAGAACTTTTCATACTCAGATTAAAATGTTCCTTTTCCAGTCTTACGGGCGGTGCCTGTCGTACTTCACAATCGGCAATACTGCATGATTCGCAGGTAACCCCTACATTGATGGTTTTTAAAGATGGAGACTTGATAAAACCTATTTTTTTAATCGTTTGAGAATTCAGTAAAATCCCCAGACAATAACTTCTGTTACTTCCATCTGAAAAAGGATTTTTCTGTGAAGTAGAAATTACCAGATAGCTTATTCCCTGATCTTTATAGTGAGAAATCTGAGCATCCGTAAGGGTTTCATTTTCTTTTAAATCACCAAGATTTTTTACCGCAATCCATCTTCTGCAGTAATGTTCGTTCATTGCATTCGCATGAGGAGCCTGTTGATGATTAAGATGAAGCTCTTTTAAAATCTGAATTTTATCCGAGTTTTTCTTTTTTACCAGACATAAATAAAAAAGATCTTTAATTCCCATTTCGGCCGAGAGGATGTTGGTCAGCCGATAGTAAAACGTTTCAGGAGAGTGGGTGAAACTATCGATCAGTCCCTCAAAACTTTTAGATTCCCATGTATTCTGCTGGAAAAATTCTGAAGTTTTTTCAATGACAGATTTTTTGGAAATTAGCAATGCTCCTGCAAAATAAGAGGCGTAAAAGTTGTTCAGGATCTCTTCAAAACTTCCGAAGTCAAGCCATGAATACGTATTGGGACGATTTTTTAATTCCAGTACATTGAAGCCGATTTCTTTAGCGAGGATGAATGTTTTCTGATCCTTTTCCAGTTTTTGATTCAGAAGCAAAAGTTTTTTTTCCGGAATAAAAAGAGATCGCAGATTGTCCAGAGTTCCATATTTTTCAAAATCTTCCGACTGAATGGTGTAGCTGAATTTTTCTGCAAGAATTTTCTCCAGAATATCAGACTTTAAGCTTTTCTTGATTTTTAACTGATTTTCATGTGTAAACAAATCTACCTTTTCTTCAATTTCCGGAAAATAATTGTCATACAATTCCTGAAATGATCTTAATACCGCAAAATAAAATCTTTCTTTTCCCAGATTATAATTCTGAGAAATTTCGATCAGAGCATTGATAAAAGCAGTTACTTTTTTAGGAGCATCGCTGATGATGCTGATGAGGTTGTTCTTATTGATTCCAAAAAGTTCCAGCGGAACTTCTTTAAAGAAATCAGACTGCAGGATTTCATTGAAAGGGGCAAGACTTTTATCAAGTTTGGTAGAAACCAGATCATCGAAAGTACAGTTCAGCGCTTCAGAAAGCTGAATGATTTTATCATGCTTGGGATATTTTTTTCCGTTTTCAATTTCGTTGAGGTAAGATTTTGATAATCCTGTCTTTACAGCAAGATCCTGCAGAGACCAGTTTTTCTTTTGTCTCTGCTGTTTCAGTTTTAGCCCGAAAACTGTTTTGATAAAGTCGCTTTCTGAATTCATTACTCAAATATAAATAAATAGATGCGATTATTCGCATAATAAATTTTAAAATAAATTTAGCGAACGTTCGCTATTTGTGAAAATTTTTATTTATGTTTGTAACATCAAATCACAAAATCAATAGGTTATGGAAACAAAGACTCAGTTAGAAATAAAGTCACAGAAGCAGTTTGAGGAAATATTTACTCCTGATTTGGTAGATTTTCTGATTTCGCTTCATCAAAACTTTAATGATAAAAGACTTGAACTTTTAGAAGAAAGAAAAAATACTCAGCAACATTTTGATCAGGGAAATCTGCCCGGGTTCTTAAAAGAAACTGCAGACATCAGGAATGGGAATTGGGTATGTGCTTCACTTCCTGACGATATGCTGGATAGAAGAGTAGAAATTACAGGCCCTGTTGACCGTAAAATGATTATCAATGCCCTGAATTCCGGAGCATCTGCATTTATGGCTGACTTTGAAGACAGCAGCTCGCCGGTGTGGGAAAACTGTATCCAGGGACAGATTAACCTTTCTGATGCCATTAACCGAAACATTGATTTTGTCAATGAAAAAGGAAAAGCGTATACCCTCAATGAGAAAACGGCTGTTCTACAGGTTCGTCCACGTGGTCTTCATCTTCCGGAAAAACATATTGAAATCAATGGAGAGAAAGCTTCCGGATCACTGACTGATTTTGGAATGTATTTCTTCAGAAACGCAAAACAGCTTCTGGAAAACGGCAGCGGTCCTTACTTTTACCTTCCCAAACTGGAACATTATAAAGAAGCCCGATGGTGGAATGAGGTTTTTGTTTTTGCACAAAACTACCTTGGAATTCCGGAAGGAACTATTAAAGCTACTGTTTTAATAGAAACCATTACTGCATCATTTCAGATTGATGAGATTTTATTTGAATTAAAAGAACACAGCGCAGGACTGAATTGCGGAAGATGGGATTATATTTTCTCCTACATTAAAAAATTCAGAAACCTTCCCGAGTTTATTGTTCCGGACAGAGACCAGGTGACGATGACTTCTCCTTTTATGAGTGCATACTCAAAAAGGGTGATAGAAATCTGCCATAAAAGAAATGTTCATGCTATCGGCGGAATGGCTGCCCAGATTCCTGTAAAGGACGATGATGAAGCCAATAAAAAAGCTTTTGAAAAAGTAAAAAATGACAAAGAAAGGGAAGTGAAAAACGGTCATGATGGTACATGGGTAGCACATCCGGCATTGGTAGCGGTGGCAAAAGAAATTTTTGATAAGTATATGCCTTCCAAAAATCAGATCGATAAAAAATTTGAATATCATATAACGGAAAATCAGCTGCTGGAAATCCCCAAAGGAGATATTACCGAAAAAGGAGTCCGGAAAAATATCAATGTTGGAATTCTTTACCTTGAAAGCTGGCTGATGGGAACCGGTGCTGCTGCTATTTATAATCTGATGGAAGATGCCGCTACTGCAGAGATTTCAAGAACACAAATCTGGCAGTGGCTGAAAAACGAAGCCGTTCTGAGTGATGACAGGACGTTAACCCGAAGCATGATACTGCAGTGGGAAAAAGAAGAAATGGACCATATTGAAAAGTATGTAGGAGAAGCCCGTTTCCGGAACGGAAAATTTAACCTCGCTAAAGAACTTTTCAATGAACTGATCTTTTCTGAAAAATTTGAAGAATTTCTAACCCTTAAAGCATATCCTTTTATTTAATAAAATGTTGGTTGCTGGTTTTATAGTTGCTGGTTGAAAACCCAATTATCAATTAACACTAACAATAGAACTGGCATCCAGCAACAAAATTATTTTCAAACCTAATCAAACAAAATCCCAATATTATGAAAACAAGACAAGAACAAATCCAGGCTATTGAACAGGATTGGCTTACAAATCCACGCTGGAACGGTGTGAAAAGACCTTATACAGCAGAAGAAGTTTTAAAACTTCGCGGTTCTTATACCATAGATTATACTATTGCTACAGAAATGTCCAAAAAATTCTGGAATAAATTAAATACTCAGGATTATGTGGCAGGACTTGGCGCATTGACAGGTAATCAGGCGGTACAGGAAGTAGATGCCGGGCTGGAAGCAATATATCTTTCAGGGTGGCAGGTTGCGGCGGATGCCAACCTATCAGGGGAGATGTATCCGGATCAGTCATTATATCCGGCCAACTCAGTGCCTTCTGTGGTAAAGAAAATTAATAATGCCTTATTAAGGGCAGATCAGGTGCAATCCGTAAGCGGAACAGGAAACAAAGAATATCTTGTGCCTATTATTGCAGATGCAGAAGCAGGTTTCGGAGGTAATCTGAATGCTTTTGAGCTGATGAAACAGATGATTGAAGCGGGAGCAGCGGGCGTACATTTTGAAGACCAGCTTTCTTCAGCCAAAAAATGCGGTCACTTAGGCGGAAAAGTATTGGTGCCTACTCAGGAAGCAGTCAATAAGTTGATTGCAGCACGTCTGGCTGCCGATGTATTAGGTGTTCCAAGTCTTATTATTGCAAGAACAGATGCGGATGCTGCAGATTTACTCACCTCCGATATTGATGACAGGGATAAGAAATTCGTGACAGGAGAAAGAACTTCCGAAGGATTTTATGTGGTAAGAAACGGAGTAGAACAGGGAATCGACAGAGGTTTGTCTTATGCTCCATACGCAGATCTGATCTGGATGGAAACCTCAAATCCTGACTTGGAACAGGCGAGAAGATTTGCAGAAGGAATTCATGCCAAATTTCCGGGAAAAATGCTGGCTTATAACTGTTCACCTTCATTCAACTGGGCAGCAAGACTGAGTGTGGAAGAAATGTCTACTTTCCGTGAAGAGCTGGCTAAAATGGGATACAAGTTCCAATTTATTACCCTTGCAGGATTCCATGCCTTGAACACGGCTATGTTTGAATTGGCTTTAGCTTATAAAGAAAGAGGAATGGCAGGATATTCAGAACTTCAGGAGCGTGAGTTTGCATTACAGCAGAAAGGATTCAGAGCAGTGAAGCATCAGTCTTTTGTAGGAACAGGATATTTTGATGAAGTACAGAATATTGTCACAAACGGTTCCTCGGCTACAGTAGCGATGAAAGATTCTACAGAAACCGCACAGTTCCATTAGTCATTTTTTCATATTTTTTTGATATTAAACCTTCTCGTCTTCGGGAAGGTTTTTCTTTTGTTTAAAGGTGTTTAAACCTGTTTTTACACTATAGATATCTCAAAATAATAAAGAAATAAATACTACATGATAAGTAATTGAAATTTGAATTATATTTGAGGCTGAAAAAATATTATTAAAAATGAATTTAATTAAAGTACTTTTTATTACATTAGGATTAACACTTACAGCCAATGCTGCAAAAGCCCAACAAAAGATTGGTAGCGTGAATACTGATGAAATTTTTGCAAGTTTATCCGAAGTAAAAACAATAAGTGCAACTGTGGACAATTTTACAAAAACCAAGCAGACTGAAATTGAAAAATTAATCGGTGATTATCAGGCTAAATTGAAGGCAGCCCAGGATAAAGAAAAGACTCTTAGTGAAGCTAACAAAGAAGCGGTAACGAAAGAACTGATGGCAGCACAAACAGAATTGCAGACTCTGGGTAAAAAAATTGAAGAATCAAGAGCACAGGCTGCTAAAGATATTTCTGCAAAACAAAATGAATTGTTTACTCCGTTACAGCAAAAAGTAAAAGCTGCTATTTCTGCTGCTGCCAAAGAAAAAGGTATCAATTATGTTTTTGATATTGCATCTCAGGAAACTAATAATCTTATTTACAATGATGGAAGTGAAGATATCACAGCTCTTGTGAAAAGTAAATTAGGAGCTGCAGCAACGCCTGCAAAACCTGCTGGAAAATCTAAATAAGAAACTTAATATACTGAATATTACAACGGAATCAGAATTCATGATTCCGTTTTTTTATGCGTAAAAGTGATTAATGGCATGAAGAATATTTTGTTTTAAAATGATAAATTTGAGTAAACTTTCAGCAGAATGAATTTAATGTACGAAAAACAGATCAAAGTAACAGAAGAACATATTGATCACAATAGCCATGTGAATAATGTACAGTATGTACACTGGGTGGAAGAAGTGGCTGCAGAACACTGGGATCTCTTGAAATATAAAACAGAGTATACGAATGATGCCTGGATGCTTCTGGATCATCATATTCAATACAAAAAACAGGTTTATCTGCATGATATCATTACGGTAAGAACCTATCCAATGGCTCCGGAAGGAGCTAAGCAGCCAAGGAAAGTAGAATTCTATTGCAATGATGAACTGGTGGTAAATTCAAGCACACTCTGGATTTTGTTTGATCCTGAAACTAAAAAGATCAAACGTTTGGAAAATGACTGGTTGGAGAAGTTTTTTTGACTATTTGCATCAAATTAAAAAGCTAAATACATATGAAGCTCTTATATTCACTGACATTGCTCTTCTTAAGCATGGCAGGTTATGGCCAGGAAAATCCTTACTGGTTTACAGATGATATTAAAAAAAAGGTGGCAGACTCCACCCAAAGTCAATCCTGGAGAAGCCAGATGGGTGCAACATTTTACTCGATAAGCGGACAATATAACCCTGCATTGAAAAGTTGGGATATGACTTTTGGAAGAGTGAAAAAGCTGAGCACTGCAGATAGTTTAAGATTTACAAAACTAATCCCTGTCAACGCAAAAGATTATATCTTGAAAAGATCCGTTAGTGAACAGATTATCATCATTAATGAAGCCCATCACAATGCCAGTCACCGAACTTTCGCATCTTCCTTGCTTCAGGGGTTATATGATAACGGATACAGATATTTGGGACTTGAAACATTAGCGAGTGACTCTGTAAACACCACGAAATTTGCTGCTCTTAACAGTGGATATTATTCCAAAGAACCAGAATTCGGAAACTTTATTTACAATGCCTTGAAAATTGGGTTCAAGCTTTTCCCATATGAAGCAGAAGGAAATAATAAACAAAGGGAAATAGGAGAGGCAAACAATATTTTCGATTTTATGCAGAAAAATAAAGATGGCAAATATTTCATCTACTGCGGTTACCAGCATGCGTATGAAGGTGTTCATAAATCCTGGGAAAAAACAATGGCGGGAAGACTTTCAGACCTTACTGGAATAAATCCTTTTACCATTGATCAGACTCAGTTTTCAGAAAAAAGTAACCCAAAGTATAACGAACCACTTTTAAGATTGGTAAATAATACTATCCCTGTTGTTTTAAAAGATGAAAATCAGGCAATCTATAACGGAGAAGATAAAGAGCTGTATACCGATATTAAAATCATTCATCCCATTACAAAATACATCAAAGGCAGACCAGATTGGATGCTGACGAAAAATAGAAAGTGGTATAAGATTCCGGTTTGTGAAGTTTCAGAATATCCGGTATTGATTTTTGCCTATAGAAAAGGGGAGTATGAACAAAAAGGAATTCCTGCCGATATCATTGAACTCAAAACATCTAAAGACAATCGTTATTTAATTCTGGACAAAGGAGAATATGAGATTGTCATTAAAAATAAAGAATATAAAGTCATTAACAGATTTGAAAAAACGATCAGATAAAGAGAGGTGATGAAAAACAAATTAAGAAAGATAGTCATCGATAATAATGAATATTTGTATTCGGTTACGGATCAATTGAACGCTGAAACTGAAATTAATACTCTAACATTGAAAGTTTTTCTAAGAGAGCATAAACAGACTCCTTTGATCGTTGAGTTTGTAACATTTGATCATTATATTATGGGTCAGCCTTTAAAATCCGGTATTAAGTTGAGAAATAAATTAACAAACTCAGAAGATACCGTTAATCTTAATGAGCCAAAGTACATTAAACAGTTTATTTTGCTTGGATTAAAAAATGGGTGGTCAGGTGTTAATTCAATAGCAGTTCAAGATGGATTGGATTATTTGTATCAATTAGGTTTTGAAGTAGACCAATTAATTTTCAAGAAGTAATAGATATCAATTTTGAAAACCTGCTAAAAAAATATTTTAAAATCGCCGTAATAGAAACAGTCTTTTCTCTATTAAGCGGTTTTGTCATATCTTTGTAATATGATACGTATTACAAAAATTTTTACATTCGAAACGGCTCACGTGCTTTACAACTACGATGGGAAGTGTAAAAATATGCATGGACACTCCTATAAGCTGTTTGTAACAGTGAAAGGGAGACCGATTAATGATATTGAAAATCCTAAAAATGGAATGGTGGTAGATTTCGGAGATATCAAAAGTATCGTAAAATCTGAGATCGTGGACGTATGGGATCATGCGGTCCTTGTCAATGCGCTGTCTCCTCATAAAGAACTGGGAGATGACCTTGAGCAGAAAGGACATAAAGTAATCTATTGCAGCTTCCAGCCAACCTGTGAAAACATGTTGTACGCCATTGCTGCTAAAATCAAATCAAGACTTCCCGAAGGAATTTCTTTAGCCTATCTTAAACTTCATGAGACAGAAAACTCTTATGGAGAATGGTTTGCAGAAGATAATCAATAATTTTTCACAAAACTCAGAAGGTGTTAAAAACAACAATTAATTTAGAACCTGGAAAAAAAGTATATTTCGCTTCGGATCAGCATTTTGGTGCTCCTACACCCAAGGAAAGCAAGGTACGGGAGGATAGATTTATACGCTGGATGGATGAGATCAAAGAAGATGCTCAGGTTTTGTTTTTAATGGGTGACCTTTTTGACTTCTGGCATGAATGGAAGCATGTTATTCCCAAAGGATATGTCCGGGTACTTGGAAAAATTGCAGAACTCAAAGACAGAGGAATTCATATTTATTTCTTTGTCGGAAATCATGATCTCTGGATGAAAGATTATCTGGAAGAAGAGATTGGCTGCACCGTATTCTATCAGAAACAATATTTTGAAATGGGAGGGAAGCAGTTTCTGCTGGCTCACGGAGATGGCTTGGGACCTGGAGACAAAGGATATAAAAGAATGAAAAAATTATTCACAAATCCTTTGGCACAATGGTTCTTCAAATGGCTTCATCCCGATATTGCAATGAAAATAGCGTTGTATCTTTCCCAAAAAAATAAAATGATCTCAGGAGAAGAAGACAAAGCTTTTCTGGGAGAAGATAAAGAGTTTCTGATTATTTATTCCAAAGAAAAACTGAAAACTCAGAAGATTGATTACTTTATCTATGGACACAGACACCTGCCCATGGTACTGGATCTGGACCATAATGCAAAATATATCAACCTTGGAGACTGGATTTCCTATTTCACGTACGGGGTTTTTGAAAAAGATTTTGAACTGAAAACTTTTCAAAAATAAAGCAAAAAAAATTACCCCTAAAAGAGGTAACTTTCGAACGGGTGGAAAAACCCACTCTTGTTTTTAATCCATATTCCAAGTAACACATTGCAATAAGTCTACCAAAATAGGTTTAATGCATTAAAAAATTATTTAAAAACAATATTTTATCTCTGTAATTGCCTTGTAGTAAGGGATTAAGAAACTCAAAAATTATGGAATTGAAAAATATATTCAACATAGAGAATGAACAGGATTTTCTGAATGCCTCATTGAAAACATTTCGTTATCAATATGGAAATGTTGAAATATATAGGAAATTTGTTGATTTTCTGAAGGTTAATCCCGATGAGGTCGATAGTCTGGTGAAAATCCCGTTTCTTCCTATTGAAATGTTTAAAAACCATCAGATTCTGGATAAAAATATTGATACGGATCTTTTCTTTCAAAGTTCAGGAACAACCCAAATGAACCTTTCAAAACATTTCATCGCAGATACTGAGCTTTATGAGGAGAGTATTTACAAAAGCTTTGATCAGTTTATCGGAAAACCGGAAGATTTTATTTTTCTGGGGCTGCTTCCAAGTTATCTGGAGAGACAGAATTCATCACTGATCTATATGGTAGATTATCTGATGAAAAAATCCGGGAAACCGGAAAACGGATATTTTCTTTATAACCATGCCGAACTCTTTGAACTCCTGAACACATTGAAGGATAAAAAAGTGATTCTTTTCGGAGTTTCCTTTGCTCTTCTGGACTTTTTGGATTATTGTCATGAACAAAGCGAAGAATCCATGAACTTCCCCGAAAATTTAGTGATAATTGAAACCGGCGGTATGAAAGGGCGAAAGGAAGAAATGACAAAGGATGAATTGCTGAAAATATTACAGGAAGGTCTTAAAACAGAGAAAATCTATTCCGAATACTCTATGACAGAGTTGCTTTCACAGGCTTATTCCCTTGGAAATAATGAATATGAGTGTCCAAACTGGATGAGAATTATGGTTCGCAACGCTGAAGATCCTTTAGCTTATGAAAAAGAAGGCCGAACAGGAGCTATTAATATTATTGATCTTGCCAACACCCATTCCTGCTCATTTATTGCAACACAGGATTTGGGAAAAATAATAGGAGATAAATTTCAGGTCTTAGGAAGAATAGATCATTCCGATATCAGAGGATGCAGTCTGCTGGTAAGCTAAAAGTTAAATATAAAAGCAATTGTGAATCGTCAATTTGCTTCGCTTGTCAATTTTTGTATGATCATAATCAATAAAAATACCTTGCGGCTTTTGCTGAGTGAAACAACTCTGCGAACATTTTAAACAGTCGGTAAATAAAAAAACTTTGTGAACTTAGCGTTTACAATATTGACTTTTAGGAGAGCGCATCATCATTAATACTTTTTACATTGTACATTTTACAATTATATCAATGATCAAAATAGAAGAACTCATACACGCCTACATTCATTCCCATTGCGATTTTGAAAAAGAAATCGTACTGACGAATTATTTTCAGGCAGATTGGGAAGCAGATATCTTAATCATCAATTCAGAAGGTGAAAGTCACGAAATTGAAATTAAGCTTTCAAAAAGTGATTTCAAAAATGATTTCAAAAAATCATACCTGAATAAAGATACCGGAGAAAAATTTCTGAAACATGATAAAATTTCCTGTGGCGATTATGTATGCAATTCCTTTAGCTTTTTGCTTCCAATGGGAATGGTAGATGCAGCCCTTATCCCTGAACACTGCGGAATCATAGAGTTCTATCATAATGTGGATACCTGGGAAACTGAATTTTATCTGATTCGCCAGCCTAGAAATCTTCATAAGGATTCTTACTGGAAACTGAATGACAAGGATCTTTTTATCAGAAAAATGGCTTTGAACCTTCTTCAGCGTAAAATGGAAATCAAAGGAAAGCATGAAGAGCTGATCTTTAAAAATCCTTTTGAAATCAAAAAAATAAAATAAAAAATCCTGCCGCCTGACAGGATTTTATCATTGAATGTTATTTTAAAATTAATCTGCAATTTCAGCAGTATCTCTCTGAAGTAAGAACTTGTAGATTAAACCTCCTACAATTCCTCCCAAAATAGGAGCTACCCAGAACAGCCAAAGCTGTGACATTGCAGTTCCTCCCACAAAGACTGCCTGAGAAAGTGATCTGGCAGGGTTTACAGAAGTATTCGTAATCGGGATAGAGATCAGGTGGATCAAAGTAAGAGCAAGACCAATAGCAAGACCTGCAAATTTACCATTCGCCCACTTATCCGTAGCTCCCATGATTACAATAAGGAAAAATGCGGTTAATAAAAACTCAGCAAGAAATGCTGCTCCCATACTGAAAGCTTTTCCGTTATAAACGGCTTCACCGTAGAAGTTGGTGGCGAAATCTCCGGGTTTTGAGAATTCTACCGCTCCGGCTCCGTTAAGAATCGTGTACAGGCATCCTGCTGCTACAATTGCGCCCAGACATTGTGCTACAATGTAAGGAATAAGGTCTTTTGCAGAAAATCTTCCTCCTGCTAAAAGTCCAAACGAAACCGCCGGATTAAAATGCCCTCCTGAGATATGTCCTACAGCGTAAGCCATAGTAAGAACAGTAAGACCGAAGGCTAAAGCAACTCCTAAAAGCCCGATGCCAATATCTGGAACACCGGCTGCGAAAACAGCGCTTCCACATCCTCCGAAAACAAGCCAAAATGTGCCGAAAAATTCAGCGAAAAGTTTTTTTATCATGTTGTTTATTGTTTAAAGTATCTCAAATGTAAAATTTAAATCTTAAAGTAAAAAGATAAATCTTAAAAATATTTCAAAAAAGAGAGAACAAAAATTGTAAAATCTGCAATTTGGTGTAAAGTTTGTTTGGGATTTATTGAGAGAGTATAATAGTCAGTTTTGAAAGATATAACATAAATGTTTTATCTTTCATTTGTAATTTAAAAGGATGGTGAATGAGAAAGTTTTTTTGCGTGGTCTTTGTACCTTTTATTTATAGTTTACATTATTCGCAGGCAGCTAAAAAAGATTTTCCCTGTTATGATCTTGCCACTGTACTGAAGGTTGAACCAACGCCGCTTTATAAATCTCATCTTGATGCCTCAAAAAGTTTTGGGGTACAGCTGCTGAAAGATTCCAGGACCGTACAGAAATACATCAATAGCGGTAAATTCCACAAAGTAAAAAAATCCGGGAAGGGATATCATGTTCAAAGGCTTGATTACAGCAGGGCTTATATGGTATCAAAGGCAAAAACCACGCTGGAGAAAATAGCATCTAAGTTCAGCAAGGATACAAAAGGCGGTACATTTACTGTTTCATCCATTACAAGAACGCTTGAAGATCAGTGCAGGCTAAGAAGAGTGAATTCTAATGCCTCATTAGGGATTAGTTCTCATAATTATGGGAATTCTTTTGATATTTCTTATGTGAGATTTAACAATGTTCTAAAATACAATCCGAAAATGGAAATAGCTCTGGAGAAAGTTTTAAAGCATTATGAGAAGATTGGTAGAATATATTATATCAAAGAGAAGCAACAGAGCTGTTATCATATTACTGTGAAAAATTATTAATTAAAATCTTCTTGCGTAGCATGTTTAGTTTGTATATTTTTATACGACTAAAAACTATACTTATGTCAACATTAAACATTGTAGACTATATGCTGCCTGGAGAAGAATGTAGAGCAGCATCAAACCAGTGGAAAGCGTCCCTTTCTGACTTTTCCAAAATTCAAAAACTTATCCCTACTAACTATGTTTTTAATATTTCCAGAGAACACCTTGAGTGGATGAAAGGGTTCAGGGAGTATAAAGACTTTTGTGCTGCAGTAGGAGTTTACAGAGACAGATTGATTCTTATTTTTTATCCTATCGATAACGAGGGAGTAAAAATAGATGCAAAAGAATATCCATACAGCTTCCTTACCCAGCTGGAAAAAGATATTAGACTCCAGGAGATCCAGGAATACACTCTTATTAAAAATGCTGTTCTGTCTAAAGATCTTGAAAGCATGGAAAAGAATGCCAATATGGGATTACCGGTTTCCAATACACCAATTCTTGAGCAGGACAAAGCTGTAGATGCTATTGAACGCTGGAGAAATCAAGGTATGGATTGGTTTTACAAAGAGAGCAGAGAAAATCAGGGAAGTGGAATCTTCAGAAAATTCTATGTTCCTACTGCAGACCTTTGCCTTTCTGATGATGGTTTGGCAGGTATTACCTGTTCTTTTGGTATCAGATACAATGATATTTATGGGAAAATGCTGGTAACTCTTATTTTTATCTCTTTCCGTGAAAACCTTAGGAATGCAGAACTTGGAGCCGAAGCTATTTCAAATACATACGATTGGGCAAAACCATGTCCTCCTATCTGCCGTATACCGGATGAAGGTGTAGGATGCGAATTTTAAATGATACACTGAGGAATGGCTGAACTTTATAAGGCAATTTTATTCCTGAACTATGCACTGCTCCTATCTGTTATACTGCTGGGAGCAGCAAAATACCGCATATTAAATCATAAAGAAAAGCAGTATTTTCATTGTATTGCTTTTCTTTTTTTTATTGAACTGCTGAATCTGGCTCTGCCTTATATCTTCAGATTGAATGACACATCATTCCTATATCCTTTATACATTGCAGGAGAGTTTTTTTTACTGACCGGCTTATTTATCAGGAAACTGGACTGGTCAAGATACGTTCTGTTAACTGTAGGTGTATTGGCTGCGGGCTTTATGATCTCGAAATACGGATTTGACTATCCTGCAAATGCTGATATTGCGAAAGTGGTTTCCAATATTATAATTATTTGCCTTTCCGGATTTACCCTGATTCTCGAGATTAAGAATACCTCTGCTCAGAACCGTTTTCTTGTTGTAGATGCCAGTATTTTTTTCTATTACTCAGTTTCAGTATTTATTTTTATTATTCAGCATCAGATTGCCAATCTGTCGGAAAACGATTACTATACCATTCTCAGTGCCAATAATATTCTATCGAGTATTTTGTACTGTTCATTTTTATACACATTTTTCAGATTAAAGAAGTAACTTTAAATATCAATCTGCTGATCCTTATAATTGTTACCATAGCAATTATAGTATCCTTTATTCTGTTGGCCTACAGAGCTTTTATTACCAGAATTATAAAGGAAAAAAACGTACAGCATGAAGCAGAAGTACTCCATCAGAAAAAATTAGTTCTGGAAAATATTAAAGCTCAGGAAGAAGAAAGAAAAAGAATTGCAGTGATGATTCATGATGACATCGGAAACCGCCTTAATATTCTTTCTTTATGGCTGAATAACCTTGATACCCAGGGTGATGAGCAGATCAAAAAAAATATCTACAGCCAGATGTCTTCGCTGATTGACGCTTCCAGAAGTATTTCCCATTCATTATACCCGGTAAATCTGGAGTCGGTAGGGCTGGTTTTATATGTTGAAGAATTAATAGCCAATCTTTCCCATAAAATTAATATCTCTTTGCAGGTAATGCAGGGATATGAAAAGAAAGATCTTTTCGTGGAAGTACAGCTGTACAGGATTATTCAGGAATTTACCACCAATGTGATCAAGCATTCCGATGCAACGGATATCTGGATTTACATTAAAGATTATCCTGATAATATGGCAGTGGTGATTTCTGATAACGGACAGGGTTTTGAATATGAAAAAGTGAAAAAAGGAATGGGAATCAAAAATATAGAATCCCGTATCAAATCTATGAACGCAATACACAAATGGAAAAAAAGTTTTTCGAATAAAGGAAGTCGTTTAATTATAAAAATTCCAAAATATCATGAGTTCCCAAATCAAACTAGCACTGATTGATGATGAACAGCTGATCCTCGAAGGGGTAAAAATGCTGCTTTCCAATGAAAAAAATATATCAGTTTGCCTTACCGCAGATAATGGCCCCGATTTTATAGAAGACCTCGGAAAACTTTTAAAAGATGATTTTCCTGATATTGCTCTCGTAGATGTTCAGATGAAACCTATGAACGGTTTTGAACTGGTGGAAATCCTCAAGGAAAAATATCCGGATCTTAAAATTATTATTCTGTCATCCCATTATAAAACCTCTATTCTTGGATACATGGTTAAGCTGGGAGTATCAGCATTTCTTCCCAAAAATTCGAATAAGAAAACCTTCATTGATGCCATCACAATGGTAGATAAAAATGGGGTATTTTTCACGGCTGAAGATCATCAGATGCTGTTTACTTATATGAACAGTTCTGCCAAGAAAAATTCTCTGTTTGAAACTGAAGATGAATTATCAGAAAGAGAAAAAGATGTGGTAAAACTGATCTGCCAGGAATTGACTAACAACGAAATTGGAGAAAAACTCTTTATCAGCCCAAGAACTGTAGAAAGTCACAGGCAGCGTATTCTTGAAAAAATAGGAGCCAAAAATACAGTGGGAATAGTGATTTATGCTATTGTCAACAATATTTACTCACTTGAAAAAATATAAATTGATTCCGTAGAAATACGGAATTTTTTATTTGGTACTTTTCACTCTAGCTAACCTTGTTTTTCTTCTGTTATTTTGGAATGTCTCTTTTAGGGATGTCAGTTGAAAAAACACAACAGGATCTTTAGTAAAAAATTAAAGTAGAAACATGAATGGTAACAGAGTGATTTCCGTCGGGATTTTCTTTGACGGTACAGGAAACAATGGGGTCAATATTCTTTCACCGGATAAACCGCTGAACAATAATGAAAGCTACTATGGTACTTTCAGCAATATCTATAAATTATACAGTCTGTTCCTTGGAGATCAAAAGATTTATATTGAAGGAATTGGTACTGTAACAGGGAATGAGGATAATAATTTTGCCATGGCGACATGTGCAAACCCGCCGTATGGAAGCGGATATTCATCTGATGATAAACTTCGGAAAGCCGGAGATTTTGTGCAAAAAACAGCAAGTGATGAGACTAAGGAATATCATTTCTACATCTATGGATTCGGGAGAGGAGGTATGCTGGCAAGAACTTTCGGTAATCAGCTTCTGACTTTTTATGCGGTAGGAAATTGCAGAATAAAATTTTTAGGACTTTTTGATACGGTAGAGTCCAAACCTTTCAATACTTATAATATGAAGATATCTTCACAGGTA
This sequence comes from Chryseobacterium sp. CBTAP 102, assembly GCF_003201365.1. Classification (NCBI taxonomy): domain Bacteria; kingdom Pseudomonadati; phylum Bacteroidota; class Flavobacteriia; order Flavobacteriales; family Weeksellaceae; genus Chryseobacterium; species Chryseobacterium sp. CBTAP 102. The sequence continues at coordinate 116,633 of NZ_QICX01000005.1, forward strand.
GAAAATGTTTTACATTTCTGTGCAGTCAATGAGAGCAGGTTTTTCTTTCCGCTTACCGGTATTTTTGAGAATTCGAAAACAATGCAGGATCAGAAATCAGAAAATAAGCCATCAGTTTGGAAAGAAGTATTTGTCCCAGGAGATCATGCTGATATTGGAGGCGGCTATCTGGAAGGACCGCAATCTGTTTATATTTCTACAGATTTCATCAATGTTGATGATCTGCATAATTATGTTTCAGATATCAGAAATACAAAAACCAATGCTGAAGGAAATAAAATCTGGGATGCCTTACTCTCAGGATATAAAGTGGAAACGGTGGATGGCATTTCACGGGCGTATGTCTGCCGTGATAAAGTATACAATGACCTGTCAAAAGTATATGGAAAACTGATGATGGACGAGACCAATACCATATTGTCAGTATTTAGTACAGAAAATGAAGCCTACTTCGGAACAGATTATAATAAACATGCTTTTCTCAATAGATATTATATCAAAATGAAAGAATACCTGAGAGACCTTTCCGGAAACAAAAAGCCAATATATGATTTCGGAAGATTTGCAGATTATACTCATATTTCGTCAAACTTCGGATTGTATAGTAATAGTTTCCGGGATAGAACCCAACGTGAAATTAATATTGAGCTGATCAATAACGGATTAAATGTATCAAGCAGTACCTCCGTTGATGAAACAAGCCGGACAAAAAGGCTTTCCGTAGAACTTCATCTGCCGGAAGACAGCTTTGTTGCTGACTTTCTTTATGGAACAAACGTGCCCAATAATGATATCTGGGTTCGTTCCATTGTAAAAACGCCTGCAGCTGTTAGATTAAATGAATGGAAGAATTAGTGAAAACACTTCTCAGTTTTAAATTTAGGTTAGGGGACATCTTATGGTGTCTCCTTTTTAAAAGGTAACATCTGTCTTGATAGAAGGAAAATGCTCCGAAACTGGCTGCTTTTTTTATTTCTCGGCTATTCATTTCTTTTTCCGTATTTTTGCACCCGAAAATTCATTATTCATTACTAATTATTAATTAAGATGCTTTCGGTTCAAAGTTTAGGGTTACACCATTCAGGAAATTATTTATTTCAAAATGTCAATTTCACCATTAAAAAGGATGATAAAGTGGGTCTCGTTGGTAAAAACGGAGCCGGAAAATCCACTTTATTGAAAATGCTTTCCGGAGAAATTAATTTCTACGAAGGAGAGGTTGTGACGGAAGGTAGTGTTACCATTGGTTTCCTTAAACAGGATCTTGATTTTGTAAAAGGAAGAACGGTATGGGCTGAAACCATGCAGGCTTTTGAGCAGATCAATGCCTGGAAAGATGAACTGGAAGAGGTGAATCACCAGATGACAGTGAGAACTGACTATGAAAGTGATTCCTACACGGATCTGATTAATAAAATGACCGAACTGAATGACCTTCTGATGAATCATGATGCCTACAATCTTGAAGGCGATATGGAAAAGGTATTATTTGGTTTAGGATTTAAAGCCGATGATTTCCAGAAAATTACTGATGAATTTTCCGGAGGGTGGAGAATGAGAATCGAATTGGCAAAACTGCTTCTTCAGAAGAACGATATTATGCTTCTCGATGAGCCTACCAACCACCTGGATATGGAATCTATCATCTGGCTGGAGAACTTCCTCAAAGATTATCCGGGAGCTATTGTTCTGGTAAGTCACGATAAACAGTTTATGACAGCGGTATGTAACCGTACTTTTGATATCAACAACAAAAAAGTTGACGACTATAAAGCGAACTATTCCAAATATCTTGTCATGAGAGAAGACCGCCGTGAAAAACTGATTCAGGCTAAAAAAAATCAGGATGCGGAGATCAAACAGATGGAAGATAACATTAATAAGTTCCGTGCAAGTGCTACCAAAGCTTCTTTTGCACAGTCACTTATTAAAAAATTAGATAAGATTGAACGTATCGAAGTGGATAACGAAGACGTTTCAAAGTTCAACATCCGTTTCGTACAATCTATGGTTCCGGGGAAAGTAATCTTTGAAGCCATCAATCTTGGAAAAGCATATGGGCAGAAGCAGATTTTTGATGATGTAGATTTTATCGTTCAGAGAGGAGACAGAATTGCTCTTTTAGGACAGAACGGACAGGGGAAAACAACGTTAGCCAAAATTTTAGCAGGAGATATTAAAGATTATTCCGGAACATGGAATCTTGGGCATAATGTTAACATCGGATATTTCGCTCAGAATCAGGAAGAGGTTTTAACGCCTAATAAAACAGTTCTGGAAGAAGCAGAAGATGCAGCAACAGAAGAAACAAGACCAAGAGTAAGAGATTTATTAGGATCTTTCCTTTTCCAGGGAGATGCTGTTACTAAAAAGACAAAAGTACTTTCCGGAGGAGAAAGAAACCGTCTGGCACTTTGTAAACTGTTACTTCGTCCTTTCAACACACTGATCATGGACGAACCTACCAACCACCTGGATATCCAGTCTAAGGAAATTATCAAGCTGGCACTGCAGAATTTTGAAGGAACTTTAATCGTAATCTCGCACGACAGGGAATTCCTTCAGGGATTGTGTGATAAGATCTACGAATTCCGTGACGGAAAAATGAAAGAATTCCTGGGAGATATCAATGAATATCTTGAGTACAGACAAAAGGAAACCATCAGAGAGATTTCTGCAGAAAAAGCTAAGCTTCACAGCGAAGTAAAGGTAGAACCTAAGAAAGTGGAAGAAAAACCTGTAGTAACGAGCAGTCAATCTTCAAATATTGTAAGTAAAGAGCAAAAAAATATTCAGAATAAAATTAAGAAAGTGGAAGAGAAAATTTCCGAGCTTGAAACAAAAGTAGAGCAAATGGAAGCTTCTTTTGCCAAAGAAAATCCTTCAGATGAAACCTTAGAACAATACAATAAAACTAAGGAAGAGCTGAATACAGCTTTACAGGAGTGGGAATATCTTGGAACACAACTGGATTAAATTTAAAATATAAATGCTTCATCAACTCAATAGGATGAAGCATTTTTTTGTAACAAAATCGTACTCATTTCTACCTATTGTCAACAATCATTAAGTAATTTAATAAAAGTTTAAAGGAAACAATTAAATTATTTTCATAATTTTGAACCATGATTATTAAAGAAAGCAGAAACCTAAAGAGTTTTATCTCCAAGCTGTTGTTTGGAGTATATTTCCTCGCGCTGCTTTCTCAAAGCTTTCACCATCACGATTCTGTAGATTATTTTAAGGCTTTTCATCTTAAAAAAGCAGAGAATACGATGACGAAAGCCGTTACTAAAGAGAAAGCTGGCGACTGTCTGGCCTGCCACTTTTTGGTTACCGGACATACATTAGCTCCTGAAGAATTCGCTTTTACTGTTGAGAATTACAGCCATGAGGTAAAACAAATTATCGCCGTTCAGGAGAAAATCTGGTCACAGACCAAATTCACCTTCCAGCTTCGGGGACCGCCCGCAATTGCATAATTCATAGATTCTATAGGGTTTAAAGTTTTGTACTTTAAAATTCAATGTTTAAAGTTTAAAGTTGTTGGGAAAAACACCTGATAATCTGTAATTGATATTTAAATAATGTTCAATTTCTAATTTTCAGATCCTAACTTCTTACAACGAATGCATTGTACTATCAAAACTAACCCTTCCCACAAATTTTAACGAAAAATGTACCCTGTTGAAAAGGGTACGCAATCAATCTATTTACAATGAAATTGATATATTGCCTGCTGCTGATCTTTTGTGGATCAGTATTTACAAGTGCACAAAAAACGTATACTGTAGAGGGAACCGTTCAGGATTTCCATGATAAAACATTGCTGGAAAATGCAGTGATTAAAATCGGGAACTTTACAGCCAAAACAGACAAGAAAGGTAAATTTTCTTTAGATAAAATTCCTGCAGGGAAGTATACACTCATTGCACAACATCCGGATTGTGATGATTATACTGAAAATATAGGAGTCTATCAGGATGTACATCTGGTTATTACGCTGGAGCATCACGTCAAAGACATTGAGACAGTGACCGTTCACGGAAGCCACAAGAACAATGGAAGCATGGTGGTGAAAACACTTGATAAATCAACGCTTTCAAGAAATGTCACCGAAAACTTAGGGAATTTATTAACCAATATTTCCGGTGTCAATGTTCTTAAAACCGGAAATAATATCGCTAAGCCTATTATTCATGGTCTTTATGGAAGCAGAGTTTCCATTCTTAATGATGGGGTGAAGCTGGCTGAACAAGAATGGGGAGTAGAACACGCTCCTAACGTGGATGTCAATAATTTTGAACATATCGATGTGATCAAAGGAGCATCTGCTTTGAAATATGGAGCGGGTGCTGTAGGTGGAGTCGTTGTTTTACAACCTCAGATTTTACCAAAGAAAGATACTATTATGGGAAATGTTTCTCTTTCCGGAATTTCAAACGGAAGAGGGGCTGATCTCAATGTTAAGCTTGCAAAAACCTGGGAGAATGGCTGGGCCATCAAAACCAATGGAAGCTATAAAAAGCTGGGGGATCTTGAAGCTCCTGAGTATGGTTTGATGAATACAGGGCTTGAGAGTTCAGGATTTAATTTCGGTGTACAGAAGATGACATTTGAAAAAGGTTTTTCATTTGATTACTATCTGACGAAAAGCACAGTCGGAATCCTTAGAAGTTCTCACGTAGGAAACTCTGAAGATCTGCGTAATGCTCTTACATCTCCGGAACCAATTTATCAGAGAGGTTTTAGCTATGATATTGACAATCCTAAACAGGAAATTGAACATCATATCGCTAAAGTTTCGGCTTACAAAAGGTTTGAAAATTTTGGAAAAATAACGGCTACTTACAGCTTTCAGTACAATCATAGAAAAGAGTATGATATCAGACGTACAGAAGCTTTGAGTAAAAAACCGGCATTGAATCTTGAGCTGATCACCAACGATCTTAATGTAAATCACCTGATAGAAAGAGGAAACTGGAATCTTGAAACAGGGATTAACGCAGGGTATCAGAACAACTATTCCAATACGCAGACCGAGGCAAGACGTCTTGTCCCGAACTATGACAGATATTATGCAGGAATCTATTCTGTACTAAAATATAAAATTGCGCCGGAACTGGATATTGAACTGGGGGGGAGATATGATTACGATCATTATGATGTAACAAAATGGTTTGGTCTGAGCGACTGGAATAAAAAATATGCGGCAGATTATTCAAATTTTGTAGTAAGAATAAACCAAAACAGAATTCTTACCAAGCCATCATTAACGTATAATAATGTTTCAGTAAACGGTGGAATTGTCTATCACCCATCCGAATATTTTAACCTGAAATTCAATTACGCCAGAGTTTCAAGATCTCCAAATATCGCAGAGCTTTTTGCAGATGGGCTTCACCATTCTGCAGCGATCATTGAGAGAGGAAATATGAGAATGAAGAGTGAAACCGGAAATCAGTTTAATTTAGTGGCAGACATAAAAGCAAATGTCCTAAAAGGATTGAACATTTCTGTAAACCCATATTTCTTTTATACTCAGAATTTCATCAATCAGATTCCTACAGGTTATCTGAATACACAATGGGGTGGAGCTTTTGTAGAGTATAGTTATCAGCAGATCAATGCAAAAATGTATGGACTGGATATCGATGCTCAGCTTAAAATTACAGATAATCTGACTTATAAAGGAAGCGGTTCCTATGTATATGGGCAGGATACTACTCATGATGTGCCGCTTATTCTCATGATGCCGCCGAATTTTAACAATTCCTTGGAATTCAGTAAAAAAGAATGGAAAAACTTCTATTTCACAGTGAGTAACAATACTTATCTGAAACAGACAAGATTTCCTGTTTATAACGTTCCGATCAGATTATTCGATTCTGACGGAAATCCTTACAATGAAGAAGTGGATATTTCTACACCTCCAAACGGATATTCCCTTTGGAACCTTCAGACAGGGGTGAATCTGTCTAAAAATTTCGGAATTGATTTTTCAGTCCGAAATGTATTCAATACGTCGTACAGAGATTATCTGAACAGACTTCGTTTCTTTTCCAACGAAATGGGAAGAAACTTTATTTTAACTCTTAAATATCAATTTTAATTACTTAAAATCAAAAACATGAAAAATATTTTTAAAAATACAACGCTTATCTTAGGACTTTTATTCTTAGCCGTTTCTTTAAGCTTAACATCGTGTAACAGAAGCGATGATGAAGCAGATGATCTTCCTCAGGAAGAACTGTCAGATGTTCTTTTAAAAGTAACGGATGAAGCTACAGGAGTTCCTGTAGTTTATGATTATCAGGTGAACAGTACCACGAACCCTAATGTTAAACTGATCAATGGCCACACTTATAATGTAGAAGTTATTTTCAAAAATGGTGACGAAGATGCTACTCAGGAAATTAAAGAAGCAAAAAATGAACATTTCCTGGTATACAACTTTCCAAACTCAGATATCACCTTAACCCGTACAGATGATGAATCTTCCAAAAGAGATGACGGAAACCGTGTTGGGTTGAAAACAAAATGGGTGGTCAATACTGCTGTAAAAAATGCTTCTGCACCTAGTCAGCTGGTTCTTACATTATTCCATGAGCCGGTAACAGTTTCTGAAGCTTCTGCTGTTAGTGGAAACGGAGTGATTTACGGAACTCATACAGGAGGTGAAACAGATGCACAGGCCAACTACAATATTATTAATTAATATACCTTTAATCTTGTTTGGACCACCGGAATTCTCCGGTGGTTTTTTATTTAACAATATTTGGCGTTATAAGTTGATTTTAAATGAGTTTTTTTCATAAAAAATTCCTATTTTTGCAACCTAAAATTTTAATCAATAATGAAGGTTACCGCACAAAACCATGATGACGTAAGTGCATTGCTTACAGTAACATTGGAAAAATCTGACTACAAAGAAAAAGTAGAGAAGCAGTTGATTAATTATGCTAAAAATGCGCAAGTTCCTGGATTCAGAAAAGGGAAAGTGCCTTTGAGTATGGTTAAAAAACAATATGAAGCAGGTATTGCATTTGAAGAAATCAACAGACAGGTTTCTGATGCTTTAAACAACTATGTTAATGAAAACAAATTAAGATTAGTTGGTCAGCCTGTTCCTCAGCCAGTAAACGAATTAGATTACAATGCTGATCAATTAGAAGTTGCTTTCGAAGTAGGATATGAGCCTGAATTCACTATAGATTTAGCTAAATATGAAGCACCTCATTACAAAGTAGAAGCTTCCGATAAAGAAATCAGCAAGAGTATTGAAAACATGCAGAAGCGTTTCGCAGAGCAGGTTCCTCAGGATAAAATCACTAAAGATTCTTACATTGCTTTAGAAGTTTCTCAGGTTGTGGAAGAAGATGCTGAAGGAGAGCACCACCACCACCCAAAAAACCTTACCATCACAGCTGAAAACAAAGAAGCTTTCAAATTGGTAAAAGGTTTGAAAATGGAAGGTTCTGTAAAAGTAACGAAAGAAACTCTTGCAGGTGACGAAGAATTAGCTAAAGAATTAGGATTCAGCAAAGAAGAAGTTGAGCACCTGCACCACAATGAATTAGAAGTTAAAGTGAAAGATTTCTATTCATTAAAGTTGGCTGAACTTAATCAGGATCTTTTCGACAAAGTATACGGAGAAGGAAACATTAAATCCGAAGAAGAACTTAAAGATAAAGTTAAGACTGAATTAGACGAGTATTTCCAACAGAATGCTGATGTTCACTTCGTGAATAAAGTATTAGAACAAGTAACTGAGAAAGAAGAAGTAAAACTTCCTGAATCTTTCCTTGTGAAGTGGTTATTATTCTCTAACCAGAATATCCAGTCTGAAGATCAGGCTAAAGAAATTCTTGAAGCCGAGAAAAACCAGTTGAAATATCAGATCATCGAAGGTAAATTGATGACTGAAAACGAAATTAACCTTGACTATGCTGATGTATTGGCTCAGGCTGAACAGTTAGTAAAAAACCAATTGGCTATCTACGGAATCCACCACTTAGGAGATGAAGAAATCCAGAAATATGCTGTTGAAATGTTGAAAGACCAGGAGCAGGTAAGACAAATTTCTTCTGAAGTAGCGATGGCTAAACTGAAAGATGTAATTCTTGAAAAAGCGAGCAAAAAAGAAACTAAAATTTCTCACGACGAATTTTTAGAAGAACTTAAAAAATAATTATAGTCAGATATAAATATTTGAAAACCGTCAATTCTTTGGCGGTTTTTTTATGATGTAAATATTCATCACTCATCATTCATCACTTATCACTCATCATTTATCTGTATGTCCGCCAATATTCCTATATTTACCCTTTAAACTTTATTATAAATATGAAAAAGATCATTATTCCGTTTTTCTGCGCTGTACTTTTCTCAGTACCTGCAGCAGCTCAGAAAAAAGCGGCTGCATCTGCTAAAACAGAAGCAGTGAAATCAAAACTTACACCTAAAGATGTTGTTGATAATTATTTCAAAGCATTAGGTGGAAAAGATAAACTGGACGCTGTAAAATCTACTATTACTGATAACACAGTTGCTGTGCAGGGAATGGAAATCCAAATGACCACTAAGAAATTAGGGAATAAATTCAAATCTGTACAATCTTTCATGGGTAAAGAAATGGTGCAGCTTTTTGACGGTGAGAAAGGATATTTTGATCAGATGGGAACTAAAACAGATATTCCTGCTGACAAAATTGCAGACCTTAAAAAAGGAAAACCAATGGATGCTTTAGCATTTGATGCGTCTAATTTCCAGACTATATCTACAGAAAAACTTGATGGAAAAGACTATAATGTATTGTCTTCAGACAAAGGAAAATTTTATTTCGATGCTGGAACAGGACTTTTATATAAGACGGATGCAGGGGAAGGTAAAGCAACCATTAAAAGCTATATGGCTGTAGATGGAATACAGTTTCCGGCTGAAGTAGAAGCTGAGGGAGGAGGTCAGAAAATGACAATTAAAACGAACAAAGTGGTCATCAATTCCGGAGTTTCGGATGCCGATTTTAAGTAAAAATTGCTTTTTAAGAGATAAAGAACCGGGAATTTCCCGGTTTTTTAGTATAGAATATGTACCCGAAAAGCACATAAGCTCGCTGAAAGTGCTATTGCGTTGTTTTAGAAATAGGTTGATAACTGAATTTTTTTAATTAAAATGATAAAACCATAGTACGATATAATATTTTTTTTGTTTTAGAAAGGGAATATCATAGTGGATTTACCATAATTTAAGAGTAAAATAAGAAAATAACATTATTTTTAATTAGTCTATTTTAACTAATTGATGAATTTTTTTAATTAAAAATCAATTTAAGTAACATAAAAACAATAATTTGTTTTCATTTTATTATAATTACATTTTTTAACTTGAATTTAACCCTCTGGCAAAGCCTCATCGCTGGGAGAATTAATATTTTTGAAAGGTCAAAATAATGTAGATGAAAAGAATGTTATCTTCGTTTTCAGTCATCTTCCTGATGTCTGTCAATATGTATGGACAAAACATCCCTGTGGATCCGTCCTTAAGAATTGGTACTCTTTCCAACGGAATGAAGTACTACATCAAAAAAAATGCTTTACCTGAGAAAAAAGTAGAATTCCGTCTGGCGATTAATGCCGGATCTATTCTTGAAGACGAAAATCAAAGAGGGCTGGCTCACTTTATGGAGCACATGAATTTCAATGGAACCAGGAATTTTCCGGATAACAAATTAGTAGATTTTTTACAGTCGATTGGGGTAAAGTTCGGTCAGCACCTTAATGCTTCTACAGGTTTCGATGAAACGGTTTACATGCTTCCTGTTCCGTTGGATAAACCCGGTAATCTCGATGCAGGACTGAAAGTGATGGAAGACTGGGCATTTAATGCGACACTTTCTGACGAACAGATCAATAAAGAAAGAGGAGTGGTACTGGAAGAACTCAGATTAGGTCTTGGACCTGATAAAAGAATGATGGATAAATACCTTCCTAAGCTTTTATACCAATCTCAATATGCAGAAAGACTTCCTATTGGTAAAAAAGAAGTAATTGAAAATTTCAAACCTGATCTTATCCGAAAATTTCATCAGGATTGGTACAGGCCCGATCTGATGGCAATTGTTGTAGTTGGAGATATCAATATAGATGAAATCGAGAGAAAAATTAAGGATAATTTCAGCAAATATAAAAATCCTTCAAAACCTAGAGAAAGAAAATCTTTTGATCTTCCGAATCATGAAGAAGCAATGGTAGCTATTGAAACTGATCCTGATGCAACAGGTTCAGGAGTACAATTCATCATCAAAGATTCTGAAACGTACCAGCCGGATGTAACGGTTCAGCAATATGATCAGAGTATTGTAGAAAGTCTTGTGAATATGATGCTGAACAGCAGATTGGCAGAACTGGTTAACTCTACGAATCCACCCTTTACTTATGGATCTGTTTACCACGGAGGAACTTATGCAAGAAGTAAAGAAGCATTTCAGGGAGCAGCAGCTACAAAAGACGGCGATCAGCTGAATGCACTGAGAGTCCTTTTGGAAGAAGTGGAAAGAGCAAAAAGATTCGGATTTACCCAATCTGAATTGGACAGAGCAAAAGATCAGATGCTTTCATCTTATGAATGGGCCTACAACAACAAAGACAAAAACGAAAGCGGTGATCTGATAGATGGTTATGTGAACAATTTCTTGAGACAGGAGCCCATACCTGGGATTACATGGGGATATGAGCATATTAAAGAAATCCTTCCAACCATAGTACTGGAGCAAACCAATGGAATTATCAAAAAGTTTGTAAAAGATGACAGCAGGGTAATCGTCATTACAGGGCCAAAAAAAGATAATATTAAAATGCCGACAGAGGCTATGGTGCTGAATACATTTGATACTGTTAAAATGGCTGATCTTAAACCTTATGAAGAAAAAACTAAAATTGAAAGTCTGATAAAACCTTTCAAATCTGATGGAAAAATAACAAAAACGGAAACGGATGCCAAATTAGGAACAACCACCTGGACATTAAGCAACGGAGCTAAAGTAACCTTCAAAAAAACAGATTTTAAAGACGATGAAATTGTTTTTGCAGGAATAAGCCTGGGAGGTGTTTCTGTCATTCCGGATGCTGATTACAATACAACAAAATTTGCATTCGATGCTTTGCTGGAAGCTGGATTAGCAGGTCTTTCCAAGACAGATCTTACCCATTATCTTGCAGGAAAACAGGTAAGTGTAAGCTCTTATGTAGGTGGTCTTACAGACGGGGTCTCCGGAACAAGTTCGAAAAAAGATCTGAAAACAGCTATGGAATTGATTTATGCCTGTTTTACAGACTTGAATTACAATCCCGAATCATTCAGCGCCTACAAAACAAAGAAATCTTCAATGCTGGCGAATGTAGATTCAGATCCGCAATATTATTTCTCCAATGAATATTCCAAATTTATCAATCAGAAAAACCCAAGATTTACCAGCCTTGAACCTACCGAAAAAGATTGGGCAAATACAGATTATAAAAAAGCCTATGATATCTACAAACAGAAATTTGCCAATGCAGGTAATTTCCACTTCTATTTTGTAGGGAGTATAGAGGAAGGGCAGCTTAAAAATGAAGTTCTGCAGTATATTGCTTCACTTCCTGCAACAGGAAAATCATCTACATTTAAAGATACAGGTTACAGGCCACTGAAAGGAGGATACACAAAAGTTTATAAAAAAGGAAAAGAGCCGAAGAGTCTTGTAACAATTTCTTACAATGGTGAAGCGCCTTATAATGAGAAGGAAGCTTTGGCGCTTTCAGCTCTTGGAGAAGTAGCTACGATTAAAGTTCTTGAAAAACTGAGAGAAGACGAAAGCGGTATTTACAACGGAGGTGCAGGAGGAAGTTTCAGTAAAGTCCCATATAGTGCCTATGATTTTAATATCAATTTCCCTTGTGGTCCTGAAAATGCAGATAAGCTTACCAAAAGTGTAATGACCGAATTACAGAAATTAATAGATAAAGGACCGGAACAAAAGGATCTTGATAAATATAAAGAAGGAGAATACAATGAATATCAAACCAGCCTTAAAGACAATGGATTCTGGCTGCAGGGCATTGCCCAAAATCAATTAGACGGAAGTGATCAATATGCTATTCTGAATTACCAGGATAAAGTAAAAGCACTTACTGTAAAAGACCTCCAGGATGTTGCAAAAAAATACCTCACAAAGGAAAAAAATATAGCGATACTAATGCCGGAAGACGGATGGGAAAAAGTTAAAAAAGATGAACCCAAAAAGCAGGAATAGTGAACTAATTCATTTTTTCTTTACCGTAAGCAATAAGAAAACCGCAGATCTCTCTGCGGTTTTTATTATTTCATTCAAATACGTATCAGTTAAGAACCATATTCTTTTTTCCATTCTTCAGCGGCTTCGCTGAGAACAGTATAAAATTCTTCACCATACTTTCTCGTCAGTGGAGTTTTTAAAAACTTATAAACAGGAACCTGAAGCTCTTTTCCGAGCGTACAGGCATCGCTGCATACATTCCACTCATGATAATTCAATGCGGTAAAGGAAGAATATTCCGTAACACGGATGGGGTAGAGATGGCATGAAATAGGCTTCTGCCAGTCTACAGCACCATCTTCATATGCTTTCTCAATACCACATTTGGTAATTCCTTTTTCATCAAAGGTTACATAGGCACACTCGCGGTTCTCCACCATGGGGGTAACATACATTCCGTCGTGTGGATCAGTAGTCCATGTTCCCTGTTCTTCAAGGGCTTTAATTCCTTCCTGGGTAAGGTAAGGCTTTATTTTATCAAAAATACTGTCCAATATTTCAAGCTCGTCTTTATCCAACGGAGCTCCCACATCTCCTTCCACACAACATGCACCTTTACATTTCGTAAGGTTGCAAACAAATTCTTCGGAAAAAATTTCCTCAGAAATCAATTTATCGTCTATCTGAATCATAATTTTTTAAAATAAATCAAAAACTGTACCCGCTTTAAAGGTCAGTAAACTAATAATAATAAGCCATACACTGGCTTCACGCATCCAGTATTTAGGTAAAAATCTCATCATTCTGCTCAGAATAATACTTGAAGGAAAGGCCAGAAGAAGCAGATATTCATAGCTTTTATTCATATATAGAATGATGGAAATAAGCTGTGCTACAGAAAAGACCAGCAGGAAAGTGTATTTATATCTGCTTATCGGACTTTTCTTGTTATAATTTTTAAAATGGTCATACACTGCGTAAATAAGCATCAGCAATACAGGGATCAACGGCAGAAGTTCCGTATAATCTGTTACCGGTTTCATTTTTCCAAACGGAAAATAATCAATATTCCATGAAGTGAACTGAACGAAATACATTACAGAGAAATAACTGAACGCAATCAGACCAATTCCCAGAAGAAACCTGAAAAGATTCAACCCGATTTTGGCAGAGGTAGCAACCACGTGTATGATTACAAAAACAGCCATAGGCCACGTGGTAGGAAGAAATATAAAGTTCAGGGCAACAATAGATCCCACCAATACATAGGACTTCTTTCTGATATCTTCATCTGTACTTGTCAAAAGAAGTATAAGAAAGGAATTGGTAAGCAGAGAAACGGCAATTCCTATATCCAGGTTTCCGGGATACAGCCCGAAAATAAAAAAGGTGTATAAAAATAATGGCAGATGGGTCTGATAATTAAGGGCAATACTATGAAAACCAAAATATCCCAAAGCAATTCCCAGAAAAGTTATCCCGGCAACTATGGCTTCATATGTATTGAAATTCAGTATGTTAAATATTATTACTACTAAAAGAAGAAAACCAATATAAACAGGAATTGAAAAAATATTGCTTTCTTTTGAAAGTAATTTAAACATTTTTTATAAATTTGTACAAAGTTAATTTAAAAAAGGAAAATAATGACGTCTTTCTTTCTATTCTTAAGCAAAGTTTTCAAATGGACTTTCGGTTTCTTTGATGCGTTTGGAAATGTTTTAAACTGGATTCTATTTATAGTTTGCTGTGTACTATTTACTTATTGGTGCTACGTACTTGTGGTTACGCTAGGTGGTGACAAAGATAAAGACTATTATTCCCCAACGGAAGGTAAGCATCCTTACTACGATCCGAATATCTACAAAAAAGAAGGTTAATTAATTGGTTATATAGTAAAAAACCGATCAAACATTGTGATTTGATCGGTTTTTTTATTACTAACGATTAAAATTTTATTTTTTAGTCGTGAATTGGAAGTACCAGAACAGGAATAGTTGAACTTTTAGTAATTCCTTTGGTTAAACTTCCCACGAATACATCATAAATTCCGCTTCTGCCGTGTGATCCCATCACAATATAATCTGCATTTTTTTCCTTTGCATGTTCCAGAATAATATCTTTTGCAAGTCCCTGTTTTAAAAGATGCTCACAATCGATATCATGGCTGATGATTCTTTGCTCAATTTTATTAAGCTGCACCAGCTCTTCTCTGATTTCGTTGGCTTCCACTTCGGGAAAATATTGAAATCCCATATCACCAATGGCAAAGCCGATATCTGATGGTGCTACGTGGATCAGGTAAATTCTGCCATTAAGCTGTTTTGCAAATTTTATGGCACCGTCTACCAATTGGTCTGTCTTGTCCCCAAAATCTACGGGTAATACAATATTTATCATAACCTCTGGTTTTGTTACCTAAAGATAGGAAAAATTTGTCAGACTTTGGTATTAAATACTTATAATATTCGGATATCAAGGATTTTTTCCTCTTCAAGGTAAGCTTCCAGAATATCATTTTCTTCCACCTTTCCAACCCCTTTCGGAGTTCCTGTGAAGATCAGATCACCTACTCTCAGTGTAAAATACTGGGAAGCAAAAGTTACAATATCATCAAAACTGAACATCATATCTTTAGTATTACCATCCTGTACTTTTTCTTTATTTTTTAACAACGAAAACTGAAGGTTTTCAAGGCTGAAACTCTCTTTTTTAAAGAAACTGCTTACCACAGCAGAACCGTCAAAACCTTTGGCAAGTTCCCATGGAAGCCCTTTTGATTTCAGTTCACTCTGAAGATCTCTGGCTGTAAAATCTATTCCAAGACCAATTTCTTCATAATGCTTGTGCGCTGCTTCTTTCTGAATATATTTTCCACCCTTGGAAATTTTTAATACCACTTCCAGTTCGTAGTGAATATCATTTGAAAATTCAGGAATGTAGAAATCATTCCCCTTTAGAACGGCAGTATCCGGTTTCATAAAAATAACAGGATTCTCAGGAATTTCGTTTCCTAATTCTTTCGCATGCTCACTGTAATTTCTTCCTATGCAGATGATTTTCATAACTTAATTGCTTTTTAATTTAACTTTAAAGCATTATTTTTCTATATATTTTTTAAGATCATAGTCCATTTGAGTTTAATACTCAGTATACTCGAAAATACAATCTTCTTTTTATAAGATTTTTTATACAAAATAATTTTGCTGTTCAAAAATCCTGTAATTATTATTTTTATGATTTAGTACCCTCAATTTACGATCGGAGATCAGCCCATTTGTACTATAACGGTTGTTTTTGTTGATAATGCAAATATACTATTATGTACAAAATACTGCATCAATTTAAGGATAATTACATTAAATGAACAAAGTGTTTGTTGAATTTTATATTTATACAAATATTAGGAGTTAAAATTCACATATAAAAGAGTCTCCACAGAATATTTTAAAACTAAATTATTATGAAAAATTAAAAAGCTTTCGAGAAATGAGAATGAATGTTAAAGGGCTGCCGGAATCTTATGAATATAAGAATTATTAGATACTGTAAGTTTCCCCTATCATTATACTGTAAGTTCTAATGGAGTGGAAACAATAGCACATTACGTAATGATGGTTTTGGACATGCAAATTCTTCAAAATGTACTAGATTTTTATTCATACTTCCTATCGACTGTACCTGTTAAGAATTTTATGTTGAATCTCTTTTATATATAATGTTAAATAATAATTATAAATAAATATTTAGAATAAATTATTTTAATAAATCAAAAAAAAATAAAGTATTGATACTGTTGTATTTATATTATTTTAAATAATGTTTTGTGGTTTTTATGTTTTATAAAATTAATTGTAAACATTTTAATTTTCTTTGTTTCAGAATTTTAAAAAATAGAAAATGAAAAAATTACAATTAATTTTGTTGTTGTTATTTTATTCCTTTACTTTTTCTCAAGTGGGGATAAATACAATAACACCAGATCCAAACTCTGTACTAGATGTAGTAAGTGATACAAAAGGAGTATTAATACCAAGGGTTGTATTGACTGATTTGAATTTGCCTAACCCATTAACGTTACACGTAAGAGGCATGATAGTATATAACAAAAGTACTTTTGGTTCTGCTGTCACTCAAGGTTTTTATTATAACGATGGGGAAAAATGGGTTAAGGTTAATGAGGAGGTCGCAAGTTTAGTGAGTTTTGATACTACAGATCCAAATATAGTATCAACACTATTTACTCCAAATGTCACTGCTAACCCCAATAGTGTATATTCATCTTCTGTGGATGGTTCTTTTTGGAAGTATGATACCACAACATCTAAATACATTACATATCAGCCTAAGCCGTCTACTGAATGGTATTTAAATGGAACTACAACGGATGCAGCAGCTAACAAGAATATCGCTATTTATAGAATAGGAGAAGTTGGTATTGGTTCTGACACTAACATTAATCCTAGCGCAATGTTAGATGTGAATTCTTCTACTAAAGGTTTCTTGCCACCGAGAATGAAAAAAACAGTGCGAGATGCTATTACAAAACCGGCTGCAGGGTTAATCGTTTACTGTACAGATTGTAGAGGTGGTGATAGCGATGGTTGTTTGAACTATAATTTTGGAACACCAGATAATCCAACATGGGAATGTTTAGGAGAGCCAAAAGGAGCTATAGTAAGTATTGATTGTCCGGGAAGTTCAATAGAAGGTAATTATATTGTAAATGTAGCGAATACTGCTGCTAATGTTATTAAATTTAAGATTGATAATAATACATTTGCTCCTATTACCGGTAATTTTACTAATTATGTTACTTTATCAGGAGCAACAGGTGGGCTCTCTGTTTCTGGTCCAACTCCGGCTCAGCCAATAACTATTAATGCAGGTGCAAGTGCTATTTTATCTTATACTATTTCCGGAACGCCGACTGTACCAGGTCCTTTTAAAGCAAGGTTTGCAGGAAATGGATTAGTGTGTGAAAAATCTGGGGAAGTCCTTAATTCATCCATTGTTGTGGATTGTGCAAATGCTTTTGTGTATGGAATGACTCCTATAAAATACCTAAAGGCAGGTACAACGTATAGCGGAGGAACGGTAAGAATTCCTTATAAAGCTTATCAAAGCGGTATAACATATCCTGCACAAACTGTTACATTGCCTAGCGGTATTACACTTACTCGTGCTGCAGGAACTTTTGCCACTCCTTCAGGTTTTGTAGAGTACACTATTGGAGGTACTTATTCAGGAAGTAATTGCGCTATTGTAACCGCAGACATTAATGTGGAAGGAAACAGTATATGTAATGTAGTAATTGGAGATAATCAGTCTGATTATTTATCAGGGGTTTATAAAGCTTCTAGTGATGGATATGGAAATAGTTGCCCAGCCACACAATTCGGCATGACAGATACAAATTATTCTTCTGGATGGGCTTCTCCAAATACAACAGCCAATCAGTGGGTAGAGATTACTTTTCCTTCTATGGGTGTGAGAAAAGTTGTGCTATCTGGAGGTCCCGTTTCTTGTTGGGCAGGAAATGCAAGCTATGTTTCTTATTATGCAAATCAAGCAGGATTACAATTAGAATATTGGAATGGGTCATCTTGGGTAGGGTTAGCTTCTGTTCCTACACTATATCAGGATAGAGTAACTATTATAGATATAAATTGCGATACCCCTGCTATTTCAAGACTAAGGGTGAGAAATAATACTGCACAATGGTGGGGTATAGGAACTTTCTATCCTGTAGGATATTGGGACTCAAAGGTAACTCCTCCTGTATTGGATTGTGAAGCGGCTGTAGTTTCTCTTTCTCCCAGCAATACTTTAATTAATGGGCAGTCATATACGGGAACGGTAACCGTTAACTATACTGCTACTCTTGCTTCTTCATATAATGCAGAAGTGGTTTCAAAAAGTGGACTTACTTTAACAAGAGCTGCCGGAAATATGGTGAACGGATCAGGATCTATCGTTTATAACGTATCAGGAACCTATACAGGTAATTCTTATAAAGAAGAAACTTTTCCAATCAGTTTAATTGGCTCATCATGTGAGGTAACGTTAGGTAATCCTACGGAATTCAAAACGGGTACTTATTCTGCCTCAAGTTCAGGATATGGAAACACCTGTCCTGCTACACAGGCTAGTATGACAGATAGTAGTTACACAACAGGTTGGGCTTCCCCAAATACTGCAGCAGATCAATTTATTGAGATCAATTTTGGGACTGCAAAAGTTGTTAAAAAGATTGCTGTATCAGCTGGCCCGGTTACTTGTTGGGCAGGAAATGCACAGTGGGTTTCTGCTTATGCAAATGTAGCAGGACTACAGTTCGAATACTGGAACGGATCATCTTGGGTAGGGATAGCTGCAGTACCTACGGTAACTCAAAATAGTATAACAACTTATGTATTAAGCAATACCATTTCAACTAGCAAAATAAGAGTTAGAAATAATACTGCGCAGTGGTGGGGACTAGCAACATTCTATCCTTTTGTATACTAAGTTAAATTATGATTTTTTATAAATCAATATGATTATTTAATATTTGATCCGGGAAAACCTTAAGTTTTTCCGGATTTTTTTTGAAAAAATATTGGTTTATATTAAATACCGTTCAAATGGATACATTTTTAGTGAAGTTTACACAAGAAGAATTTTTTGATTTTTTAAATAATCAAAAAGAAGAGATTAATCATGTTATTAAGAATTTTTGAAAGGTTAAGTTTTTAGGTATTTGATTAGTGGATTTTTCACCTTTTAATAATTGTAAGAAGCTAAACGTTATTATTTTTAAGATCATTTAAGTATTCTTGGGGAGTTAAAGAATATTTATTTTTAAAAACACGATTAAATGTAGCTTGATTATCAAAGCCAACAGTAAGATAAATTTCTTTTACAGAAAAAAGGCCTTGTTCATTTTTATCTTTTGCTACATCAATAAAAGCTTTTAATCTGTAATTATTTAAGTAAGTTTTGAAATTATTTTCAGTATACTTATTTATTGCAAAGGAAACATATTGATGATTCGAATTTAAATCTTTTGCTAATTGATTAAGATTATAAGTTGATGATTTCCAGGGCTGATATACCTGCATATAGTTTTCTATTCTGTCAAATAGTAATTTATAAAGTGACTGATCATCATATATACTTTCATTTGTAAACTCAGTAGAATTAGATGAAAAGCTATAAATATGAGGTTTTATTAAATAAAATTCATCAATATGAATTTCATTATTTAAAGTATATTTATAAACGTATTTTAGCTTATTTGTTTGAATAAAATAATATAAGTAAGTGAAAAATAAAACTAATGAAAAAATAGTTGTGTAAATATTAAATAGAGTTTGATATTGTTCTGAAATAACTTCCAATTTAAAATAAATCTTAATCAGATAGCTGAGGGGAAATATTAAAAGTATTGAAAAAGATAAAATAAAAGTTTTTTTAAAATTAAAAAAAAACAAAAATCCTAAAGGAAATAGAAAAATATATAATAATATAATTATCAAATTTTGTGAGTACCCTATAGAAGAATATAATATCATTAAAATTAAATAGTATATGCTTGTTATAGATCCTAATTTCAAAAAATTAAAAGTTGAAACATGAAAAATTAAAATATAAGCTGGAGTAATAGTACAAAGTATGAAAATATCCATGTATAGATATAAATATTCTCCAAATATCCAATTGATTATTAATGAGCCAATATGTCTTATTAAAATTAATAATGTTGAATATTTAGTAAATAAAATTTCATATTTATTTATTTTTTCTTTCATGTTTAATGCGATTTTTTTTAAAAAATAATAACATTTGATGCGAAGTAATTTCAAAGATATTCATAGTAGTACATTTAATAAGACTTACAGCTAAAGGCTTGAATTTTTTAATAGAAAAACCTATAAATTTTTAAGTGTTCTTTCTAAACATGATATAATAATATTAAAACTATAGATAGTTGTATGTTGTTAAAATGGTAAATTGTTAGAATATGATTTAGTATAATTTTTCAGAATTTATTAATCATCTCAGTTTTTCTTACTGTTAATTTTGTATATTAAATTGTTTTTTACTTTTCTAAAAAACAATTTAATATATTTAAACTGAGTTTTAAACTTAATGACTAAATTCATTCCCGCAATAATAGCATTTGAATTTATGGCTCGTCAGAAAGGAAATGCCGAAGAAACTCGTGGCACTGTCATCCCTGTAAATATGATTGGAACCACATTTTGGGCATACAAAATCAAATTCAGGATCAGAAATAGTATGTTCTACTTCCAATGAATACTGTTCATTGTCTTTGTAATCCTGTAGAATCTGCCTGGCCTTTTCTACATCTTCTTCAAAAACCTGAAGCTGTATACCACCTACTGCCTGTGAAAGAAGCCAATCCGACTGGATAAGCTGCTCATTTGCAATGAAACTGTTGATACCGTTTTCAGCCAGTATCTGCTTATCCCTGTTAGCTTCAAGGGCGGTCTCATAAAATTTAAAACGAACAAGTTCTGACATTTTTAAAATCTGCTTGATAGTTGAATCTTTGTAAAAACTTTTTTGGTATACAACGGAAAATCGGCATTCTGAAGCCATCCGAAATATCCTAAATCTTTTTGGAATACTGCTTTCACTCCCTGTCCTTTATATTTTCCAAAGTTGAAAATCTCTTCCATTTTTTCATTATATCCTATGAATCCGGCAAGATCCGCATTCTTATTGTGGAATGTAAATTCACTTAAAGGTGCTATTTCATTGGGAATATCGTCATATTTTCCAACCTGAGCGTCAAGAACTTCAAATGTCGCCATTACATCAGCCTCTGCAGAATGGGCGTTTTCCAGTGTTTTTCCACAGTAGAACTGGTAAGCTGCTCCTAAATTCCTGGGTTCTTTTTTATGGAAAATAGTCTGTGCATCTACCAGTCTGAATTTACTCAGATCAAAATCCATTCCTACTCTTAAAAGCTCTTCTGCCAAAAGCGGAACATCAAATCGGTTGGAATTAAATCCTCCCAAATCACTTCCGGTAATCATTTCCATAATTTTAGAAGCAATATCTCTGAAAGTAGGAGCATCTTTTACATCTTCATCATAAATGCCGTGAATTTCGCTGCTTTCTTTAGGGATAGGCATTTCCGGGTTTACACGCCATGTTTTGCTTTCTCTGGAAGCATCCGGGTTTACTTTTAAAATACAGATTTCAACAATTCTGTCTTTTCCGATATTGGTTCCTGTAGTTTCCAGGTCAAAAATACAAAGTGGTTTATGGAGTTTTAAATTCATTTTTTCTATTTGAAAATGTGTTAATTTGATAATTTGAAATGAGGATATAGCATTCCCCATCAATTGTACAGATTAATTTAATTGTTTTTGGAATATTATTGATACTAATATATAATACAAAACAAGCATCGGGATTCCCACAGTCTGGAACAGGGCAAGAATAGCAATTCCTCCCACTAATAGTAAGACTTTTGGATAGTTATCTTTTAACTGTTTGGATTTGAATTTCATTGCCATCATCTTGATCGGGCTGATCAGAAGCCATGAAGTAAGAAGAGTAAGCAGAACCAGTAACAATTCATTATCAAATAAAAAGCTGAAAGATCCGGTTTCTTTAAAGGCATAATAAAGACCGAACAGCAAAACGGTATTGGTTGGTGTATTCAATCCTTTGAAATAATAACGCTGCTCTTCATCAAGATTAAAAATAGCAAGCCTCAGGCAGGAAAATACAGTGACAATGAGTCCCAGATATTTGATCTCAAACGGAAAATGCATGCCAAGCAGTTCTGCACCAAAAGGTTCAAGTGCTTTATACATCGTAAGTCCGGGGATTACCCCAAAGCTTACCATATCTGCAAGCGAGTCCAGCTGAAGCCCAAGATTGGAATTTGATTTTAAAGCTCTGGCTACAAAGCCGTCAAAAAAATCAAAAACCGAGGAGAGAATAAGACAGATAGCTGTTGTCTGATAATCTCCTAATATTAGATGTATTGCCCCAATAGAGCCTGCAAATAAATTAGCGAGGGTTAAGGCATTGGCCAGATTATTCTTTATAAAATCCATAAGCACAAAATTACAGTTTTTAGAAATTCTAACTCAAAATAATATGAACTAAAAAATGCATTACAGTGATTTTGATGTAAATTTGTCCCATGAAATTTTTAAAAGGATTTAGAAAACAGGAAGTTCTGGCACTGGTTTACAGAATTTTTTTAGCCTATGTTTTTTATCAGATTGCCAGACTTTTATTCTGGTACTTTAATAAAGATCTGATTAAAGTTGATTCCATTTCAGAATATATAAAGCTGGCTTTCCATGGTACAGCCTTCGATACCACAGCTATTTTATATGTCAATGCCTTATTTATACTCCTTAGTTTATTGCCTTTGATGATCAATACAAAGAAAGTTTTTCAGAAGATTCTTTTCTGGCTGTATTTCATTACCAACGGGATTGCGTATGCGATGAATTTCGGAGATTTTATTTACTATAAATTTTCTCAGGCAAGGCTTACTTCAGCAGTATTTCAGGTGGCAGAACATGAGTCTAATGTTTCCAAAACACTGATGATCTCTATTGGTGAACATCCTTTTGTGCTGATTTGGTACGTCGTGCTGATGATTTTATGGGTTTTCCTTTACAAAAGGGTGAAAGTGGATGATGTGAAACCTTTGAAACTACTTCCTTACTTTATCACTTCCATTCTTACGCTGTGTATTACAGCGGTGCTGGTTGTGGGAGGAATCCGAGGAGATTTTAAACACAGTACAAGACCGATCAATATGGTGGATGCAACCCGTTTTGTAACCAATCCGCTGCAGGGAAATATGGTGCTCAATAGTACATTTTCCTTTTTCAGGACTTTAAATACCAATAATTTCAAGGAAGTTCATTTTGTAGATGAAAAGTTTATCGAAGAAAATGTTCAGCCCTATAAAGTATACGACAGGAAAGTGGAGAACCGTCCCAATATTGTTATTTTCATTGTAGAATCTTTCGGAAGAGAGTATTCTGGAGCCTTCAATAAAGACAAAAATATTAAAGACTACGTTTCTTATACTCCGTTTATGGATAGTTTAGCTAATCAAAGTCTTATTTTCCCAAATACTTTTGCAAACGGAAGACAGTCTATTCATGGGATGAGCAGCGTATTGGCCGGAATTCCGAGTCTTACCGACGCATTTACAGGATCTCCGTATTCCAATCAGAAAATTCAGTCTATTGTTTCCGTGTGTAATGACCTTGGCTATGATACTTCTTTTTATCATGGTGCCCCTAATGGTTCTATGGGATTCCTTGGATTCGGGAATATCTTAGGATTTAAACATTATTTCGGAAAAACAGAATACAATCATGATGAGGATTTTGATGGAATGTGGGCGATCTGGGATGAACCTTTCCTTCAGTATTTTGCTAAGAATGTAGGAAAGAAACAGCCTTTTATGGCCACCGTATTTACAGCATCATCACATCACCCTTTTAAAATCCCTGAAAAATATAACGGGAAATTTAGAAAGGGAAAAATAGAAATCCACGAGCCGATGCAGTATACAGATTATGCAATCAAACAATATTTTGAGACGGCTAAAAAACAGCCCTGGTACAATAATACAATCTTTGTTTTCACGGGAGATCATACCAATCAGGTCTATTATCCTGAATATGAGAGAGCGATGAACCGCTATGCAGTTCCATTGGTCTTCTATTCTCCGAATCCTGCCTATCAGTTAAAAGGAGTCAGCCAGGAAATTGCACAGCAGGCTGATATTTATCCTACACTGGCTGATCTTATCGGGTATAACAAACCTATCAGAAGCTGGGGTAGAAGTTTGGTGAGTGATAAAAAATATCCTTTCATAGTAGTCAACTCAGATGGAAGTACGGATCAGTTCATGATCGGAAATTATATTTACCGCTTTGATGGAAAAGAAATCATCGGAGTGTATGCTCAATCTGATCTGAGCCTTGAAAAAAATCTTATGAATGAAGTTAAAAATCCTGAAGTAGAGCAAGGGAAGAAAACGGCAAAGGCCTGGTATCAGGATTATATGGACAGGGTAATTAACAGGAAGCTTTACTAAGGATAAATAATCGATTTTTGATTGACATTCTTGTTTTTCTTTAGCTCTTTATGCTTTGTATAATAAAAGTTTTTGTTTGTTGAAAATTAATTTATATTTTTATCAATACGTAGATAAGAATATTGTATTAAAATTAAAACTATAAGAAATATGAAAAAATTATTGTTAACATTCGTGCTTTCGCTGTTCAGTGTGCTTACGTTTGCACAGATCGAAGGTAAGTGGAAAACGATAGATGATGAGACAAAACAGGCGAAATCTATTGTGGAGGTATATAAAAAATCTGATGGGAAATATTACGGGAAAGTTTCTCAGTTATTGATAAAGCCTTCTGATCCTAACTGTACAGCTTGTAAGGATGACAGAAAGGGAAAACCAATTTTAGGATTGGAAATCATCAGAGGATTGAAAAAAGACGGTGATGAGTTCACAGGAGGAACTATTACGGATCCTAAAACAGGAAAAACATACAAATGTACCATTACAAGAACTGGTGATAAACTGAATGTAAGAGGTTACTTAGGATTATCTTTATTAGGAAGAACCCAGGTTTGGGAGAAAGCTAATTAATATAAGTTTAAATAGAATTTTAGATGACACCTCAGAATTAAGGTGTCATTTTTTTATATAAAAGAAATATCGGGAATTTTTTTTGGAGGCTTCAGAAAAACTGCAGATAAGAGAGCTATTACGAAGAAAAGCCGTTATAAATAAAATTAAGCATTAAAATTTTCCATTCAAATGAAACGCCTTTTTATGATGTGTATAATAAAAAAACACTACTTTTGTAGTCTAAATTTTTCAAGAAAATATGGCAGAATATACTTTTCGTGAGGTAATTGCACAGGCAATGAGCGAGGAAATGCGTAAAGACGAATCCATCTATCTGATGGGGGAGGAAGTTGCAGAATATAATGGTGCATATAAAGCTTCAAAAGGAATGCTGGATGAATTTGGTCCGAAAAGAGTAATTGATACACCGATTGCAGAACTTGGATTTACTGGAATCTCTGTGGGAGCAGCAATGAATGGTAACAGACCCATTGTAGAATTTATGACATTCAATTTCTCATTGGTAGGAATTGATCAGATTATCAATAATGCGGCGAAAATCCGTCAGATGAGTGGAGGACAGTGGAATTGCCCAATCGTTTTCCGTGGACCTACTGCTTCTGCAGGACAATTAGGAGCAACTCACTCTCAGGCTTTCGAAGGCTGGTTTGCCAACTGTCCGGGACTTAAAGTGGTAGTACCTTCTAACCCATACGATGCAAAAGGATTATTGAAAACGGCAATCCAGGATAATGACCCTGTTATTTTCATGGAATCCGAGCAGATGTATGGAGATAAAATGGAAATTCCTGAAGAAGAATATTACTTACCAATAGGAAAAGCAGATATCAAGAGACAGGGTACAGACGTTACTTTGGTTTCTTTCGGAAAAATCATGAAGCTGGCTTTACAGGCTGCAGAAGATATGGCTAAAGAAGGAATTTCTGTAGAAGTTATTGACCTTAGAACAGTTCGTCCTCTTGATTTTGATACAATTTTAGAATCTGTAAAGAAAACAAACAGACTTGTTATTTTAGAAGAAGCCTGGCCATTTGGTTCCGTCTCTTCAGAAATTACTTATATGGTACAGCAAAAAGCATTTGATTATTTAGATGCTCCTATCAAGAGAATTACTACTCCTGATGCACCTGCACCTTATTCTGCTGCATTATTTGCAGAGTGGTTCCCTAAACTTGAAAAAGTGAAAGAGGAAATTAAAAAAGCGATGTACGTAAAATAGTTATAGAGAAAAACTTCCGAAAGGAAGTTTTTTCATTTATTATATTTATGAAGAAAAATTCTTGACGTCATAAAATTAGTATAAATTTGCGCCTTTAAAATAAATTAAGCTGATATGGCAGAAGTTACAGAAGATGGTTACCACTTCGACATAAAGAAACTTTCCTTCATGGGAGTTTTAGTGTCTCTAGGAATTGTTTTTGGAGATATTGGTACCTCTCCGCTTTACGTAATGAAAGCAATTGTGAATGCAAGGTCCGAGGGAAGCAATATGCCTTTCAATGAGTACATAGAAGGAGCTCTTTCCTGTATTATCTGGACTCTTACCCTGCAGACCACAATCAAATATGTGATCATTGCTTTGAGAGCAGATAACAAAGGTGAGGGTGGTATTCTTGCATTGTTTTCATTAGTAAGAAACCTTAAGAAAGGATGGTTGTACCTCATAGCAATCATTGGTGCTGCGGCGCTTATTGCAGACGGAGTAATCACCCCTTCACTGACAGTAATGTCAGCTATTGAAGGTCTTGAAATCTATAATCCGCACACCCCTGTTGTGCCTATTACCATTGGAATTCTGATTGCCATTTTTGTGGTGCAGCAATTCGGGACCAGCTTTATCGGGAAGTTTTTTGGTCCTATAATGGTGGTTTGGTTTCTGGTATTGGGAGGCCTGGGAGTAATGCACCTAAGTGAAAATTTTGAGATTTTAAGATCTTTCAATCCTTACTATGCTTACAAGCTTATTGCCAACTCTCCGAGTGCTATTGTTATTTTAGGAGCTGTTTTCCTTTGTACAACCGGAGCAGAAGCATTGTATTCCGATTTAGGACACTGTGGCGCTAAAAACATCAGAATAAGCTGGGCATTCGTTAAGATTATGCTTATCCTAAACTACCTTGGGCAGGGAGCGTGGCTTTTGACCAATCATAATAAACCAGGATTTTCTGTAGTAAACCCGTTCTTTGGAATTATGCAGGAATGGATGATCATCCCGGGAGTAATTTTAGCCACTGCCGCCGCAATTATTGCCAGCCAGGCATTGATTACAGGTTCTTTCACCATATTCTCGGAAGCAATGTCTCTTAACCTTTGGCCGAATCAGAAAATTGATTATCCTTCCGGAGTAAAAGGACAGATGTATATTCCAAGAATCAACTGGGGACTTCTTATCCTGTGTATCATTGTGGTTCTTCACTTCAGAGAGTCAGGAAAAATGGAAGCTGCTTATGGACTTTCCATTACGGTGACCATGCTGATGACAACCGTTTTGCTGGTCTTCTGGCTGCTGAAACACAGAGTAAGCAAAGTCCTGATTCTGGTTTTCGCAATGGTTTATATGGCAATAGAATTAGGTTTCTTCAGTGCGAATATCATCAAATTCATGGAAGGTGGATGGATCACTGTTGTATTAGCTGGTTCTATCGGAATTTCTATGTATGCATGGTATAACGGAAGATTGATTAAAACAAGATTTATCCAGTTTGTGAAAATAGAAAAATATGTGTCTATTCTTAAAGACATGAAACTGGACGAAACCATTCCGAAATATGCTACCAATCTGGCCTATCTGAGCAGAGCAAAAAGAAATGATGAAGTGGAATCAAAAATTATCTATTCCATCATCAAAAAACAGCCGAAAAGAGCAGATCATTACTTTATCCTGAGCATCGTAAACCAGGAAGATCCATACACTTTCAGATATACAGTAGATGAAATTCTTCCCGGAACAGTATATAAAATCAACTTCCTTTTAGGATTTAAAGTAGACCGGAGAATCAACGATTATTTCAATATGGTTCTTAAAGACTTAATGGCAGACGGAACTATTCCATCAAGAAGCAGCCATCCATCTTTAAGAGCTCATGATATACCACCGGATCTTAAATATGTGATCATAGATAACACCTATATCAACGATATCCTTTTAACTGTTAAACAGAAGATTACACTTAATATTTACAACTTTGTGAAGTATATCGGAAGTGATGATTTTAAGGCCTGGGGAGTATCTTCTCATAACGTTGAAGTAGAATCTGCACCCATCACAGAATTAACAGTTTATGACAATAAGATCGAGCAGTCCGGCTATTTCCGTCACAACTCGTAGTCACTCGTATTTAACCATGCTATCTATTTAAATAAAATTCAATAAATTTGTAGATAATTTTTTTAATGGATACAGTACAAAAAGAAAAAAATATTGCTTTGATCAAGGATGTTTTGAGAAACTACTTATTGGAAAAGGGGTTCAGAAACACACCTGAAAGATATACGATATTGGAAGAGATTTATAATATGGATCATCACTTTAATGTTGATGATCTGTATCTTCTGATGATGCAGAAAAAATATCATGTTTCCAAAGCAACCATTTACAACACGATTGAAATTTTCCTTGATGCGGGCTTAATCCGTAAGCATCAGTTCGGAGAAAAGACATTGACTTCTTCGTCTTATGAAAAGTCTTATTTTGATAAACAGCATGACCACCTGGTGATCTACAAAAAAGACTCTGATAAAGAAATTGAAGAAATTATTGAATTCTGTGACCCAAGAATCCAAGGAATCAAAGAAGCCATTGAAGAAGCATTTGGCGTAAAAATTGATTCTCATTCGCTGTATTTCTATGGCACTAAGAATGATTAATTAATGAGAATAGCCCTTTTTCTGTTACTCTTTATTTCTACGCTCAATTTTGCGCAGGATAAAACACCTGTGAAGAGAGATCCTTATTTGCAGGCTCCTTCACCAGCTCAGCCTAAACAGGTGAGACCTGAAGATAAAATAAAGATTATTAATGCCGACGAGATCAAGAAAAGCCCTGACAAATATGACGGGAATCAATATTTTACAGGAAATGTTAAGATTGAACACCAGGGATCTATTCTAACTGCGGATGAAGTAATCCTGTACAATGAAGAGAACTTTGTAAAAGCAATAGGCAATACAAGGCTTCAAAATACAGACGGGTCTGTAATCACGGCAGGTGAGATGGAATATGATGCCAATACCCAGAAAGGTGTTGCCAGGAAAAATGTAGTCCTAACGGATCCTAAACAAACCATAAAAACAGATATCCTGTACTATGACAGGCTGGCCAATCAGGCTTATTTTAATACAGGGGGCACGATCTCTGATGGTCAGAATGTTACCTATGCCAAAGTAGGAACTTATTTTCTTAATACAAGAGTAGTGGATCTTACCGGAAATGTAAAGATTGAAACACCTCAATATACAATAGAAGGACCAAATATCAAGCAGAATCAGAATACAAAAATTGCTGATTTTCTAGGTCCTACAACCATTACCAGCAAAACGAATCCAAGAAACAGAATCTATACCGAAAAAGGGACGTATAAAATGGATTCCAAGGAAGCTTTTCTAACCAAAAATTCCAGGATCTTTTATAATGAGAAAATCCTTACCGGTGATGATATGTATTATAATCAGATCTCAGGGTTTGGCAAAGCAACGGGCAATGTAACCCTTGATGATCCTAAAGAAAAAAGATTTATAAAAGGAGGTTACGGGGAAATTTTTGAGAAAAAAGACTCCGCAATGATGACGAAAAATCCTTATGCTGTAAAAGCAATGGAAAAAGACTCTATCTATTTTGCCGCAGAAAAAATTATCTCTTATCAAAGACCGGATACGTTGGATATCAAAGTCAAGAAAAGCTTTATAAGAGCTTATAAGAAAGCCCGTGTTTATAAATCCAATGCACAGGGAAGGGCAGATTCCATTGCCTTCAATGAAACAGACGGAATTATGCATATGTATACCAACCCGATTCTATGGAGCGGTGAAAAACAGGTTACCGGAGATAAAGTGGAAGCTTATTTCAATACGAAGACAGAAGATATTGATTCCTTAAAAGTAATAGGAAATGCCTTTGCCATCAGTAAAGTAGACTCACTTACGCTGAAAGATGAGTTCAATCAGGTAAAAGGAAAATTCATGACGGTTTACTACGAGAAAAATGCTATTAAAGAAGCAAGAGTTGTTGGAAATGCTCAGTCTATCGTCTATGTTGATGATACCGATCAGGAAACCAAAAAACCGGAAAGAATAGGAATTACATTGTCTACCTGCGGAATTATCGGAGCGTTGTTTGAAGAAAGAGCACTTCAGATTATTTCCTGCAGTATCGGAGCTGCTTCCGATACCTATCCGATGAGTATGATAGAACCTTCGAAAAGAAAATTCCCGGATTTTAACTGGAATACCAAAGACAGGATCCGGAAATGGCAGGACATCCTTGTAGACAGTCCGAATAACGAAGAAATACAATATACAGCAGATAATGAGCTTTTCAATAAAGCTCAGAAAGCCATAGATGACGAAAAAGCGAAAGAGGAAGCTAAAAAGCCCAAACGTACCAGAAAATAATAGAAAAGACCAGTAACTCACTGGTCTTTTTTGTGGATTAATTTCAGCGTTTAATGAATCTTTTATAGCTTTGCTGAAATTTTTGTAGACAATGGAAATGCATAAAGATTTTTTTACATATCAGGCTCAAACCACCAAGTTTGCTGCTGGTTTTGAAGTGGAAAAAGCAGTAGGAAGTTATATTTACGGTACAGATGGAAAGAAATATCTTGACTTTGTAGCAGGAGTTTCTGCCAATACGCTGGGACATTCACATCCTAAAATAGTGGATGCCATTAAAGAACAGACCGATAAATATCTTCACGTAATGGTTTACGGAGAATATGCGCAGGAAAAACCTGTTGCATTATGCAGACTGCTTGCAGAAGCTACTCCGGATCCACTGGAAGTTACTTACCTTGTAAATAGTGGTGCAGAAGCCATTGACGGAAGCTTAAAACTGGCCAAAAGATATACCGGAAGAGAAGAAATTGTTTCCTTTAAAAATTCTTACCACGGAAATACTCACGGAGCTTTAAGTGTTTCCGGAAATGAAACGCACAAGAGAGAATTCCGTCCTTTATTACCAATGGTTTCTTTTATTGAATTTAACAATGAAAAAGACTTCGGTAAAATCACGGAGAAGACTGCTTGTGTTATCCTTGAAACCATTCAGGGAGCAGCAGGGTTTCTTGTTTCTGATAACGACTACCTGATCAAGCTCAAGAAAAGATGTGAAGAAGTAGGAGCGCTTTTAATTTTGGATGAAATACAGCCGGGATTTGGAAGAACAGGGAAGTTATTCTCTTTTGAACACTTCGGAATTGTGCCGGATATTCTTGTCATGGGAAAAGGAATGGGAGGCGGAGTTCCTGTAGGAGCTTTTATGAGCTCCAGAGAAATCATGGAAACCCTTTCACATTCGCCTAAATTGGGCCACATTACTACTTTTGGAGGAAATCCATTAATTGCAGCGGCAAGTTATGCCACATTAAAAGAAGTTCTGGAAAGCGGTTTAATGAACGAAGTAGAGGAAAAAGAGAAGTTGTTCAGGGAACTTTTGGTTCACCCTAAAATCAAAAATATCAATGGTAAAGGCTTGATGCTTGCCGTAAACTTAGGAACTCCTGAATACACGCTGGAAGTAGCTAAAAAATGTATGGAAAGAGGGCTTATTGTTTTCTGGCAGCTGTACAGAAATGAATACCTGAGAATATCTCCGCCTCTTACATTATCTCTGGACGAAATCAGAGAAGGATGCCAGATTATTCTTGATATACTGAATGAAAATTAAAAATAAAATCTCTCTGTAAATGAGAGATTTTTTTATTTTTTGCATGGTAATTTTTAGCTTTAAAACATAACACCGCAGTTATTCAAATCCCGTGATAAATATCATGCAGATTCTATAAAAAAGTAATTGTTTTTTTGCGTAATAAAAAAATTAATTTATATATTGCGGGACGATAAAACAAAGATTATATGGCGAAACATAAAGTCCATTACGAATTTCCAATGCACTGTTTATCAGAGATTTTATATGAATATCTGGCAACTGCAGAGGGATTGTCTGAATGGTTTGCGGATGAGGTAACAGAGAAAGGCGATGATTTCTTTTTTAGCTGGGGTGGAGGTCCTGCTGAGAAGGCCACTTTGATCAGATATAAGCCTGAAGGTTTCGTGCGTTTCAGATGGGAAGAAGATGAAGGAACAAAAAATTTCTTTGAAATGACTATCACAATTGATGATATTACAGAAGACCTTGCTTTAAATATTACAGATTTCTGTGAAGAAGGTGATGAAGAGGAAAATGCAATGTATTGGGAAAATCTTATCGAAAACCTTAGAATAAAACTAGGTGCGGCATAATCCCGGGCTATAGGAAATGATAAAACTGATGAACGATTTATCGTTCATTATTTTTTTGTAAATAAATTACATCAAAAATTGGAAAATCAATATTTTACATCAGACGAGTTAAATGTAAAGAACAGAGCTTTTCTTTGGGGAGACTCAGTAAAAGTTTCTTTCTTTGTAAGAAATGGTAGATTGATCATGGACGAAGAGTGCTATTTTTTTCTGATGGCTTCCATGAGAAAGATGAGACTTAATATTCCTTTGACGTACACCCTGGAGCTTTTCCAGACTCTTTTTCAAAAAGAAATTATTGAAAGTAAAGGAGTAGAAAATGGAATTATCAATTTTCAGGTGTTCAGAAATGATGATGGAGTAACACTAGCGAAATCTTCTGTTTCCTATTTTTACGAAGTGACGGAAATAGCGGATGTACTTGCTGTTCATCAGAGACCTCTTGAATTGGATTTGATTAAAGAAATCAACGTTAATAATAACCTTTTAAGCAACATCAGAGTTCACTGTCCGGAAAATATCTACGGGGTAATTTATGCCCAGGAAAATGACCTTGACGATGTGATTCTTCTGAATCCAAACAAAAGAATAGCGCGTACCACAGCCGGAAATCTTCTCTTTTTAGAGGGCGACGTTATCAAAGTACCAAAGCAGACAGAAGGAGCTTACATTTCTCCTCTGATGGAAAACTTTGTTACTTTTTTACACAAAAATAACCTTGCTGATATTCAGGAACACGAGATTATCGCTTTTGAATCCCAGAAGGCTGAAGAAATTTTAATGATTTCTGATGAGAAAGGTATATTTTCTGTAGGTAAGATAAGAAACAAAACTTTTGAAACGACCCGCTTCTCCGAGCTGGTAGAAAGCTGGAAACAAAGTTTTAATCAATAGAAATTGACAAACCCGGTAAACAACAAAGTTCCAGAAGTCCTTTACCGGGTTTTATTCTGAGTAAATCAGAAATTGTTTCTTTATTTAATATTCGTTGATAATCTCAACAAATTTCTGTGCGATTTCTTTCTGCCCCTTTTCACTGGTAATATAATTCCTGTTGTCGGAATTATTAATGAAGCCAAGCTCTACCAATACAGCAGGTGCTTTGGTCTCTCTTAGCATGTGAAGATTACGCTCCTCAATTTTACAGGCATTGAATTTCTTGTAGATTTTTCCGGCCAGTTCCTTTGAAACGTCAGAATTCTGAACGTAAACTTCAAATCCGTTGTCAGATCTTTCTTTTTGCGGAGAACTGTTAACGTGAAGGGAAAGGACCATTTCAGGGTTCAGCCTATTGATCAGATCTGTTCTTTCAGTAAGGGTAGGAGAACTGTCTGAATCCCTTGTTAGAATAATTTCATATTTATCCTGGTTTTCATTGATTTTCCGAATTTCCTTAGCAATGCTTAATGAAATATTTTTTTCCAGAATTTCACCATAAACAGCCCCAAAATCATTTCCGCCATGTCCGGCATCAATGACAATATATTTTTTATTGGTAGGAGTAAATGATAAAAACGCTGTAGAAACTATTGATAAAGCAAGTAGGGTAATACCTTTCATATCAGTGATTTTGGTTTTCCAAAGAACGGAAAAAATTTCTTTAAAATTGGTTAATAGAATCTTAAAGTTTGTTAATTTTCGGAATAATATGAAAAATATACATTTAATTTAGGGATATGTCTTCAGGTGAATTGGCCCAGAGAAGAAATTCCCCTCCAAGATTCTGCATAATAGACTTCCAGAGTGTCTGATCATTGGGAAGGGTATAATCAAGATTATAGACATCCACAACCGTCCACATTTTCCTTTGAACCTCCGTATCCAGCTGATTAGGAGACCAGCCAGAGTATCCCGAAAATATTTTAATGTGTTCAATATCAAGTTCACCGCTTAAAACCGCATTAATGATCCGCTCAATATCTTCTGTAAGGTAGTATTCATCAGTAATGTCTGTATAAATTTCTGTAACTCTTTTGCCTTTTACAATGAAGAATACCTTGTCATTTTCTACAGGTCCTCCATCATATACCTCAATTTTAAAGTCAAAAAAATCTTTGAATTTGCTACTCATCTGGCTGTTCTTTTTATTCAATATCAAACCAAATGCACCACTTTCATTATGTTCAATAACCAATACTACTGATCTTGAAAAAATATCACCGGAAATGTCGGGTGTCGAGATTAATATTTTACCTTTGTATGAGTGATTCATACTCAAATTTAATAAAAAATATTTATGGAAAACCTGCACGACAAAAGAAAAGTGTACGAGAAATCCCAACTTATTGAAAGTGAGATAAAACAAAATCCAATTGAACAGTTTAGAGACTGGTTTTTGGAGGCAAGCGAGAACCCAATGATCTCAGAAGCTAATGCTATGGCGGTTTCTACAGTAGAAGAAGATGGGTGTCCAAGAACAAGAATGGTGCTTCTTAAAGCATATACCTATGAAGGGTTTATTTTTTATACCAATTATAACAGCAGAAAAGGAAAAGCAATAGAAGACAATCATAAAGCCTGCCTGCATTTTTTCTGGCCTAATCTTGAAAGACAGATTATCATCAAGGCTGATCTTGAGAAAGTGGCAGAAAACCTTAGTGACGGTTATTTTCATTCAAGGCCGAAAGGAAGTCAGCTTGGAGCTGTGGTCTCCCCGCAAAGCCAGGTGATCCCAAACAAAGAGTTTCTGGAAGAGAAATTAAAAGAACTGGAAAAGGAGTATGAAAATACGGAAGTACCAAGACCCGCCAATTGGGGCGGATATATTGCAAGACCTTATGAAATAGAATTCTGGCAGGGAAGGCCAAACCGTCTTCATGACAGGATAATTTATGAACTTGAGGACCTTGACTGGAAGATTTCGAGACTGGCTCCGTAATGAGAGAATCTGGGGGTAGAAGCCAGTGATGATGTTTGTGAAATATCAAATCATCATCCTGAAAATATAAACTTTGTAATATCAATGGAGCGGGCTTTAGCCCGCTTATTTTTTAAGTATAATAGCCAAAACATAATCATCTTTAGGAGCTTAAAACTTCTTAATGGTTTAAGTTTCCTGTTATTGTTTGAAAACAAAAAAGGCTATTTCTTAGAAACAGCCCTTGAATTTTTTTAATCTGAATGATTATTTTTTCTTAGCACCTGAAACTGCATTTGATAAATCTGCTCCAGCTTTGAATTTAGCAACTTTTTTAGCAGCAATTTTGATCGGTTTTTTAGTTGCAGGGTTAATACCTTGTCTAGCTGCTCTCTCAGCTACTGAGAAAGTACCGAAACCTACTAAAGAAACTTTTCCATCTTTTTTCTTTAAAGTAGTTGTAACGTTACCAATAAAAGACTCTAAAGCAGCTTTTGCTGCAACTTTAGTGATACCTGCATCTTTTGCGATTGCGTCGATTAATTCAGACTTGTTCATAATTTTTAATATTAAAGTTAGTTCGTAATTATAGCAAATATAGTACTATTTTCTAATTGTGCAATTTTTTTATTAAAACTTGTGAAAATTTTTTACTTTTCACTGAAATCAGTTAAAATATGATAATTCCACTTTTCACAGAAAATCTACGTTACAGGTCACTAAAATCATGCCAAATGCTTATGTGTATTGACTTTAGCAAAAAGCTGATATTATTTTTCGTATTTATTAAATCCTAAATTATATATAAACAATTAATTTTTTTGACCATATGATTATTAAATTTATAATTAATTTTTATATTTTTTGTGTTTTGTTAAATTAAATCCCTGTGTTTGTGGGAGTTTTAAAATGTTAATAAAGGCCTGTTTTATTAATTTTTATTAATAAATTTGCAGCATGTTAATAGAAGTTTTCAAGTCTAAGATTCATAGGGTGAGAGTAACTGCCTCTGACCTTAATTATATAGGGAGTATAACGATTGATGAAGATCTTATAGAAGCTGCCGGCCTGGTAGTGGGAGAAAGAGTCTATATCGTGAATGTGAATAACGGAGAACGTTTTGATACCTACGTGATCAAAGGGAAAAGAAAATCAGGAG
The DNA here is from genome assembly GCF_003201365.1 of Chryseobacterium sp. CBTAP 102. Classification (NCBI taxonomy): domain Bacteria; kingdom Pseudomonadati; phylum Bacteroidota; class Flavobacteriia; order Flavobacteriales; family Weeksellaceae; genus Chryseobacterium; species Chryseobacterium sp. CBTAP 102. The sequence goes on from NZ_QICX01000005.1 coordinate 153,054, forward strand.
AAGTATGCCTGAATGGTCCTGCAGCAAGAAAAGTACAGAAAGATGATATCATCATCATTATTGCCTATGCTCAGATGACCCCGGAAGAAGCAAAAGACTTCCAGCCGAAAATCGTTTTCCCGGATGAAAAAACAAATCTTCTTACATAGTACATGGAGAAAACATCAAAAAGTCCGGTAAAATCAATACTTACAATAGTAATATCGCTTGCTTTTGCAGGCTTTTTTTTATGGCTTGCCTTAAAAGGGCTGGATTTTAAAGTCATTCAGAAGTCTCTGGCGAAAGCAAATTATCTTTGGGTATTGTTTGCTTCCGTATTTGGTCTTCTTGCGTACTGGTTCAGAGCGATCCGCTGGAATCTGATGCTGGAGCCAATGGGGCACAGGATTTCAAATTCCAATGCACTTTGGTCCATATCATTTGGATATCTGATGAATCTTACCATCCCCAGAAGTGGAGAAGTGGCAAGAGCAACCGCTTTATATGGCGTGGAAAAAGTACCTGTAGACAAATCTTTCGGAACCATTATTTTGGAAAGAGTTGTAGACCTGATCTGTATGCTAGGTTTCTTAGGATTGACATTATTGTTTAAATACGAAGCTATTCTGTCATTCTATAAAAATTCAGGAGTGGATATTAATCCTAATAAAATAATATTAATGCTTTCTATTCTGGTAGTAGGAACAGTTATATTTTTTGTATTTAAAAAGAAACTGGCAGAAGTTCCGTTTTTAGGAAAAATAGTCAGCTTTATTGATGGTATTTTTCAAGGGATAACCTCCATCTTTAAATTAAAAGAAAAAGGAAAATTCATTCTTTATACATTAGGAATCTGGATTTGCTATTATCTGGCCGCTTATCTGGTGTGTTTTGCTCTTCCTGAAACATCCGCATTTACCTTTGCAGACGGTTTCTTCATTATTGTTGTAGGAACATTAGGGATGATTATCCCTGCCAGTGGAGGAATCGGAGCATATAACCTGGCCATGAAGTATGGTTTTATGGCTCTTTTCATTTCAGTAGGAAAAAGTGCAGATTTCGGGGGTGAAATGGGGCTTACCTATTCCTTTATTTCTTTACCGCTGCAGATTGTGATTATGCTGGTCATGGGATTAATCTCAATTCCTATGCTGACAAAAGCAAGAAATGCCGCTGTTTCGGATAAAGAATTTGAAAATTAATTCAACACATTTTTAAATATACAAGGTTCAATTTTTTAATTGAACCTTTTTTTATGGCCATTTTGTGACTTAAAGAGTTTAAAATTAATCGGTAGGGAACATTTTTTCATCAATAAATTTGGTCAGTTCATAAATCACTTCTATCTTAATGCAAAAAATAATCATAATATAAAACACTATGGCAATTAATCTCCAGAAAGGACAAAAGATCGAGATAGGATTAACTAAAATGACGATTGGATTAGGCTGGGATCCGAATGAAGGAACCGGCTACGACTTTGACCTGGATGCTTCTGCAATCATGATTGATTCTGACAGAAAATTAGTAAGCGAAGAATACTTTGTTTTTTACAATAACCTGAATTCTCCGGACGGAGCTCTTACCCATACAGGGGATGATCCGAGTGGTAAAAACAGCGATGGTGATGATGATGAAGCGATTATTATAGACCTTGATAAAGTAGATTCAAGAGTGGAAGAGATTCTTTTTGTGGTAACCATTGAAGATTTTGAAAGAAGAAGACAGAATTTCGGACAGGTAAGAAATTCTTATATCAGAGTGGTAGATAATAACTCCAACCAGGAAATTGCAAAATATGAACTGGATGAAGACTTTTCTATTGAAACCGGTGTAGAGTTCGGAAGACTGTATAAAAGAAACGGAAGCTGGAAATTTGAAGCTTCAGGAATAGGATACAGAGCAGATCTTGGCTTCTTCCTTGAAAAATACTACAAAGGACAAATCATCAAATAAATCATCAAATACAAAAAAACTATAACTATGGCAATCAATTTACAGAAAGGACAAACGATAGATTTGAGAAAAAATGACCGTGGCGAAAGCGTTTATGATCTTTCAAAAGTAACCATCGGTTTAGGATGGGACGTAAGAAAACAAAGCAGCGGATTTTTTGGGAAACTCTTCAGTAAAGAAGCAGAATATGACCTTGATGCAGTAGCATTTCTTTTAGATGGCAACGGAAAAGTAGCTAATCTTGGAAGAACGGTGCAAACCAATGACGGAAGACAGATGGGGCTTTATCAGGGAGATGTGGTATTCTTCAATTCCATGCAGCATCCAAGCGGGAATGTATGGCTTACCGGAGACAACAGAACGGGAGCAGGAGATGGAGATGATGAACAAATCATCGTAAAACTGGATCAGCTGGATCAGAGTTACCAGAAAATTGTATTTCTGGTTACCATTTATCAGGGAAGAACCAATAACCAGCACTTCGGAATGATTGAAAATGCATTTATCCGTGCGGTAGATGCTACAGGAAAAGAAATTACGAAATACAGCCTTTCCGGTGATTCAAGTATGAACGGAATGTGTGCAATGGTTTTTGCAGAAGCATATCGTCATAACGGAGACTGGAAATTCCGTGCTGTTGGAGAGCCGCATCATACAGATAACTTTATTGATATTCTGAGACAGCAATACGCGTATTCCAACTAGATTTTCAATTTTTTCAACTCACACAAAAGCCGGCTTGGAAGTCTCCGACTTCCTCCGCCGGCTTCAGAATTAATATTTGTCTATAATGAGCAGGAGATTATTAGCTTATTTTTTATTAGATACTTCGGGATCTATGAACGGAGAACCTATTCAGGCGCTGAACAATGGTTTTAACGGCCTTATCAGTATGCTTCGTGCAGATCCGCAGGCGATGGACAGCCTGCATTTGAGTGTCATTACCTTCGACAGAGAAGTTAAAAATATCATCCCATTAACAGATCTGGTAAGTTTTTATCCCATGGAAATAACCTGTCCGGATAGCGGTCCAACGCATACTGGAGCAGCGCTGGAAATGGTTTCGGAATTGGTGCAGAAGGAAATAATCAAAGAATCTGCCGATACAAAGGGAGACTGGCAGCCACTGTTATTTATATTTACAGATGGAAAACCTTCAGATATTCAGAAATACAGACAGATGATTCCGGTGATCAGGGGACTGGAATTTGGTGCCATCGTAGGATGTGCTGCAGGCCCGAAAGCAGATGAACAGTTTCTCAAAGAACTGACCGATCATGTCGTGAAGCTGGATACTACGGACGCTATTACACTTTCTTCTTTTTTCAAATGGGTGAGTTCTTCTATTACACAGGGAGGGCAATCACAGAATACCGGAGAAAATCTCATATTACCTCCACCACCATCGGAACTTAATATTATTATTTAAAAAACTGTCTTTACACAATGAGAAGACTGCCTATTTATTTTTTAGTAGACATCTCCGAATCTATGGTAGGAGAACCTATTGAGCAGGTACAGGAAGGTATCGCCAATATTATAAGGGAATTAAAAAAAGATCCCTATTCACTTGAAACCGTTTATATTTCTGTAATCGGTTTTGCAGGAGAAGCGGAAGTGATTACTCCGATGCAGGATATCATCAGTTTTTATCCCCCTAAAATTCCAATTGGAAGCGGTACATCACTTTCTCAGGGCTTGATCAAAGTAATGGATTGTATCGACAGGGATATTGTGAAAACAACGTATGAAAGAAAAGGCGACTGGAAACCTATCGTCTTTCTTTTTACAGACGGAGTTCCTACTGATGATGCTACCAAAGCCATTGAAAGATGGAACAATAAATACAACGGGAAATCCAATACGATTGCCGTATCTATTGGGGAAAATACCAATTACAAACTTCTCGGTTCTCTGGCAGATAATGTTTTACTGTTCAATAATTCCGATGAAAATTCTTACAAAGAGTTTTTCAAATGGGTAACAGATTCTATTAAAACTACCAGCCAGAGTGTAACAGAAGCTAAAAAAGAAGGAATTAATTTGTCTAAAATCGATTCCATGATTCTTGAAAAAGTAGATCCTGAAATGGAACAGAGATTCCCGGATAATAATTTTGTAGTATTGAACGGAAAATGCCAGGAAACGGAAAAACTTTATCTGATGAAGTTTAAAAAAGCATTTGCAGAATCAAGTATTCCGGGAATGGCTACAAGATACTACAGGCTTGACGGAGCGTATAAAATTGATGAAAAAGCCTACTACAGGCTTTCCTCCAATCAGAAAACACAGCTTAAAATCAATATAGAAGAACTGGACGGAGGAACTTCATGTCCTCACTGTGCGAATCCTATTGCATTAGCTACCTGCTCATGTGGAGGTATTCACTGCCTGAGAGGAGAAGGATACAGCAAATGTCCATGGTGCGGAACTTCGGATTATTATGGATTTTCCGGCGGCGGATTTGATATTAACAGAACTCTGGGGTAATGATGGGCAAATTTTTCAGAAAGTCTGCTGATGGATCCAAACCGAAAACTATGGAGCAAACACTTATCTATAAAGAAAAAGAAGAATTTAAAGATGCTCATTGGGTATTGAAAAATGCCAGTGCCAAACAGTTCTATGAATTCAGTTTCGATATGGAAGAGTTTCCTAACATCAAGATTCAGAAAATCGGAAACCTGGAAGAAACAGGACTTAGTTTTGAAAACGGAAAAATTTCAGGAACTCCGGTTACTAATAATATGTATCATCTGGATGTTCAGTTTTATCACATTCAGGATCAGAATCAGATTGAAACAAAGAAAATACAGCTCTTTGTGAATGCAGATCCGAAAGACCTATGGAAAAATATTCCAGGCGATAAAAATGCAATTTTTTATAAGCCGGAAGAAGATTCATTCAAAGGTTCTTTTTCAGATAAAAAAATTGTGGTGGCTTCCAAAAGAGGGCGTTCCCATGCCCATGAAGGGAAATTTCGCGAAGATGATTTTGCTGTAAATTCGCTTCCCTTAAACTGGAATATTGTTTCTGTTTCAGATGGAGCAGGCTCAGCAAAGGCCGCAAGAGAAGGTTCAAGACTGGCAACAACAACCATCAATCAGTTTTTCAATTCACAGGAGGTTTTAAACCGGATTGAAGATAATATCAGCATGCTGTACAACCGTCAATCTTCCGACGAAGAAAAATTGGAAGCTCAACAGAAAATTATCAATGTTTTATCGGAAAGTGTTGTACATGTTTATCACGCATTAGAAAAAATAGCCGCAGAAAATGAACTTTCTTTGAATGATCTGCATGCAACCCTTATTTTTACTTTGGTTAAAAAGTTCAGTTTCGGATATGTTATTCTGAGCTTTGGAGTAGGAGATTGCCCCATCAATCTGATTAACACTGACTTTTCTGAAGTAAAACTTTTAAACCAAATGGATGTGGGAGAGTTTGGTGGTGGCACTCGTTTTATCACCATGAAAGAGATTTTTAATGAGAAAATAGCTTCCCGTTTTAGAATTACGTGTGTGGAAGATTTTTCTTATCTGGTACTGATGACGGATGGTATTTATGATCCTAAATTTACCACAGAAAGTAAACTGGAAGATACAGAAAGCTGGAAAGCCTTTTTTGAAGACCTTGCAGGAAATAATGATGACAGAACAAAAGCAGATTTTATCAACGATGAAAAAATTGATGAAGAACTTTTGATCTGGAGCGATTTCTGGAGCAGAGGAAACCACGATGACCGTACATTGGCAATAATCTATTAATACCATGAAAAAGACCATTAAGGTTGTTTCTGTTCTGGACACAGCCAAATCCTATGAATATGTAGATGAAAACCCTATCCGGGGCGGTGTGAAAGATGTTTATTTTTCGCCTGATAAAGAATATGTAGTCGCTTTCTACCGGAATCCGCTGGATGAAGGACAGAAAGAAAGGATTATGAGAATTGTCTCCACCTATCTTCAAAGCATACAGAACGGAAATACTTCTGAATACTTCCTGAATGAAATTTTCAGGTGGCCTTATGATATTGTTGAAAGAAATAAGCTCACAGGAATTGTAGTTCCTGTTTATCACCATAAATTTTATTTTACCAAAGGCTATATTGGTTCAGATAATATACAGGGACAGGATAAAGTAGGAAAGTGGTTTACTGCCCCCATGTTCAGGAATCAGCAGTATCCGCTGAGACTGGATCAGTCAGAACTGGGAGATTGGCTGAGCTATTTCCAGATTGCAGTCAATATCAGCAGAGGAGTAAAAAAGCTGCATCAGATGGGGCTGGCACATTCCGATTTATCATACAATAATATTTTGGTAGATCCTGTTACAAAATCCGCATGTATCATTGATATTGATGGCCTTGTTGTACCCAAACTCTTTCCACCGGAAGTGATAGGCACCGCAGATTTTATTGCCCCTGAGGTGTTGAAAACAAAACATTTGAATCTTCAGGATCCTAACAGACATTTACCCAATCAAAAAACAGATCTGCATGCTCTTGCCGTTCTGATTTATATGTATCTGCTGAGAAGGCATCCTCTTCGTGGAGGTAAAATCTGGGATCTGGATTCCGAAAAAGATGAAATTTTATCCATGGGAGAAAAAGCGTTGTTTGTAGAACATCCCGAAAACCCTTCCAATCAGGTAAAAGCAGATCATCTCAGAAAATGGGATGCATTCTGGGGTGATCCTCAGAAGATTCCTTATACGGTTACAGGCCCTTATCTTTCAGAATTGTTCAGAAAAACATTCATAGACGGATTACATGATCCCATCAGACGTCCCACGGCCAATGAATGGGAAGCCGCTTTGCTTAAAACCGTAGATCTTATCCAGCCTTGCCATAATTCCGGCTGTACTGAAAAATGGTATGTCTTTGATAATACCAGCAATCCAAAATGTCCGTTCTGCGGAACACCTCATCAGGAAACACTTCCTGTATTAGATCTTTATTTCAGATTTGATGATGAGGTATGGAAGCCCGAAAATCACAGGCTGATGGTCTATCATAACCAGTATCTGTTCAAATGGCATGTTTCCAGAAAAGTAATACGCAACGAAAACCTGACCATGCAGGATAAAATGCCTGTAGGATATTTCACATTCCATCAGGGAAAATGGGTATTGGTGAATCAGGGATTATCCGGAATGAAAGATGTCACAGAACAAAAAGAAATTCCGTCAGGTTCTATGGTAGAACTCACCGATGGTAAAAAAATACTTTTATCTTCAGAAGAAGGCGGAAGATTGATCTACGTAACCATGGCAAATCAGTAAAATACATAATAGATGCTTGTTTCAGGCTTGTCATTCTGAATGAAATGAAATGTAGTGAAGAATCTCATATGGATGTTTATGTATGAAATTCTTCCTTTGTCAGAATGGCAAAAATCAAATTATTTGATTTTTGAGAAACCCCATTTTAATTAAAGAAAACCAACGGCATTAGCCGAAATCTAAGTAAATTCACTTTACTCCCTTTCCGTTTCCATAAAATAAGAATACTGATCTTCATCCACGATTCTGAAACCAAGACTTTTATAAAGATACTGAGCCTTATTGGTTTTTAAGACACTTAATGACACCGTTTTTCCTGCTAATGAGGCTTCCTCCAGAATATCAGACAAAATCTTTTTTCCAAGTCCTTTGCCCTGTTGGCTGGGATCTATCTGAAGCTGCAGAATATCAATATTGGTAAATGTTCTGTCTAGTTTTAACAGTCCGATAGGTTGATTGTTTAAATAGATAATATTGGCTTTTTCAAACTGATACAGAATTCTTTGCATAGTCGTTTCCCTATCCGTGGAAAGTCCGGAAGCTTCATAATGAGGATTCATGGTTTTCATTCTGAGATTGAGAAGAAAATCAATATCAGTTTCATCAGCTTGTTTATAGCGAAGGTTAAGATCCATATTCAAAAATAAAAAATTAAAGCTTATTTTAATACAACTTTCAGTCCCATTTTTTTCTTACATATGTTAAAGGTTGGAAGCTGGAAGAAGGAAGCTGGATGTTACTATTGTGTCGTAGAGGTCTTTTGCCTTTTTTAATCGCTTTTGTTAAAAAAAATATTTCTGTCAAAGAACTTCATAAGTTTCACGTCTGCCAAAAACTTCCTTCTCCCATCTTCCATCCTTACTTACATTTTAGCTTTTGTTAAAAAAAAATTCCTGTCAAAAAAATTCATAAGTTCATCGTCTGCCAAAACTTCAATCATCCAGCTTCCTGCTTCCATCTTCATACCAGTTCAAAAAAGCCCCTTCTCCCAATTTTTATTTTAGTTTGAGGAATCAGTTCTATTTTTTCATTTGCGTCCGTTATTTTAATGGTATTGATCTGAATACCTCCACTCTCAATTAATCTTCGTATGGCCGATTTGCTGAGGTCATTTTTAAGCTGATGACAAAGTTCAATAATAGAAATTCTGTTTTCCATACCTTTCAATAGACCAATGGCTACAGGTTCATAGACTTTATCCTCAAAATTTTTATTCTGAAACTGATTGATGAAAAACTGTTCTGCATTTTCCGCTGAAGCCGAATTATGGTATTGGCTGATGATATTTTTAGCAATCAGCTTTTTAATATTCATAGGGTTTTCACCTTCTTTTATTCTCGAAAAAAGTGCTGTTTTTTCCTCTACAGAAAAATCAGTGGTAAGATTGATAAACTCCTCAATCAAAGCATCCGGAATAGACATGGTTTTTCCAAACATTTCATTGGGTTCGTCCGTTAGCCCGATAATATTGTTCAGGGATTTACTCATTTTTTCCTTTCCGTCAAGCCCTTTCAGTAATGGCATGCACATCACAATCTGAGCTGGCATTTGGTGTACTTCCTGAAGCTGTCTTCCCATGGTACAGTTGAAAAGCTGATCCGTGCCCCCCATTTCAATATCACATTTTATTTTTACAGAATCAAAACCCTGAAGAATAGGGTATACCAGTTCATGCATAGCAATAGGGGTATTTTCTGTAAACCTTTTATTAAAATCATTGCGGTGCATCAATTGAGCAACGGTAACTTTTGAAAGCAGCTGAATTACCTCAGAAAAGTTTAAAGCATCCAGCCAGTCAGAATTGAAAACAATCTTCGTCTTCTGTACATCAATTACCTTGGAAAGCTGATTGATATAGGTCTGGGCATTATGCCGCACATCTTCAGCACTCAAAGGTTTTCTTGCTTTGTTTTTTCCGGTGGGATCACCAATTCTTGCCGTAAAACTTCCTACCACAATAACGATCTGATGCCCCAGGTCCTGAAACTGTTTCAGTTTTTTTAAGACTACGGCATGTCCCAGATGCAGATTCGGAGCCGTGGGATCAAAGCCTAGCTTGATGATAAGTTTTCTGTTTTCCTTTTCGGCTTGAGCCAGTTTTTCTTCCAAACCATTTTCCGGCAGGATGATAGCCACATTTTCTTGTAATGAATCAATCATGTTGAATAGTTTTAAAATGAAAAAAGCCCGGACAGGTACTGTCCGGGCTCTATATATACGTTAGATTATTTTATTGGATTACAGATATAGAAAGTCTTCCCGAACGATAGTCCGGAGTGTAATATTCACTGAAGAATGGAAGACGTAATATGCTGTTCAGATGTTTCATTGTGACAATATACAGGGATTTCCTGAGGAGCCAGTATTTAAACCATTAAGACATATTGCAGGGTTATAACAAGATTTGTTTTTAAGAAAAAACTTAACCATCCATCAATCTTAATGGCTTAAAATAATGGTTCAAAACAATTTTACTTGCGATTTTTGAAGCCAATTTCATGCCACAAATCCCTTAAAAGCAAAATACAGGATAAAGATATAAAAACCGTGTTTTATTATTTTTTTCGTCACTTGGTAAGAAGCCTTTATAACAGGGCTGATCTTCCAGTTTTCAATAGACGTTATTATAGAAAAATTAATCTTTAAGGACATGTTCAGAGTATAAATTTTTAATCTGATCTTTCCAGATGTCCAGATTTTCTGCAGACGCTTTGTCTGCTTTATCAAAAAATAAATGGCTGATGATCTCCAGTCCGGAATAGATGAAAATACCATTGTCGGAGGTCAGTGTAAGCGCTTTATCCATTCCTGTTTTTTCATATTCTTCATTAGATTTTCCATGGGTATTGATAATTACAGTTTTTTTACCTTTCAAAAGACCTTTCTGTATACCCTGATCATAACGGTAAGCAAACCCATAACTGAATACACGGTCTATATATCCTTTCATCATAGCCGGAAGTCCCGTCCACCAGATCGGATAAATAAAGGTGATCCGTTCTGCCCATGAAATATGCTCCTGTTCAGTCCTTACATCATCCGATATTTCTCCTATACGCTGTCCCTGCATATCTGCGAGAGAAAGTACCGGATCGAAACCGATTGTATAAAGATCCCTTACAATAATTTCCTCGTTACGGGATTGGAGTGTTTCAACAACAGTGCTTAAAAGATGATGATTTAAGCTGTTTTCATTAGGGTGCGCGTAAATGATTAAATGTCTCATTGTTTGGATTGTTAAGATTAATGAGACAAAAGTACTGCGGGGTACTTCTCAAAAATTGTAAGAAAACGAAATGGTCTATTGGGATTTAGGATTACAGATTTCCTGCTGGAATTTTAAATACTGAGCCGGTGAAATGTTGATAAAATGCTTGAAATCATGAATAAGCTGGCTCTGATCATAGTAACCGCATTCATCAATGATGGTGAACCATTTGACCTGTTTTTGTTTTTCGGTTTCCTCTTCAATTATTTTTATCGCTTTTAAAAAACGATTATAACGGTTAAGCTCTTTTAAAGAATATCCAAACTGTTCTTTCTGCTTTCGCTGAATGTTTCTTTCCGTCTGTTGAGTCTGCTCCGCAATTACTTTGACAGGATTTAAAAGATGATTATCAAAACTGCTCAAAAGCTGGCTGGTAGAATCCTGATGCTGAAGATAGGGGCTGCAGAATTCAAGAATATGATTTACCTGTTCTGTGGTTGAATCCAATTGTGTAAGCTGGTGCCAAAGATCCGTAAAACAATTTTCTTCCAACAGTTCGTCCGGATGTCTTACCGACTGCTCAATGGATATCTTCCCAAAAAATCTGAAAAAAGCATCATCTTTAAAATTAGCAACAAGAATAGAACATCCTGCAGGAAGTGTATATTCGAAAGCTTGTCTCACAGGTCCGAATACCATACATTTATCCAGATTTATAATGGTCTTTTCACGAGTAGACATGGTAGCACTTTCCCCAAAACAAAATAACAGTATCGTCTGATAAGTGGGTAAAAGTGTTTTGGCAACTGATGTTTCAGAAGTATTTTCAGCAAAATAAAAGTGAGTAAATACGTTTTCAAATTCATGTGGAACTGAAATTCTGTACTCATTATATTCCGGATGTAATTTCATTATTTGGAAAGGGTTTTTACCATTTTATAATTGGTCAAAGCAATTCCTTTTACATTGACTGTCTGCTCCTGTACAATTTGAAAACCGACTTTTTCAAAAAATGGCCTGGCAGTTTTGCTTACATCAGCGGTAAGTTTTTTCTCAGAATGCTGCAAAGCTTCTTTTTCAATTGAATGATAAAGCTTGGAGGCAATTCCTTTGCTCTGATGATCTTTGTGTACAAAAAGCAGATCAATATAATTTCCCTGATCGAGCGTACAGAAACCCACTATCTGATTTTCGGTGACAGCAATTAAAACATATTGATCTCTGATCACTTTCATCCATCTTTCCTCATTCTCCGCACCGGATTTCCAGGCTTCGATCTGTTGAATATCGTAATCTTTTTTACCTACTTCATCTATTGTTGCTCTAAAAAGCTGCAACATTTCGGGGAGATCATCATTGGCTCCTTTTCTGAGGGTTATGCTGTGATTATGGGATGTAATGTTCTTCATACAGTTTTTGCTGTTCTTTATTGAAATGTGGATAAAAAAGATTCATTTGCAGAAGAGTATAATGCTGAACCGCTTCTTTTGGATTAAGTTTCAAAATAAGCCTGTTGTGCGTAAGCCAGTTGTCGGCAATAATAAAAATCTGCTCAACAAGACCATCAATTATAAAATGAGGAATATCTTTCTGAAATATATTGCTCTTCTGAAGATCCGAAAAAATCTGCTGGAATTCTTCTTTTCTGCTAAAATTAATCCTTTCATATTTAGATTCTACGTCAGGATTCTGGCTCAGAATATCTATAAAATTGATAAATATAAAACGATAGGAATAAAAAATTTCGGAGGTAGAATACGTGAATTTGTAGAGATCTTCCAGTGTTTTATTCTCTGTTTTTTTCATCAGGTTCAGAAGCTCATCCATTTTTAGGGTAAGTTCTGAGAAAAGGATTTTAATGATATCTTCTGAGTGCTTGAAATGATAATGAAGATTTCCTGCACTGATATTAAGTTCAGCCGCAATATGCCTTGTGGTAACATTGTTATACCCTTTGTCATTAAATAATTCCAATGCTTTGGACAGAATTTTATCCTTGGTCTTCATAATTCAAAGATAAGAATATCAAAGGGGATATAAATCATATTTTTAAAATTAGAACAATTGTTCTAATTTAATATATTTGCACTATCAAATCTTATGACAATGGAAGGTAAACAGAAATTCAATTATGATTCAGCAGAAAGTACTGATAAAGAAAATAGGGCAGATCCTCAGGAAGTTATATCAAAAATAGTGCAGGTGATTCTCGGGATAATAATGGCCATATTGCATCTGTAATGAAAAAAAGAATTTCATATTGGTTTCTGCTGGGGCTGGCAGTCTGGGGTATCATTATTCTGCTGAGACGAAGCGGAATTTTTATCCCTGTTATCAATGATTATTTTACGGATTGTATTACAGTTCCTATGTATTGCTATCTGATAGAATATATCATGAATTCGGTTCTGAACTATCAATGGAAACCTGATTTGAAATTTATGCTGACCTCAGTATTGTATCTTTCTTTTCTGTTTGAAGTACTCTGCCCGAAACTGTCTACCAGTTTTACCGGTGATTTTCTTGATGTACTGGCTTATTCTGTAGGAGGAACAGGATATTATTTTTTTGCAGTCAGGCAGATTCATAAAAAAGGCGGCAGTTCCACATTGTAAAGGAAACTGCCGGCTGTGTTATAGTTTTTATCCTGATTCACAAATTATTTTTGCCGCATTTTAAGTGACAGTTTTTTCCGGTTATATTTACAAGACAATTATTGAGTGCAGGAAGTTACATTGGAGGTCAATATTTTTTTAAACTCATTACTATTGAAATTTTCTTTTGGTATTTTTGTGTAAGATTAAAACAGATTTATTTCAATGTACGACAAGCTTTTACAATATATGCATTCCGGTTATGGTTTCACTCAGGAAGAAACAGAGACGGTCAGAAAATATTTTGAGCCTGTGGCATTTTCTAAAAATACAATAATAGAAGAGGCTGGAAGAGTACCTCAATATCTTTATTATATTGTTTCAGGTTATCTTAGGCTTTTTTATACAGATGAAAAGGGTAATGAAGCGACAACACATATCAATTGTCCACCGGGATTTTTTACGTCTTATTCCGATTTTATCAACAGTACTGTTTCAGAAAATACCATAGAATCTGTCACTGATTCTGAACTTTTGAGAATTTCCAAAGAAAATCTTGATCATTTGATCAGCCAAAGTCAGGCTATGAAAGATTTTAGCATTTCAGTTTTTCAACAGTCGATATCATATAATGAAAAGCGTTCCAGAGAATTATCTGTTTTGAATGCTGAACAACGCTATCTGCAACTCATGAATGATTATCCTGAAATTATTCAAAATGTTCCTATCCAGTACATCGCTTCATTTTTAGGGATGAAGCCAGAAAGTCTGAGCAGAATCCGGAGAAAAATAATTAACTAACAAAAGTCAAGTGGTTCCGGTTCCGGGAAGATGAAGTTTGCAGCATTAAAATTAATATAATGACAAAAAATAATCTAAGCCTTGTCTCAGGAGCTAATGGACATTTGGGAAATAATTTAGTAAGATTTTTATTAAAACAGGGACTTCCGGTACGGGCAGCAGTAAGAAATACAAAGAACAGAAAGCCTTTTGAAGGATTGGATTGTGAGCTGGTACAGGCGGATATTACCGACAAGGCCTCTTTTGTAAAAGCCCTTCAGGGTGTGGAAACATTTTATGCGGTAGGAGCTTCTTTTAAATTATGGGCTAAAGATCCCAGAAAAGAAATCTATGACGTTAATATCAATGGTACCCGGAATACCATCGAAGCCGCTGCAGAAGCAGGCGTAAAGAAAATAGTGTATGTAAGTTCTATTGCCGCACTCGATTATACAAAGTTACCTGCCAGAGAAAGTAACGGTTATAATCCGGATCGTAGAGATATGTATTATAATTCTAAAAATGATGGAGAGAAACTGGCTTTTGATCTGGCGGCAAAACACGGTATAAAACTTGTTTCCGTCTTGCCTTCCGCTATGATTGGCAGTAAAGCATTTTTACCGTTAAATGTTTCCTATGGAGTTCTCAAATTAATTTTGAATAGAAAAATCCCTGTAGATACTAAAATTACCCTGAACTGGATTGATGTGAAAGATGTTGCAGAAGGATGCTTTCTGGCAGCTGAAAAAGGACGTTCCGGTGAACGTTATATCCTTGCCAATGAAAAGTGTATGACCATCACGGATACCACCATTCTGGCCAATACCCTTTATCCGGAGCTGAAACTGAATATTCCGCGTTCCGTTCCCAGGAGTATCTTGTTTACAATTGCCGGTATCATGGAATTGACTGCAAAACTAAGCGGAAAGCCACCCGTACTCACCCGAAAAGATATTGCTATGTTTTCAGGGTTACAGCAGGATTTTGATATTTCTAAAGCCAGAACTGAATTGGGATTCAATCCCAAAAGTCCCGAAGAAGCTGTGAAAGAAGCATTAGATTATCTCATGAGAAATCCCGGAATGCTTGTAGAGACTTAAAAAGCCTCATTTTTATTGATTCTCGAGCTTGATGATAGAACCTTTGTAAAATTTGGTCAGATCATACAGATCTGTAAAGTAATGCTGAAGATCCGGGATCAGTTTATGATCAGGCTCTTTCAGTCCACATTGGTTTTCTGCCAGGAGATATAAAGATTTGTTGTCCGGTTTCAGATATTCACAAAGTATATTATCCTGATGCTGTTCTCTGTTGAGAATTTCTGTAAGAAATATTCCGTAGATCAGAAATTGATTAAAATTTTTAGCATCAACCATGTAATTCATGTCCTGCTTCAGAAGCTTTTCATAATCTGAAAGAATCTGCACGAAATTTTCGGCATGAACAGTTGTTGGAATTTCATAAAAAAGATCAATACCATTGATGAAAAGCTGTGTTTTGGTTTCCTCGTGATCTGAAGAATATACTTGATGAAACCACTGGAAAATAAGCAGAAGTTCTTCCTGAGTAAGTTCTTCAACGGAATCTTTTACTTTTTCTTTAATGGTTTCAAGGGTATTTTGCGCTTCAGGCTGAAGGAATTTCAGAATATTTTCTTCTTCACGGCAGAGCTTATTGTACAAATTAATCTTGGCAATAGTAGGATTGGTCTTGATGAAATAAAGTTCTTCTGCCATAGTTATTTACCAAATTAGATTTCAAATGGTTGTTTAAATATACGAAATATGCGTCAACTGTATTAAAAAAATTAATATGCTGTGAATGGTATGGTTATTTTACCGTTTTATGAAGTGCAATTCTGTTTCCTTCTGATTCTTCAGATTCTGCTACTGCAAAAACACATTTTTTGTCTGCTTTTTTAGGTATGATAACAGTCAGGAGATTATTTCCTGAATCTAAAATAGAATTTTATCTCAATTATAAAAATATATAGACTTATCTATTTTTTATTTACTTTTGTAAAAATTTTTACGATGAAAAAAGAAAAAGTGCGCGAAAGAATTATCAGGGTTGCTTCAGATCTGTTTTACAGACAAGGGTACAATTCTACGGGAATCAATCAGATTATTGCTGAAGCTGATATCGCCATTGGTTCTTTGTATAATCACTTTTCATCTAAAAATGATCTTCTTCAGGCTTATCTTGTCAAAGAGGAACTTAGCTGGTTTGAAGGGTTTGAAAACAGCACCTCTAAAATTTCAGATCCGAGAGAAAAACTTCTTACCCTCATTGATTACAGAAAAAAACTGCAGCAGACCTCAAAGTTTGCAGGGTGCCACTTTATTAAAATTGTGTCCGAAATAGGAGAAGGTAATCCTTCCGTTTCCGGTTTTGTCAAAGAGCATAAAGAAAAACAAAAAGAGATGATTAGAACACTCGTTAATGAATATGCAGTTCAAGTGCAGAAGATAGATTCTGATTTAATAGCAGAAAATATTTTCCTTTTAATAGAGGGAGCAGTTGTTACATCCACGATCAATAGACAAAATGATGCTTTTGACCAGGTGAAAAAAATTGTTCAGGGTTTATTGCCTTAACTTTTTTTTGATACATTAAAAATAGATATATCTATATAAAAATGAAATATAAGTATTTGAAATTATTGGTGATATTGTTGGGTCAGTTGTTGACGATAATGGATATTTTTATCATCAATGTGTCCATACCTTCGATACAAAGAGACCTTCATGCTTCTCATGGAGAAATGCAGTTTATGATTGCAGCTTATCTTATCGGTTTTGCTTCTTTACTGATTACCGGAGGAAGATTGGGAGATCTGTACGGAAGAAAAAAGATCTATATCACCGGATTATTAGCTTTCATGGTCAGTTCCATTGCGTGTGGGCTTTCTGCAGGTGCGGAGCAGCTGGTTATTTCAAGGTTTGTGCAGGGGATAAGCGCTGCTATGATGGCTCCGCAGGTACTTTCCATGATACAGATTATGTTTCCTGATCATCAGAAACGTATCAAAGCGATGGGCTGGTATGGGATTACCATTGGAATAGGAACTGTTCTGGGGCAGTTTCTTGGAGGTTATTTTTCGTCTCTGACAATGATAGAAGAACCCTGGAGACTTATTTTCCTGATGAATATTCCCATATGTTTACCGGCTGTTTTCTTTACCCTGAAACTAATGGATGAGTCTAAAATTTCTGTACAGCAGTCTTTTAATGCCGGCGGTGTTTTAGTTCTTTCTGGAGGATTGTTCTGTGCTACTTATGCCTTTACTATGTCTGAGCATGAAGGGTTTAATTTCAAGAATGGGTTATTAATGATTATTTCAGCCGGAATTTTGTTCATTTTTATAAAAGATCAGAAGAAAAGAATCCACAATAAACGTTCTTATCTGATTGATTTTGAACTGTTCCGTTTTACAAACTTTAACCTGGGGATTGTAGCGGTTTCCTTCTTTTTTATCATGCTGGACTCTTATTTTTATATTCTGTCTCTCTTTTTTCAAAATGGATTAAAGATCAGTCCTTTAGATGCAGGTGAGATTATAGTTTTTCAGGGATTGGGTTTTATTGTGGCTTCCGTTCTTTCAGTAAAGCTGATTTTAAGATATGGCAAAAAAGCCCTGATAGCAGGACTTTTCTTTATTATTGTAGTTCTTGTCTTTCAGTTGTTTTTATTCAGAATGGAGACTGGCTTTCCGGTTTTCTGTCTGCTGTTATTTTTGCATGGACTGGGAATAGGATCTGTCATACCATCGCTTGCTACTATTGCTTTGTCGGGAATGTCTGAAAAGCTGATCGGGAATGCATCCGGTGTTTATAATACTTTTCAGCAGATTGCAGCCATTGTCGGAATAGTTGCTGTAGGTAGTATTTTTTATTATTTTCTTGGAGAAAAACCTGTTGTAAAGCATTATAACAATGCTTTCTCTGTTGCTCTGCTGATTAATATTTTCTGTCTGATTTTTGTAATGATCTGTATTTTTAAAGTTCCGGATCATGTTCTTCCTGAAACGAGGTATAAAAAATAAATACTGCTTTTATTGTTTTTTTGATGAGGTTTTAATTTCATTTAAAGTGGCTTTTGCCATATTTCTGGTTATTTCAGTAGGAGAGTGGCAGTCACAGTTGCTGAGGCCAATTACGTAGATATTTTCACTGGGAATGTAAATACCCATGCTTTTAAATCCAAAGACACTTCCACCATGCTCGCGGTCAGAAATTCCATTGATCTCTTTCAAATGCCATCCGTATCCGTAAGTAAATTCTTCACCATTATTCAGTTTATATTTCTGAAAAGCTTTTTGAGTTTCTGTTGAATCCAGCAATAGATTTTGCTGTAAAGCCTGCTGCCATTTCAGCATATCATCTGCCGTAGACATCAATGAACCGGAAGAAAAGGGAATGCTGAAACTGATAACGGTTTTATTTACAAATCCCTGTTCTTTTTTGTGGTAGCCATATGCTCTTTGAGGAATAACTTTTCTGTCGGAAGCGTAATAGGAATGATTCATTCCTGCCTTATCAAAAATATTTTTCTTAATAAAATTTTCATAAGTGATCCCCGAAACAAGTTCGATAATATATCCCAAAACAATATAGCCGGAATTGTTGTAATCAAATTTTTCTCCCGGAGCGAAATCTACAGGTTCGTTTTTGAAAAAATTGACCATCTCTTCAGGTTTCATCTCTTTTTGAGCGATGGAAGAAAGCGATTTTATTTTCGTAAAATCTTTTATTCCGGAAGTATGCGTCAGAAGATGATGAATAGTGATCTTATCTCCGTTGGGATAATCTTTGATGTATTGGGAAACAGGATTATTAACATTGAGTTTCCCTTGCTGCTCGAGCATCAGAATGGCTATGGCAGTAAACTGTTTGGTCATAGAACCGATCTGGAAAACATTGTCCGGAGTCATATTCACATTGAGTTCAAGATTGGCTTTACCAAATGCTTTCCGGTACAGGTTTTTTCCGTTTTGAGTGATCAGAAATACACCTCCCGGTTCATTTTTATTTCCGAATTCAGTTTGAATAATACTGTCAATTTTCTTTTCATATCCTTTTGATTGTAACTGAGCATCCATCGTATTGTTTAAAAATGGAAGCAAAGCAAGAGTGGTTATCAGTTTTTTAATAATCATATCGATGTAATTTGTTATACAAAGATATAAAACATTTTTATTACTATGTTATACAATATAGGTGATTGTTTTTTTATTTTAAAATGTTGATATTCTATAAAATTATTTGGAAACAGAAATGACTAACATCATAGGTCTGCGGAGTTCTTCTTTCATCTCACGAATTTCTTTCAACATGTCCGGAGTTGACTTTGGCTCGATGATTTCTCTGATTTTGAAACCGTGCTTTAATAATGTATTTAAATAAGAAGTTAGAGTACGGTGGTATTGGGTCACATTTTCACCCAAAAAAATATTGTTTCTTTTTCTTTCTGTAAAATATCGGTCTACGGTCCAGCAGATTTTTTCACCATTTGTATCATACATCCAGTCCTGACCGCCTTCCGCAGTAAATACAGGATGCTCTACTGAAAATACAAAAGATCCGCCGGGAGTAAGCCATGTATAGATGTGCTGAGCAATAACATCGAATGATTCTATATAATGTAATGGGAGTGAGCTGAGTATTACATCAAATTTTTCTGCAGGATAATCAACATCTTCCAGAGCTTTTCTTTCATAGCTTCAAAAATTGAGGTTCTTTGAACTCAGCCATTCAGACTTTGAAAAGTAAATGTACAATATTATTGGAATTCAGGGTTTTCTAATCACTGAAAAAGTAAAAGCTGAATCTAAAAGATCCAGCTTTATATCAATCCTCATGGGAGAATTTTTTAATTCGATTCTGTGTATTTTTTGAAATTATCGAGAATGGCCTGCCAGCCTGCTTTCTGCATTTCTTCAGGGTTCTGGTTTTCCGGATCGAAAGCTACATCTACATGGGTCTGACCCTCTTTTTCTTTAAAATCAACCTGTACCTGTCTTCCGTCCGGCATAGTGTACTTAAAGCTTTCCCCATCTTTTATTTCGTCATATACAGCCTCAAAGTCGAAACCGAAGCTTCCATCTTTAGCTTCCATTCTTGCCGCATATTTTCCGCCTACTTTCATATCATTGGAAGCAGAAGGACACTGCCATGAAGGATCAGCAAAGTTCCATTGGATGATGTTTTCGGGATTTGTGTAATAATTCCATACTTTTTTTGCATCTGCATTAATGGTAGCAGAAACTGTGATTTTTTGGCTCATTTTTTATGGGTTTAATGTGAGTAATAATTCGTCAAGTTTTTCCAATGTAGCTCTCATTCCCTGTTCCATACCCATTTCGATAATGGTTTCCAGATCAGTTAAGGATTGATAGGTGACAATAGTTTCTACAAGGGTGTTTTCATTTTTATCCGTGAAAGTGACTACCCATTCTGCCTGAGGAAGGTCTGTGTTGATTTCTCCTTTTTCATTACAGAATGCATCGCTGGAAGTATAAGAATCAATGGAGTTGATCTTATGGTAGCTTACCCAGCCCCAATATTCTGTTCCATTGGGCTCTACCATAGCATAATGCCAGTGTCCGCCTTCACGGAATTCCATTGATTTTGTTTTTGTGGTCAGTGGTTTCGGGGCAAACCAGCGGTCCAGAAGTTCACTTTTTGTGTAGCAGTCCCATACCAATTGTCGGTTGGCCATAAACTCACGTCTGATCGTTAAGGTGTTCTTTTCTTTGTCTGCAAGAAAATCGAACTGAAGATGATGTTTCATAATACTATTTTATAGTTTGGTTGTTGTATTAAATTTTATTCTGCTGGCTTTTTAATGTGGTCAGTAAAGTATCAAGCTGCCCGAAACGGCTTTCCCAGATTTTTCTGAATTGTTCCAGCCAATGATCTATTTCTTTCATCTTATCAATTTCTAACAAGTAATAAATTTCCCTTCCCTGGTGATTTTGAGTCACCAATTCACATTCTGTCAGGATTTTAAGGTGTTTTGAAACAGCCTGTCTTGTGGTATCAAAATGCTCTGCAATGGCATTGGGTGTCATTGCCTGTACTGCGATCAGCGCAATAATGGCCCTGCGTGTGGGATCTGCTATTGCCTGGAAAATATCTCTTCTCATAGATGATGATTTTTAAATGAAACCATATGGTTGCAAATATATATGCAACTTTTCGGTTTCGCAAATTTTTATCATGAAAATTATAAATCAAAAATTAGAAAATAATAGATGGTGTTTGTTAATTGATTTTAAATCAGTTGTTTGTGTTGGTTTTGAGTAAGCTTTATCTTTTGTTTTCCCGCATTGCTTTTATTAGCCTGTCATTTCTTTTATCGGCTCTTGCATTATTTAAAGAAAGTACGGCCCAGATAGCAGCAGGAAGCCATCCGATCAGAGTGATCTGTAAAATCAGACATACGATTCCGGTGAGAACTTTTCCACGGACCATGAAAGATAAGAATGGGAGTAATATGGCTAGTAGCATGATTTTTTGTTTTTAATGAATTGATTTTTAACGGGACTCAGGATCAAAATAGGCTTTAAAAGTGAGAGGGTCTTCCGTTTTATCCTCCGCTTCTTCAAGATATTCCAAATACTCTTCCTGATGTTTTTCCATATAAACAAGAACAATGGCAAGATTTACAAAAAGATTTTTGTCTTTGGAACCTAAATCCAATGCCTTTTTTAAATACTCCAGAGCCATTTCATTTTCTCCCATATCAGAATAAATAGCACCAATATTGATTAAAGCTGAAGTATTTTCAGGTTCAATAAGTAAAATTTCCTCTAATTCTTTAACTAAAAGCTCGTTCAAAGTGTCCCAATGGTCTTCATTTTCCCATCTTTTAGCCTGAAGTTTTTTTACGTTTTCTAATCTTGTTGTTATCGTGCTCATTATTTAAAATTACAGAATGAATGCTTACTTAATGTGCAAATTTAGCTTTTTACTCTTTAAGTCCATCCAGTATGGCAGCTTTCAGGATTTGAATATTGATATCTTTCAATGCTTTGAACTTAATACAATATCCAGTGACGCTGGCTTTACCTATTTTTTCTCCATAGGTTTTAGATAAATAAGTTTTATCACTGATATTCATGATATAAAGGGAAATACCTGTTGTATTGGCGCTCATTCCAATCTGATAAAAATCTCTTGTTTTTCCGCCAGCATACTGCATGGTATATGATCCATATCCGATATTGGGATTGGAAACTGTCTTGTTTTCGCTGTTTTTACCATCGAGGAACCACAGCTGGCAATCCGGCATGAGTTCGAGAATGATTTGATGGAGTTCCTCCATATCATTACGTTTAACTTCCGGTTGGCTGTTGATATAGTCCTGAATTTGTTCTTGGGTGGTCATGGATCAGGAATTGATTTTGAAATTATCGAGCTACTAATTTAAAACAAAAAGAACAGCAATCGCTGTTCTTTATATTGTATTTTCTGATCTATGGGATCAGTTTTTTCATTGTTTTTTCTGTTTTCATCAGTTCACCTTGTGGAATCTGATGATGAAGATAGGTGAAAAGCAAATTGGTGACCCAGCTGTTTTCAACCTGATGAATGTAGTAA
Source organism: Chryseobacterium sp. CBTAP 102 (assembly GCF_003201365.1). Lineage (NCBI taxonomy): Bacteria > Pseudomonadati > Bacteroidota > Flavobacteriia > Flavobacteriales > Weeksellaceae > Chryseobacterium > Chryseobacterium sp. CBTAP 102. The sequence goes on from NZ_QICX01000005.1 coordinate 175,457, forward strand.
GAGCAAATCAAACCAAAATCATCCGAAATATAAGCCGGAAGATCCGAAGAACCAGTACTTTTGAAAGTGGAAACAAAAATCTCCTTTCGGATATCAGTTATCTGGTCTTCTGTTTCCTCATCAAAAGTTTTTTCTTCAATCACCTGATACGCTTTCATCCATTCATCTGAAAACTCTGCAGAATCTCTGTTGTCAAGAATTTCATCAATCTTTTCTGGAGTAGTATTGTCAAGAGCTGTTTTTAAAGATTGATTAAAAATAGTTTCCAGCATGTTAATTTTTTCTGTCGTCATCTCAGTCTGTATTCTATCCAAACGCTCTTTTCAGCAAACTTTCTACTTTTGGTTCACTACCTCTGAAATTTTTATAAAGCTCCATCGGATCTTTTGTTCCGCCCGAAGAAAGTAATACTTTATATTTGGCTGCAATCTCAGGATTAAAAATTCCGTTTTCTTTGAAATACTGGAAAGCATCAGCATCCAGAACTTCCGCCCATTTGTAAGAATAATATCCTGCGGAATATCCTCCCTGGAAAATGTGTGAGAAACTTGGGCTCATTGCTGTTTCAGCATTAGAAGGGTAAAGAGTGGTTGCTTGGGTATATTTATCTTCAAACTCTTTAACGCTTTCGTTTTCCAGTTCTGCCACTTTTGTGTGATAGTTCATATCCAGAAGTCCAAAACCTAGCTGTCTTAAAGTCTGATATCCTTCCATGAAGTTTTTAGACTGCTCAATTTTTTCAATTTTTTCGTCAGGAAGTACTTCTCCGGTCTTATAATGTGTTGCAAAAGTTTTTAAGAATTCCGGCTCATAGCAGAAATTTTCCAGAAACTGTGACGGAAGTTCTACAAAGTCCCATTTCACAGAAGTTCCGGAAAGAGTAGGATATTGAGTATCTGCCATCATCCCGTGAAGTGCATGCCCAAACTCGTGGAATAAAGTAGTCACTTCCTGGAAAGTCAGTAAGCTAGGGGTATCTTTTGTTGGTTTGCTGAAGTTGCAGACAATGGAAATATGAGGACGGGAATTTTCCCCGTTTCGCTTGTATTGGTTTTTGTAGCTGGTCATCCATGCGCCGGCTCTTTTTCCTTTTCTCGGAAAATAATCAACGTATAATAACGCCTTATAATCAGATTCTGTCTTTCCTGTACTGGAAACCGCTATAATTTCTTTTACTTCATATACTTTTACATCGTCGTGGTATTTCGGAATGTCATTTCTTTCCTCAAAAGTCAGTCCGAAAAGTTCTCCAGCCAGCCCGAATACAGCATCCTGTACCTGGTTTAACGGAAAATAGGGTTTTAATTCTTCATCATTAAGATCAAATTTCGCCTTACGAAGTTTTTCAGCATAGAATGCATGGTCGTAACCTTGCATTTCCTCAATTCCGTCAGCTTTTGCTAACGCTTTTAATTCTTCAATTTCTTTATCAGCATACGGTTTTGCTTTGGCCAGAAGTTCATTTAAAAAATCCAAAACTTTTACCGGAGACTTGGCCATTCTTTCTTCAAGAACGAAATCAGCGTAGTTTTTATATCCTAAAAGTTCAGCTTTTTGTTGTTTTAAATTCAGAAGTTCTTTAATCAAATTCTGATTGTCAAATTCACCACCATCGAAAGACTTTTTACCATTGGCTAAAGCCAGCTCCTTTCTCAGTTCACGGTTTTCAGCATAGGTCATGAATGGAATATAGCTTGGATACTGTAAAGTGACCACCCAGCCTTCAAGATTCCTTTCTTTCGCTTCTTCAGCATATTGATCAATGATCGCCCCAGGAATTCCTGCAAGATCTTCTTTATTAGTGATATGTTTAAAATAAGCATTGGTGGATGCCAGTACATTTTGTCCGAACTGTAAAGATTTTAAAGAAAGATCCATGCTGATTTTCTTTAATTTTTCTTTGTCTTCCTCATTCAGTAAAGCACCGCTTCTTACAAAACCTTTGTAGGTTTCATTCAAAAGCATTTCCTGCTCTTCATTCAGATTATATTTTTCCTTTTCATCATATACTTTTTTAATTTTGTTGAAAAGGGCTTCGTTTTGAGAAATTTTTGAAGAATATTCCGTTAAAATTGGTGAAACCTCCTGGGCAATCTGCTGAATTTCATCGCTGGTCTCTGCAGAATTTAAATTGAAAAAAATATTGGATACCACATCCATCTGTTCTCCGGAATAGGCCAATGCTTCAATAACATTTTCAAAAGTAGGAGCTTCAGAATTATTGACAATCGCATCAATTTCTGCTTCAGATTGTTGAATTAAATCTTTAAATGCCGGAAGATAATCTTCATTTTTAATGACATCAAACGGGGCTGAATGATATGGAGTGTTAAATTTTTCTGTTAAAATATTCATTTTTGGATCTTTTTGTATAAGGTAAATGTAATGATTCATTGGGAATCACAGCTGAAATGCTCAAAAATAATGCCTCACTGGCAAGTTGTGACAAAAATACCTTATCTTTAATTAATCTTGTCATATGAAAAGATGGAGTGATGTGGGATTATTTAATTTTGAGAACAGATTTGAAAATTATTATTTAAATAAATAACCTTAAATATATAAACTATGAAAACACTCTTAAAAATTATCGGTATCATCATCGTACTGATTCTTATCTATGCTGTCATTGCTGTGCTGGCTTTCAGTAAAGACTATCACTATGAAAAATCTGTTGTCATCAACGCACCCCAGGAAAAAGTATGGACTTATACGGGGAACTTAAAAGGATATAACCAATGGGATCCTTTCTCCAAAGCCGATAAAAACATTGTGATTACCTATTCAGGAGAAGGAGATAAATTAGGAGATTCTTATCACTGGAAAGGAGATAAAAATGTAGGGGAAGGTGAACAATCTATTACCGAACTGATCCCTAATCAGAAAATGGCGACAAAACTTCACTTTATAGAACCTTTTGAAGGATATGCAAAAGCTAATATTGTGCTGACTCGTGAAGGGAATGGAACCAGAGTAACCTGGATGATAGATAATGAACTGAATAGTATGATGAAGATTATGAAGCCTATGATGGATAATAACATGGATAAAATGTTTGGTCAGGGTCTGGATAATCTTAAGAAATTAGCCGAAAAATAATAAGAAAGCCTTGTAAAGTTTACAGGGCTTTATTATTCATAGAGTGTAATCATAGTCTTCTATACTTTCATTTTTGCGGATAATGCCCATTTTTCAAAAGTTATTTTCCATTACGTTATTGAAATATTATTCTAAAAATATTATCTTTATATAAAGAATCGATTGTATGGAGAAGATTGTATTTGAAAAAAGTGATATCAGAGACTTTGTGAAGACAATCATTGCAGAGAAAATTGAAAAGCTTAAAAACTTTATTGAATTTACCCTTGAAGCCAGCCGCGATATTAAAAAAACTCCGAAATATGACAGCATGAGAGAAGAGATGCAAGAGGAGATTTATCAGATGCAGCGACAGCTGGGGGCTTTGAATGATCTTAAAATAAATATGGCAAAAGTCCTGAATACAGCTACAGAAAGAGTACAGCTTGGCTCGCTGGTCATCACCAACAAAGCCAGGTTTTATATATCAGTGTCATTAGGTGAATTCTTTTTTGAAGGAGACAGGTTTTACGCGATATCTCCGGAAAGTCCTATGGCAAAAAAAATGATGGGCATGAAACCAGGCGATGAATTTACCCTAAACAAAATCCATCAGAAAATTGTGGAAGTATTATAAATGTGCATAGCAAATTTTGCCTCACAACTAAATCATGAATGGATCATAAAAGAAAGCTTCAAATTTATTTGAAGTTTTCTTTTTATTTAATATTTTGGACATCAGAAATATATAACCATGAAATTTGATAATTTAAGAACCAGCAGGTTCAATCATTGGGTAATTATACATCTGAGATATCTGGTGGGCTTTGCTTTTTTTCCGTCAGGACTGGTAAAGCTATTGGGGGAGAGGTTCACAAGAATTTCAACAGATCATCCGATCGGGTATTTCTTTGAAGCTCTTTATCGGTCTGGTTTTTATTGGAATTTCTTAGGACTGGCACAGCTAACAGCCGGAATTCTACTGATGACTCAGCGTTTCGCAACACTTGGAGCATTGATGTTTCTGGCTATATTGACTAATATATGGATCATTACTATCAGTCTCTCCTTTACTGGAACATGGATGATAACATCTTTAATGATGATAGCTGTTTTCATATTGGTAGTGTGGGATCAGCATAAACTGCTTCCAATTTTTAATTATAACAAGGCAAGTGTGGTAAAAGAATATCCAGATCCCGGCCGTAATTGGATAAGGGCCGGAGTGGTGTATGCTATAAGTTTTATTGCCTTGTACATGCTGAATCCTGTGGAAGGAGAAGAATATGAAAGATGGCTGGGGATATTATTGATCTTAATCATTCTTATAACCTTTATCATAAGTAATTACAAAGCGTATAAAAATTATAAAATAGCTATCAATAGTTGATGTTTTAAATGCAATGGATTGAATTTCATGTTGTAAATTTGCAGGCATGAATAATGCATCCATTTTAAAAGAAATCATAGAGCAAAGAAGAAGTATTTTTCCGAAGGATTATACCGATGCGGAAATCCCGCAGGAAGTTTTGGAGGAGATTTTAAACGCTGCTACATTGGCTCCCAATCATAAACGTACTAAACCCTGGCGTTTCAAAATATTCAAAGGGGAAGAAAAAGCACAGCTGGCATCAGAAATGCAGGCTATCTATAAAGCCACTACACCCGAACCACTTTTCCTGGAAAAAAAATACAATGATATTGGTTTCAAAATCAATAAAGCCAATGTTGTCGTTTCTATCGTAGTCAATTTCAGTGGTATGGTTCCGGAATGGGAAGAAATAGCAGCCACATCAATGGCCGTACAGAATATGTATCTTACCTGCACTGCAAATAATATCGGCTGCTACTGGAGTTCTCCCAAAATTGTAGACGAGTTGAAAAACTCTCTTACTATTGAGGAAAACCAGAAATGTCTGGGACTTTTCTATATGGGTGAAGTGTAAAATGAAGGATATTTACAGAAATTATAATGAGGAAGATTTGCATGCTGCTTATCTTCATATGACTGATCATACGGGCAAAGTCAATGATGAATTGCGTGAGGCCATCAGTCAGAAATTCAATTATGATGAATTTGTAAAAGCAGCAGAATACAGAAAAATACTAGTCAAAGAAAAGGGGAGAATTTCATTTGAAGTACACAAAAAAGTACAGAAAGGAGAAAATATAGATGCTATCCTTGAAAGTATTTCTTCAGAAATGATTGGCAGCAGCGATTTGAAGATTTTTATTCTGAATAAATTTGATCAGTTTTCAAAAGTTAGAGAAAACGATAAGATAGATAAGAAAATAATTTTCAAAAGCCTTTTAGGACTTGTAATAGCTTCTTTTACTGGAAGTCTTTTTTTTAAGGCTGTGATTACATCTACCGGACAGTTTTCATTTTTTCTGATGATACCTGCTTATATTATCAACTATTTGGTGATCTGTGGGATTACAGGAAAGACAAGAGATAATTTTGTTGTTTTCATGGCTGTTTTAATTTCTGTTATTATTTCAACAGTCTTCTCTTTTGCACTGTTTAGTTAAAAAAACAATTTGAATTTATAAAACTTTTCTCTCAGAGCTTTTTACTTCAAACTTTTTTATTATCTTTGCACTCTTAAATATTTAACTGGGACGAGTTCCCGTAAAATTCAAACATTATGTCAGTAAAAATCAGATTACAAAGACACGGTAAAAAAGGAAAGCCTTTTTTCCACATCGTGGTTGCAGATTCTAGAGCTAGAAGAGATGGTAGATTCATCGAAAAACTAGGTACTTACAACCCAATTACTAACCCGGCAACTATCGAATTGAACGTTGATTCTGCTGTAAAGTGGTTAAACAACGGTGCTCAGCCAACTGATACTGCTAGAGCTATTTTATCTTACAAAGGTGCTCTTTACAAAAAACACTTACAAGGTGGTGTAGCTAAAGGTGCTTTTGATGAAGCTGAAGCTGAAAAAAGATTCAATGCCTGGGTAGAAGCTAAAGATGCTAAAGTACAAGGTAAAGTAGACGGTTTAGCTACAGCTAAAGCTGATGCTAAGAAAGCTGCTTTAGAAGCTGAAGTAAAAGTAAACGAAGCCAGAGTTGCTGCTGCTGCACAAGCTGAAGCTGATGCTAAAGCTGCTGAAGAAGCTGCAAATGCACCTGCTGAAGAAGTTGTTGCTGAAGCTACAGAAGGAGAAACTCCTGCTGCTGAAACTGAAGAAAACACTGAAGCTTAAGAACAAACCCTGTTATGCGTAAAGAAGATTGCTATTTTTTAGGTAAAATCACACGCAGACATGGACTTGCGGGTAACGTAATCCTTAAATTGGATACCGATCAACCCGAGCTTTACAATAAACTGGAATCAATATTCGTTGAAATCAACGGATTATTGGTTCCATTTTTTATTGAAAAATCATCATGGAGCAAACTGGATGCTCTGAATCTTGCATTCAAAAATTCTTCTGAGGCTATGGTAGATCAGGTGTTGGGTAAAAGTGTTTACCTTCCACTTGCTTCACTGCCTAAACTTTCAGGAAAACAATTCTACTACCACGAAATCATCGGATTCGAGATTTTTGATCAGGATGATAACAACTGTGGCGTGATCAGATCTGTAAATGATCAGACAGCGCAAGTGTATTTCATTACCAATCTTGATGGGAAAGAAGTGGTTATTCCTATGATCAAAGACTGGATTCTTGAATTGGACAGAGAAGAAAGAACCATCAAAATGGAACTTCCTGAAGGTCTTATCGATGTTTTTCTGGTTCCTTCAAAGAAAGACGAATAGTTTTGCAATAAGCAAATAAGTTTTTCTTTCCTGCTTTTTTAAAATACCCTTTTTCATAAAAATATCCCTCAAAAGTTCGTTAGCTATAGAAGGTCTTTATGATAAATTTTGTTTTAATCGGTCAATCTGGTCGTACATTTTATTGAAAAATATTTTTCTTTCCCTGTTTCCGGATTCATTCAGCGATCTGGAATTTTTGATCTGATGCTCAAAATAGCTCAGAGAATCCTCACACGTAATTTTATCATTGGTCATCATATATCCGAACATGCTGAAAGGTACAAAAAAGGAACATTGTTCTTCATTTTTAAATAAAATACTGTTATTTAAAATGACTAAATCATTCACATAGATCTGAAAATTAGTTTTTTCAAGTGTTTTGATTTCGAGCCCTTCCAGTAATTTTTTCAGATCTTCCAGAATAAGATCCACATCATTTTTCTTTAATAAACCCATTTCATAATAGAACGAAATTTGTCTTAAAGCACTCATAATGGTGGTGTCATTCCATATTTCCGTTACGTTTTGTTTATCATAAAGATCTTTCAGCATCTCGTTTTTTACAGAATGGTATTCCATCGTAAACTCATGAAACGGACTTAAAAACTTATCCTGGTTCAATAAATTCATCCAGACATAAAACTTGAAACGAGACAGCATTGAATCTGAAATAGTATAAAAAAACGGGATGTCTTTTGCAGAATAAAATACTTTGGAATTGGTGATGTTCTGAAAAACATTCAAAATTTTCAAAGAGTTCTCGAAATAATTTAAAAGATCTTCGGTGGTTTTTACAGGTTGCGTTCTTTTGACCACCAACTGATTTTCCGTTCCCAGAAACTGATCCAGAGAGATCTGATAATATTTGGCGAGTTCCAGAGCTTCCTCAAAACTGAACTTGGCTTTCATTGAAGTCCTTCTGTGAGCTGCATCATAGCTGATGTTAAGAATGTTGGCAATCTCATCATTTAAAGATTTCTCACCAATTTTTCTTCGGATTTCCTTCAATAAAGCTTCCTGGTGCATAGTTTTGTGATTTTCACAAATGTAGTATTTTTTGTGGAAAGAGTTGTTGATTTTCTGTTGAGAAGGACGGAAGCTTGAAGCTGCGAGAAGCGAAGTATCAGAGGTCGAAAAAATCAATAACAATTTAAAAGTAATTGGATTTATAATCACTATTACTATTGATCACTCAAAGTGACTTCCGGCTTCTTTCTTCCTGCTTCCAACCCCACGTTTTGCGATTTTCGCAAACAGAATGTTTTTTTTAATTTTTTTTCACATTCGAAACTGAGTCTTCTGCGGATAATTTTGATCTGTAATTTAAAATAACGAGTTATGAAAAAACGAATTTTATTAGTAGCAGGTCTTTTAATCAATAGTCTGGCTTATGCATCAGACAGTCTAAAATTAGATTCTTTGAAACCAAGACTGATTGCAGCTTCACCTTCAAAAAATGTGAGAAATGTCAATGGAGTTTTATTTAAATATTATGATGAGGAAGATCATTTTAAGCCTAAAAAAGTGAACGGATTAGGAATGGGTTTTAATGTGATGGGCATTTTTCTTCCACCACTCATGCTTTTTACTTTACAGCCTGATCATTGGAATCTTAATGATGATTATGTAATTGTTCCCCGTGAAAAAATGAATACCATTAACGGACTGCAGCTATCGCTCATCAATATGGAACCTACGGTAACCAATGGACTGGAAATCAATGTTTCGAGTAATATCAATACGTATGCTGTGACGAATGGGATGTCTGTTTCTCCGTTTTTTAATCTGCATCATGAGATGAAAGGTGTTTCTGTAGCGCCATTGGCCAATATCGGGCAGAAATGCCGGGGAATACAGATCGGTTTGTACAATCAATGTAAAGATTTCAGAGGAATACAAATTGGAGGATGGAATGAGAATGGAAGAAGAAAGCTTCCTCTGATCAACTGGAATTTTAAGAAACAAAAAGTAGATAAAACGCTATGAGAAGGTTTGTTATCATTACAGTACTATTTCTTTGTGGCTTTATGAAGGCTCAATTTGAAGAAGTTAAAGAAAAAAAATGGCTGGTCATTCTTCTCAGTACCAGAATTGAAGGAACTTCAATGGATAATAAAGCATTTTTGTCCATAGGAACAAAACTGACTGATGGGGATAAGAATTACTACAGCTTAAGAGGTCATTTTAACTGGTGGGATGAAAGAAAACTACTGGTCATTCCGGAGTTTGATTATTTCAGAAAAGTTGTTTCGTTCCGGGACGGTGCCGAAGTATCCTCTTTGTATGCGGGCGCAGGAGTTTCGCCTTATGCGGTTTCACCCAAAGCGGGAATCAGTTTTTATCATTTCTTTTGTGCAGAATTCGGGTACAACTTTGAATATCATACGTATAAACCATTTCCCATTAAAGGATTTCGCTTCGGAATAGGAATTAACCTTGTCTTTTAAATGATTTTTAACTCATAAATAATTCAACTATGAAAAATTATAAACTTATATTATTTTCACTGATGCTGTCCGTCCGTATTTTTTCACAAAATACAGCAGTTGATACATTGAATACCCAAACAGAAGAACCTTTTGATTATAAAAAATATTATGACTGTGATTTTGGAGAAGGGAATGTTTTGATTGTCATTAAAAAAGGAAAAGAATTTACAGATCTGACAGATTTAAGAAAATCCGGGAAAGGTTTTGCCATTAAAATGGAAGCGATCTACAGTATGGAATTTTCGGATGGGAAAAGATATGAATCAAGTGTGGTGAAGAATATTACAAAGGACAGCCTTTCAATGACGAATTTTTTCAATGAAAATGCTGCCAGGCTTGCGGGAGAATCTTTTAAATTAATTACTTATCCACTTTCATCTTTGAAATATATCCGCTTTATTGATGACCGGATGCTATCACTGTACAGCAGGAAAAATATTCAGAAAAATTTTGATTTAATGGTGAAGAAAATGGATCAGGCGAAAATGTGTCCTGCAGTTATAGATTTTAAAGAAAGAAACGAAACTAAAGTCTGCCATTTTTATCTGACCTCTCAGGGATATGATCTTCTTTATGAAGATAAGGGAAGGGTATATTATATGGAAGGAAAAGTAGAGTGGAAGTGATTTTTTGAGAGAGTGTAATTTTACTATGTACTCTCTCTTTGTTGATTTATCATCATTGATTTTAACGAAAATATTGATTAATACATGGAAAAAAGCAAAAGGAGTGGTGCATCTACTGAAGAAAAATAATATTTTTGTAATATAGCCAGGATGAGTGATGAAATTAAAATATTTACTAATGTTATTGGTTATTGGAAATGTGTTTTTTCATGCACAGACCAATAATGCTGAAAAAAAAATTCCGGAAAAAAGGACTTATAAAGAATTGGAAGATGAATTCTATAAGGCTTTGCCCGGAGATACGAACCGTACAAAAAGTATTGCCGGTTCTTATCTTAAAAAGGCTAAATCTGAAAAAAATATGCCCCAGATTGCTGAGGGATATGTTATGATTCATTTTGAGGAAGATTTACCCAATGCATTAAAATACCTTGACAGCTTACAACGCATCACCAGAAATTCAAAAGAAAATATCTATCCGGCGAGAATCTATCTGTTAAGAGGAAACCTGTATCTTAAAACTAATAATCTCCAGGCTGCATTAAACAATTATATCCTGGGATTAAAATATGCAAAAGAAAAAGGAAATAAAAGGCAGATTGCTATGGCGCATACCAGTATTGCCTATCTTAATAATTATATCGGAAAACATGCCGAGACAGCAAAAGTTCTGAAACATTATGCCTATGATGCCGATTATATGAATCAGGATGAAAAGAATTCTCTGAAATTGAATCTGGCAGATGCCTATATAGAGATCAATAAAATGGATTCTGCTTATGCATTGATACAGGAAGGCTTATTGGATTCCAAAAAAAATAAAGATGTTTACCGTTATTATCAGAACCTTGGGCTGCTGGGATATTATCATCTGCATTTGAAAAACTATCAGAAAGCGATTAACGGTTTATTGAAGTGTGAAAAGTATTTCTTCACCAAAAATAATGGCAGTAAAAGAAACCATAATTATACCCTTCTGTATTTGGGGAAATCTTATGCAGGACTTCAGGAAAAAGAGAAAGCAGCAGAATTGTTTCGAAAGATTGATTCTTTGGTTCTTAAAACAAATTATATTTATCCAGAGCTGAGAGATGTATACACTTACCTGATTGATTATTATAAAGAAAATAATGATAAAGAAAAGCAGCTGTATTATGTAGACCGGTTTTTAAAGGTGGATCAGGTTCTGGATAATCAGTTCAGGTATATTTCCAGAGAACTTCCCAGAAGATATGATACTCCGGAGCTGCAGCAGGAGAAAGATGACATTACCAATGAGCTTACCAAAAGAAAAAGCCTTTTTTATATCGTGCTGAGCCTTTTGTTGATTTCACATTTGCTATTTATCAACGTTTATTTTAAATATAAAAAGTCTGAAAAGAACTATAAGAAGATCGCCCAGGACCTTATTCAATCCGTTAATGAAAACAGGGTAGGAAAAAACAATGACCGGGAAATGAATAAAGAAATTTCATCAGAACCTCTTGTCTCAGAAAGTCCAGAAAATCCAGAAGATAAAACATCCAGAACTATTTCTGAAGATATTGCCCGGAATATTTTACATGAACTTGAAATATTTGAAAGCAAAGATCAGTTTTTGAATAAAGGAATTACGTTGGGAAGTCTGGCAAAAAAAATAAAAACAAACTCAAAATACCTGTCAGAAATTATCAATACTTACAAAGGGAAAAACTTTGCAACCTATCTCAATGATCTTCGTATTGATTATGCCATCAGCAGATTGGCCAACGACAAAAAATTCAGGTCTTATAAAATTCCTTTTATTGCCGAAGAATTAGGATATAATAATGAGCAGGCTTTCACTTTAGCCTTCAAAAAACGAACGGGAACACCACTTTCTGTCTACTTGAAAGAAATTGAAAATATGTCTTTGGATTAAGTTTAATCTATTGTTTTTTAGTTGTTTATTGTTTATAAATTCATGTTTTTAGGTATATAAATTTATGAATCTATAAAGCATTCCCTTGTGTCATTCTTCCACTTCCTGCATCTTTGCTTCAGGTAAAAACACAACCATTTATTTTGTATGTGCACAATACAAGATATCAGTTCCAAAATGTTGATCATTTAAAAAAACAAGTCAGGAATTGTATCATAAAAATTATTAATGAAGAGGATGAAAACTAAAAAAGTAACCAATAAAACTAAAATATAAATAATGAAGAAATTGTTCAGAGTTTAAAGATGTAAAGTGTAGTGATCATTTAAAAATCATTAAACAATATAAATCCGGTGAATCCGCCACAGTTTAAAAGTATAGTATAGTCTAAAAATGGATGTAAGACCCGGTAATGACCACAAACGTATCACTTAAAAACTAATAACCATTTACAATAGACTAATTCCATGAAAACTCAGAATAAAATCATATTTTATTCTTTTAAAAGTGATTGTGTAAGTGTGTTCATTCCGGGTATTTCGGAGTTTATTGAAGTTCAGGATAATATTGAGTGGAAATGTACCTGAAAATGAAGAAGAGCCAGCAGAAGAAAAGGTGAATTTCCTGAACAGAAAGTTTAAATACTTGTTAAATGATTTTTAAAGACGGCGCAATCATCAAGTTGCGCTGTTTTTTTGTAACTTTGCAGACATTAATTTTTATATAAAAAATTTATCATCAACAAATGAAAAAGCAAACGATCAAAGAAGTCCTAAAGGATTACAAGAAAGTATTACATCATGACATTACAGTTTACGGATGGGTAAGATCCTTCCGTGCTAATCGCTTTATTGCGCTTAATGATGGTTCTACGATTAATAATTTGCAGATAGTTGTTGATTTCGAAAATTTTGATGAAGCCATCATCAAGAATATAAGTACAGCTTCTTCCCTGAAAGTAGTAGGAGAAGTGGTGGAAAGCCAGGGAGCAGGACAGTCTGTGGAAATTATCGCAAAAAAAATTATTATTTTAGGAGATAACTTTACGGAAGAACTTCAGAGTACAATTCTTCAGCCTAAGAAACACAGTCTTGAAAAACTTCGTGAGCAGGCTCACTTAAGATTCAGAACGAACCTTTTCGGAGCAGTATTCAGAGTACGTCACGCAGTAAGTTTTGCCGTTCATTCATTCTTCAACCAGAATCAGTTTTTCTATATCAATACACCGGTAATTACAGGAGCTGATGCAGAAGGAGCAGGTGAAATGTTTGGGGTAACCAACTTTGATCTGAATAACATGCCGAAAACTGAAGATGGTGAAATTGATTTTGCACAGGATTTCTTCGGTAAAAAAACAAACCTTACCGTTTCAGGACAACTTGAAGGAGAAACTGCTGCAATGGGATTGGGAAGAATCTATACATTCGGACCTACTTTCCGTGCTGAAAATTCTAACACCACAAGACACCTTGCAGAATTCTGGATGATTGAGCCGGAAGTGGCATTCAACAACCTTGAAGACAATATCGACCTTGCGGAAGATTTCTTAAAATATGTGATCCAGTATGTATTGGATAACTGTAAAGATGATCTTGAATTCTTAGACAACCGTTTTGCGGAAGAACAAAAGACAAAACCGGAAAAAGAAAGAGCAAAAGAAGGTCTTATCGAAAAACTTCAGAATGTTGTCGCTAAGCGTTTTAAGCGTGTAAGCTATACAGAAGCCATCGAAATTTTATTGAACTCTAAAGAAAACAAAAAAGGAAAATTTGCTTACCCGGTTGAAAAATGGGGAACAGACCTTCAGTCTGAGCATGAAAGATACCTTGTTGAAAAACACTTTGAAAGCCCGGTAGTATTATTTGACTATCCGAAAGAAATCAAAGCTTTCTATATGAAACTGAACGATGACAACAAAACCGTTGCCGCTATGGATGTTCTTTTCCCTGGTATCGGTGAGATCATTGGCGGATCAGAGAGAGAAGCAAGATTAGATGTTTTGAAACAGAAGATGGCAGATATGCACGTAGATGAACACGAGCTTTGGTGGTACCTTGATACCAGAAAATTCGGTTCTGTACCGCATGCAGGCTTTGGTTTAGGATTGGAAAGATTAGTTCTTTTCGTAACGGGAATGACGAACATCAGAGATGTAATCCCTTTCCCTAGAACGCCGAAAAGCGCTGAATTCTAGAACAATAAAAAAAGCCTTAATCACAAGTTAAGGCTTTTTTTATTATTTAATAGTTTATTATATTAAGATAAGTAATGCAAAAATCATGCTAAATGTGTTTTTTATCAAATAAATTTATTAAATTCGTAGAATATGTTATGTTAAAACGTAAATAAGAATATGCTTAAACAACACTTACAACTCAAATTAGGACAGAAGCTGGCCCCTCAGCAGATCCAGTTGATGAAGCTTATTCAGCTTCATACTCTTGAATTTGAAGAGGAGTTGGAAAGAGAGTTAGAAGAAAACCCAGCTTTGGAAATTGCGAAAGAAGATTCCAAGGAAGATGAGTATTCTTCTCTGGAAGATGCTTATCAGGATGAGGGTACAGAAAGCATTGAGACAGATTTCGACGTCAATGAATATATCTATGACGACGAACCAAGCTATAAAACCGCATCCAGCAACTACTCTCCGGATGATGAAGAATTTGATAACGAGAGTCTTTTAACGGAAGGACAGTCTTTATATGATTATCTTACAGAACAGATTCATTTGGTAAATATCAATGATGAAGATCTTAAGATTGCAGAATACCTTATCGGGAATCTAGATACAGACGGATATCTGAGAAGAGAGATTAAATCAATAGTTGATGATCTTGCTTTCTCACAGGGAATCTATACCACTAAAGAAAGAGTAGAGGATATCCTTGAAAATTATGTTCAGAAGCTGGATCCGCCAGGAGTAGGAGCAAGAGGTCTGCAGGAATGTCTTTTATTACAGATTGAAAAGAAAGTAAGCTCTGATAAAGCTGTTTCTTTGGCTGCCAATATTTTAAGACATCAGTTTGAAGCTTTAACCAATAAGCATTATAACAAGATCATTCAGAAATATGATATTGAAGAAGATGATCTTAAAGATGCTCTGGATGAAATCTCAAAATTATCTCCGAAAGTAGGAGGGAATTTTGATACCCAGACGATTACCATTAATCAGGAAATTATTCCGGACTTTGTGATTCAGGTGAAAGACGGGCAGGTAGTTCCTATGCTGAACAGCAAGAATGCACCTACATTAAGAGTGTCCGAAGAATATAAAGATATCCTGACCACCTATTCCCATGATAAAAACTCATCGGAACACAAGCAGGCAGCTTTATTTATCAAACAGAAGCTGGATGCTGCAAAATGGTATATTGATGCCATTAACCAGCGTCAGAATACATTATTACAGACGATTACAGCCATTGTAAAGTTCCAGAAGGATTATTTCATTACCGGAGACGAAAAGTCGCTGAAACCAATGATTCTAAAAGATGTTGCTGATATTACAGGTTTTGATATTTCTACCATTTCAAGGGTGGTAAAAAGTAAGTATGCAGATACTCCTAACGGTATTGTATATTTAAAAGATCTGTTCTCAGACAGCTTAACGAATGATGATGGAGAAGAGGTTTCTACCAAAGAGATCAAAACCCATCTTCAGGAAGTTATCAGCAAAGAAAATAAGAGAAAGCCGCTTACAGATGATGCATTAGTGGTGATTCTGAAGGAACAGGGGTATAATATTGCCAGAAGAACGATTGCAAAATATCGTGAACAGCTCAATATTCCTGTCGCAAGATTAAGAAAAGAACTTTAAGTTGATAAAAATAAAAAAGGTGAATAGATCTATTCACCTTTTTTATTGTATTTTAAATTCATCTGATACGCCTAAGAAATCAGAAATATATTGTCACTTATTCTTCTAAACAGACTGAATGTATTGACCTGTTTTCCATATTCTTTGCTTTCCCAATGTATTTTTCCATCTTTATAATCATTCAACAGGACAAAAATTCCTCCATTGATCTTTAAGAAAGCAATAGCGGGAAAGCTCAGTTCTTCAATATCTTCCCACTCGTCCAGCCTTATTACCATTGCCTCAATATCAAAATCATTTTGTAGTATATTGTAAAAGCTAAAAAAGTTATAATCTTCCAGCGGTAGGGTATAGTCTTTTATTTTTCCTGCTTTTTTATGCTGCTGTACAAATTTCTTCAACAAAAAATTAAAGGACAGGAGATACTCATATTTTGCAATCATAAATGCTGAAGTTTTTTAATAAATATAGTAGGCATTTTCTGTGATGTGATTCTTGATATTCTTTATGCTTATTTTATAGGGGATATTTTCTTCGTTTTTATAATGAAAATCAATCGTACTGATATTCTTTTTACTTATCCCTATCCATTGATTGCCCTTAAGCTTATAAAGAGAAAACTGATTGTAATAGAGTGCGTTTTCACTTTCGTTAATAATGATCAGTTTATTTTTGTCTTGCGGATAAAAGGTAATATGGGTTTTTCCGATCTTGTAAGACTGTTCTTCCAGAAAATTCACATGTTGTTTTTGGTTGTAAGCAAGAAGCCTGGATTTCCAAAATAAAAATCTGTAACGGGTATTGGTTATTCTACTCTCTATTTTTCTTCTGATCTTTTTTAAAGGATAAGATATTTTGTTAGATTTATAATGAATTCCCTGTGGAGAAATTGAAAAATTGCCTTTTGCTTCAAAAGGATCTATAAAGAAATACGGATTATCCTTAAGATTGATAAGGTGAATCAGCAGGTATTGTTTTTCCGTTACGGTATTGAAAATATTACCTTCTACCCAGTGATGGGTTACATTGGAATAAACAAACTCCTGAACGATGTTTTTATGATAATATTTAATTTCCTTTTGAAGTTCCAGCTTCCTTACAACAAGAGTGAAACTTTCAATTTCAGTTTGGATCTCAGTAATATCTTTGGTATAAACAAGATTAAACTCAAAGTTACATTCATCAAAACAGAAATGACGTGTATTCTGTAGAATATGCGCATAATCTTTGCTCTGTTTGAAAAGATTAATGCACTGTTCATTATTTTTCAACAGGGTGAAGAATCCCGCAGGGTAATTTTTGTGGGGTGAAATAACATCATATTTTTTCAATAATTTCTCTGTGATAAAATACCGGATATTCCCGAAAATAATATCAATGTCACAATATCCCCAAAAGTCGTATTCCTTTAAATAATCCTGAAAAATTAATCCATAAGCAGGTTTAAAATCACACAATTTATAACCATCCAGAATGTTGATGGATAAATCCAGCTTTTCGCTTGCTATTGCACTGAATTCAGCAAGACTACTGATCTTTATAAAATGAACATTCGGTAGATGAAAAGGCGCTTCCAGGTTGGTAAATAATAAAAAATCAACATCCGGATTGTATTTGCAGCTGTATAAAAAATGGTTGAAATACTCAGGCCAGCTTTTGCCAAAATAACAGTTTATTAATGCGATTCTGGTCATCTTACATCAGTTTTTTTATATTCAGTAATGAGTCATAGCTTTTGTGTAAGAAGTAGTATAAAACAGACTCATGGATATTCGGTTTTGAAGCAAATATTCTGTTGATAAACATATGAATATAGCTTACTACTAATGATTTTACCATTTGCTGAGACTGTAGTTCCTTTACTTCAGCAATATAACGGGCTGTTTTTTTAGATCTTATATCCAGGATCTTTGAGAACTCATCTTTACCTGCCAAAAGTTCCAGGGTTTGATGTCTGTGATCTCTGTATTTATCTTTTAATGTCTGTTTAGAATTGTCATCAAGCATACTTCCGTATCCATTGGCAAGTTGATTCAGAATGTCCCTTTTTTCTGTCATGTTATAACCGAAATCATCAAGAATACGGTTGATTCCGGCAACGGCAGCTTTCCAGATGGGAGTTTCAGTGTATTCGGCTTCTTTCAGTAACTGGCAGACGCATTCACTGTCAAAGTAAAAAATACTTTCCATCTGGTCTATTGTGGTTTCACCATATCGCTCAATCTCCCTGTTGTAGGTGTCCAGAACAATTTTATGGATAATCATTTCCCGGGTCAGATATTTGTCAAGCAACTGATAAATCTGGCTAGAAAGAATATGATCTTGTGAAGTTGTCAGAAATCTTATTCTGATGTGCATGTCCGGATCACTGTAACGTATGAAGAACCATTTTTTTATAATTCCTTTTTTAGCAAGTCCACTGGCAAATTTATAGAGGGTATCTTTAATAATCTGATCCGAAACCTTTGTGCTGCAATAGATTTTGTAGAAAAGCCACTCACTTCCCGGAACAAAATTTCGGGTCACTGTATTTTTTACAGGGAAAAGGGTTAGTTTATCTTTCTTTTTGCTGCTGAAATTATTCCATGGGATAAGGAATTCATTGCTGTGATGATTTCCGTTAGCATCCTTAGTAACAGTTTTGTATTGACTGGAAAGGTTTTCCAAAACTCTTATCTGTTTTTCTTTTGATAAATGGTCAAAAAGTATTTCCAGAGAAAGAGGATTGTTTGTAAATACAGGAAGTTCCATGTCTTTTTCTGTGAAAACACAGATTTCAGGAATATTTTTCTCCTTTAAATACTCTTTGAAAACCTGAATAGAAGCTTTTTTTCCATTGAAAATTTTATCATAATCCAACAACCACGATGCTCTGGACAGAATCACATTATTGATCATTATTCTGGGCAGATATTCATAATTAACAAACATACCCCAGTTCCAGTTATAGGAAGGCGTTGTGTGCTGGTACTGAAGATCACATAGAAAATGATACATCGGTACTTTATGCAGGTTATAATTATGTGCAGATGAAAGACTTGGAATAACTTCTTTATTATATTTTTTAGAACGCAGAACAATTCTGTCATTTTTCACAGAAATCATAATGTCATTCAGATAAATAGGCTCGCCATCAGTATTGTGGAGGTTGATGATTGGTATTTCATACTTTCTCAGATGAGGTCTGATTGTAATATTTCCAACTCTTGGCTGCGGATTGTGTACCACTTCAGCAATGATCTGCCCGTCAAAGAAAGACTCTTCTTCTGACAGTGCATTTTTTACTGATGCCTCCAACTGATCATCCATATGACAAAAACGTCCCAGGTAGGTAGAAGATGAAGGTCCGTCACTGTATTTATGGAAAATAACAGGTTTTCCTTCCTGATCTTCATAGATATGGACCAATGAAGACATTGAAAAAGGAATGTTTTTATTCTCTTCTAAAAAGGGAGAAACTTCTTCTTGTATAATCTGTATTACATCTTCATTATTTTTTAGGGCATTAATGAGCTTTTCTCCTAAAAACTGATTCCATTTCAAAGATCCCTGAATAATGTTGGTGGTATTTTCAGACTTAAACTGAATTCCGTCTGTCAAATTAGAATTTTCATTATCCGAATGTAAAGGATAGCTGATACCTGAGAGCGGATCAAGAGCCAATAGTATCGGAATTTCCTGCTGATCATATCTTGCGATGAATTCCTTTTTAAAATTATCCAGAGCGTCAATAGTATCTGCAGCTCCAATCTGAAAGACTGTAGAAAGTACTTTTTTAAAGTCCTTAAAAATATTTTTATCTAGTGTATTGGATGTTTTCCCTTTCAGTAAGTCTGTCTGAAGGATATTCTTTTTGTGATTTTTAATCCCGATTGAGGTTAATATCTCAGAAATCTGATCAACAGAAAGAAATGTACTATTGGTTTCGTTAGCTTTCTGTACAATTTCAAAGATAGTAATCAGGCTTTGGATCAGTTCTGCAGTCTCTTTGTTTTCTTCATCCGCTGGAATTTTCAAATCTTTTAAAAACTGATAGATAAAATTCTGAAAATTCTTGTCAGTAACCTTTGGTGAAAGTTCAGTGACAAGAATTTTTGAATCTATCAATTCGTTGATATAGTCGAAACTGTCTTCATAAGAAATTTCCTGATTAACTAATATTTCTATGATTTCTGAAAGCGTTAAACCATCCTGACAGGCTTTTATGATTGAATTCAGATATTTGTTTTTCTCGGTAGAAATAATCTCATACTTCAACCCTGAATCCTTGATGGTAGGCTCAATATAACGGTATTTATTTTTAATGCTGTAGATGGTATTGTTGGTATAGAATTTACAAACTTTTCTCACCTGCATATTTTCTTCCAGCTTTACCGTAATATCATGCAAAAGCTGCATATCCAGTCTTGCAAATATTTTATCCTGGTCTTTATCCAGGGTAATATGAGTACTGTCACTCCATTCGCCCATACTTACACCGGCATTGGTGCCGAAAGGGATGGTTCTGAAATGAGTTCTCAGCCAATATTTTAACAGAGATTTTTTTATTTTATCCGCTTTTTCTTTGGACAATTTTTTTTCGTCCAGGTTGATAAGCTGTTCATATAAATCCGGTGATGATAAATAAATGGTATTACGGAAACTTTCTGTATGGATGTCCTCTTCCCACTGATCAATGTTTTTCTGTGGAAGAAGAGGGGTTCTCAGCAGGTAAAAGTTAAGTTTTTCTATATCGTTGTATTTCATCCTATGTTCATTAAATAAATTTTGTCCCAATCTTTGGCTTTATCGGGATACTGATAATCCAGCAATACCATTCCTACTCCGGAAATACCTTCCAGAAGTCCTGTATGTTCTGCCCACTCGTCATTCTTAAGATCGAAAGGAAATTTTGCTCCTTTATCCAGTTGTTGTAAGGTTAGAGACATCCAGTAATCGTGAGCCTTTTTTAGTTCTTCATTTTGAAATATCCTGTGGAATTTATTGAATATATGAGAAATTCCAGATGTTCCGTGGCATATTCCCGTGTCTATACACTCATTTTTTTGACTATAAAAAACCCCGGATCTGTCTGCTTTTACTTTTGTTAAATTCAAAATCATCGAGTGGCACATCGTTTTCAGCTCCTCATCCTGTAAAACGGTGTAAGCTTTCCAGATGCTTATTGCAACTCCTAAATCACCATAGCACCATGCAAGTCTTTCCGATAACTGTTTCTCTCCTGTGGCGATATTGAGTTTTGAAGGAAATATGAATTGTGCATCTTTATTTTCTTCATAAAGTTCCTTTAGAAAGTTGACACTTCCCCTGATCAGTTTTGCACATGTTTCCTTCTCACAGTCTTTATGATAGCATTCGGCTAAAAAGGATATGATAGAAGGCTGGCCGTGAGCAAGACCAAGGTCAATGATATTGTCTTCTTTTACTATATGATCAATCCAGAAAAAGGATTGGTTTCTTTCATGTTTTAAATGGTCTATGTGAGACACTATTTTTGCAACGGCATCCAGTTTTTGAATTTCAAGAAAATAGATTCCTAACCCAATCAGACCTGTGAATAAATCGTACTCTTTTTTGTCTGCAGCGGCAGAAAGCAGTTCCAGGAAAAATTCAATAGAATCTTCTTCTATGCTTTCAATGTCTTCATCCGTAATAATATTGGAATTATGCAGAAGTCTCATGAAGTAGATGATGGCTAAGCTTCCGGTAGCAAATGATGAATAAGAAGCTTCTGACGCCATGTCAATAAGATCCTCAATTTTTTCAATCTCAACATCATTGTTGTAAAATAATGAATAATACCCGTTTCCCAGACTAAACGTAATATTTTCACCTTTGTCTTCATTACATTTTTCTGAAATTTGGGTCAAAAAAAAGTCAATTTTATCTTTATACATACTGGCTTAATATTTCAATAGCTGTTAAGGAATCTTTGTGTGATCTCGAGATATTATTAAACATAAATTCATTATATCCGTAGAGTTCTTTAAATTCCAGCAGTTTTTCCTGAAAGAAACTTCCGTCTCCTACAAGGCTTATGTTGCTTATATCGTTGTTGGTACTTTTTTTAGCAACGTTGATCGCCTTTTGTTTTGTTTTATGACAGCAACCTGAAAAAGTAAGGACCATTGATGGTTCTTTCCCATATTTTGCTTTGTATTCTGTTCTGAAATTTTGTAATTCTTCTTTCAGATACTCTTTGTTTGATTCTCCATGAAATATGGATCGTGCAAAATTAAGATCATGCTCTAAAGCCACTTTTAAACCTGAATGTGAAGATCCCATATACCATACATCCGGAATATTTCCTTTGTAAGGAGGAATAATTAAATCTTTTTTGAGAAATTCACTTTCATCTCTTAAAAAGCTTAACGTAGATTCCAGTTTGGGAAGAAATGATGAGAAATAATTATCTTTATCTACATCCACATTAAAATATTTAAGATCATATTCACCAACGAGACCTTTAACAAACCCGAGGTCTAATCTTTTGGGATATAAACTGGATAACAGCTTATAATTGTGAGCCACTCTGAAAGGGCTTTGTAAGGGTAAAATAACTCCTGCAATTCCTATTTTTATTTTTTCTGTTAAGCCTAATAAGATGGGAATCAGCATTTCAGGAGTAGACCAGGCCATGTCATGTGCTTTTGAAAAATAGTTTTCAGTAACCCAAAACCTTGAGAAACCGAGTTCATCCGCTCTTGTAGCATAGTCAATGATATCGTATAATGATTTCTTAGAATTGTTGAGCGAGTTTTCTCTTATGCCAAATTCTAAAAGGCCTATTTTTAATTTATTTGCCATAATAGAGCTATTAAAAGCAGCTACCCCTTACGGAGTAGCTACAGTTTTTATAAAATGTTTCTGATTTACTAAGCAGGACAAACGCAAAGGTTAGTAGATCTGCTGCTTCCAGCAGTACATGTCCAGTGTGAACAATCAAAAACAGATGTTACTAGCTCTTTTCCAGCTTTTACTGATTTCATTTCTTCAGAGTTTAATTGAGATAACTTCTCTTTTTTAAGAGTTAACTTTTTTGTAAGCTTTTTGCTCATGGTTTAAAAAATTTTAATTTGTACCTACTCGTTAGCTTTTCGGTTTCCGCTTTATTATCAATTAAATTATATTTTTAAGAATTTGATGATTGACTTATTAAGTATGTCTGGTTTCTCAAACGGAATATAATGGGATGCATCAGGAACGATCAATAGCTGTGAATTTGGTAGGGTACTATTGATTAATTTCGTGTGTTCTTCTTTGATTACGTCATTGCTCCCAGCAATAACCAAAACAGGGTTTTTAATGGTTTTCAGCTGATCTGTCTCTATATGAGGCTGCTGAACCATCAGTTTTATTAATCTTTGGTTAGGAGCATCCTTTATTTCAAGTTGCTTTTTAAACATATCCAGGGTTTTAGTTTCTATACCTTCCGGATTGAGATTAGCTCCAATAACGATCAATTTATTAACTAATTCAGGATGATTAATAGTAAATAATAAACCTGTAATTCCACCATCACTCCATCCTACAATATTGAATTTGTTAATGTTAAGTTCTTTTGTTACTGCAAGTAAGTCATCAGAAAACTTTTCATAAGTATAATCTTCCGTGGAAAGATCTGTACTTCTTCCTTGTCCTCTTGTATCTAATACAATTACTTTGAATTGTTTTGCCAAATCAGGAATCTGATTATAGAAATCTGATATACTGCCATTGTTCCCATGAAGCAGTACAAGTGGTTCTCCACTTCCATATTCTTCATAGTATATTTTAGCATTTTTGAGATCAATATACTTTCCGGATTTATTTTTTCCATACATAGTTTTCTTGGCCTGCTCTTTATTGTTATAATAATCAACAAGCGTTTGATCTTCAGTGTTATTAACTGTTTGGCTTATATTCTTCGGAGTGTTTTCATTTTTATCTTTTATATAATTAATATCAATATTAGAGATAAAACTTCCTTTACTAGCTTCCCATTTTCCCTGACTTTGATAGCGGAGCAGCAGATCATTAGATAATGTTTTTTTTGCAGAGATTCCAAATACGAAGTCTACATTATCCTGAGGTACGCTTTCAACAAGCTGTAGGGTAATTGCCACTTGATCAAGGCCCGTGTAAATTAATTTATATTTTTGTAGATCAATGGTTTGCCAGCCTGTAGTGCTCGTTTTGAATATAATATTTTCATAAAGTAGAGATTGCTGTGGTAAATTATCCTTTACAGAATATATATTAAGCTTTAAAGTAATTTCCTTGAATTTAGAACTCGGAATAATAAAAAAATTATAGCTATTAAGTTTTGTCCACTTATAAATGTTGAATATTTGTCCCTGCTCTATGGTTGGAACATTTTTATCAAACATTTTAGAGAAGGTAAGCATAGGTCTTTTTGTATTGCCCAGTGCTTCATTTTTTGTTTTTTTTCCTGTTATACTAATTTCCGGAATAACATTAATCTTTTTGCCTAATTTGATATGTGCATCTGTGGTTATTTCTTGTACAGTAACTTTTTTATCGTTATAGCCATTAGATTCAAATATGATATAGTCACTTTTTTTTGCATGTTCGGGGATATCTATTGCATAGTTACCATTAACATCGGTAATTGTGCTGGTATTTAGATTCTCCAGATTTATGGAGCAGTAAGAAATAGCTTGATTGCTTTCATCGGTAACTTTCCCTGAGATTTTTTGAGAGTAAAGGTTTATACTAAGCAAAAGGACACCTAGTACCGATAGAATTTTCATGAGTTAGTTTTTTTGTAAATATATTATTTTATTTCATATTAATCACATGACAAGGAAAAAAAATAAAAAAAAATTTACCAAATATTCTTTTTATTTATCGTATTTACTGTTTTTTTTAGTTTATTTCAAAAAATACACATTAAATTTTCAGTAAAATTAAATTTCTGCAATGCTCTTGTTTTCTGTGTTTTTCACATGCTGGTGTGTTAAATAACTCTATTTTTTTAAAAAAAATAGAGTTATTGATTTCTGGTTGGTGAAAATGAAGCTCATTGATAAGAAGAGGAAGTTAAAATTATTGATTGGAGCTTTTAATTATACTACACAATCTTAGTGATTACTTTTTACATGATCCAATCCCAGCTCCTTCATAGAAATCTCCCGCATTTCAACCTTTCTTATTTTTCCGGAAATAGTCATGGGGAATTCATCTACAAATTTCCAGTATTTCGGTATTTTATAATGAGCAATTCTTCCTTTGCAGTATTCCTGCAGCTCTTCTGCGCTGATGGTAAATCCTTTTCTCACTTTTACCCAGGCCATCACTTCTTCCCCCAATTTTTCACTGGGAATACCAATGATCTGAACATCCAGAATGTTGGTGTAAGTATATAAAAAATCTTCAATTTCTTTAGGCGAAATGTTTTCTCCACCCCGGATGATGAGGTCTTTTATTCTTCCTGAAATGGTAATATAGCCGTCTTTGTCCATTACTGCCATATCTCCGGTGTGCATCCAGCGCGCATCATCCAAAACTTTTTTTGTATTTTCGGGATCATTCCAGTATTTCAGCATGACAGAGTAGCCTCTTGTACAGAGTTCACCATGTTCTCCACGCTGAAGAGTTCTGCCATTTTCATCCACAATTTTTATTTCAAGATGATCCTGAACGGTTCCTACAGTACTGACCTGTTTTTCCAGCGGTGTTCCTATTAAAGTCTGAGTAGATACAGGTGAAGTTTCTGTCATTCCATAGCAGATACTCATTTCTTTAATATTCATCAGGCTTTCCACTTTCTTCATAATTTCCGGAGGACATACGGAACCAGCCATAACACCGGTTCTCAAACTTGAAAAATCATAGGTGTCAAAATCTTTTACTGCCAGTTCAGCAATAAACATAGTGGGTACTCCATACAAGGAAGTACATTTTTCATCCGAAACAGCTTTTAAGGTAATCTCCGGATCAAAACTATCATTGGGGATTACCATACAGGCTCCATGAGCTGTACAGCATATATTTCCGATCACCATCCCAAAACAGTGGTAAAAGGGTACAGGAATGCAGACACGGTCTTTCTCAGTATATTTTAGTCTGATCCCTATAAAATAACCGTTATTGAGAATATTATGATGGGAAAGTGTGACACCTTTCGGAAAACCGGTCGTTCCGGAAGTATACTGGATATTAACAGGATCGTCAAACTGTACATGCTCTTCAAAACTGTGAAGCACTTCATCTGAAATTTCCTGCCCGTTATTCACAAAGTATTCCCAGTTTTCATCAAAGAATATTTCGTGCTCAAGGGTTGGACATACTTCTTTTGCATATTCAACCATCTCTTTATAATTGCTGGTTTTAAAGCTTAAAGAAGAGAAAATAAAACGGACTTCAGACTGATTGAGTACGTATGTCAGTTCATGAGTTCTGTAGGCTGGATTGATATTCACTAAAATAGTTCCTATTCTTGCCGTTGCATACTGTAAAAGTACCCATTCATAACGGTTGGAAGACCAGATTCCGATTCTGTCTCCCGCTTTTGCTCCTAAAAATAATAAAGCTTTTGCAACAGCTGTAGTCTGATTGTAAAATTCCTGATAAGTAGCTCTGTAATTCTGATGAACGCAGACTAATGCTTCCTGGTGGGGGTGTTTTTCGACAGTACTTTTAAGATTGGCTCCAATAGTCTGTCCTAATAATGAAACCTCAGAAGTTCCATATACATAAGATAAGGGCATAGTTTAAGATTTGGTGGGATAAAATTAACAATTATATCCCGAACTATGCCTATGTATACTAATTTTCCTGAGAATCTATTTCTTTAAGCTGTTTTAGATTTTTATCAAGCTTTTTAATAATAGTGCCATATACCAGTCTGTAATAAAGCCAGATCATAGAAATCGCAAGCAATGTGCTTACTGCTATTCCAACAATAATAATCGTAAGATTGGAACCACTAGGCTCTATATTCTGAGAATCTAGTATATAAAAGATAAAAGCAACCAATACAAAAGTGAATATTAACAATAATACGATGCTGATGAGAATAAAAGCATTGACTGTTGTTTTGAATTTAATAATTCGGGTGATAAGACCCTTCAGATTTTCTTCAATTTTGATTCTTCGGTAATTCTGGTAAAATTTTAATACAAAATATGCTGTGATCAATAAACTTAAGACCTTGATAGCTAAATAAGCATAACCGAAGTTGTTTTCTACTTCAGGAGCTTCCTGAGCACCTAATCTTTCAAGCATTTTGCGGAAGCTGTCTGATTCCTCTTCAGGGAAAAAGAAAAACAGTCCCAATACTGAAAAGAACAGTAATTCTACGACGCTGATCCAGAAAATATATTTTACATAGTTTCGTGACTTTCTATTCAACATCTGAAGAATCTCAGTGTTGTCATATTTATGCTGTACAGGTTGTTCCTGCCATGTTTTCTTAAAGCTATCTAAATCAAATTCAGGCATATTTTTCCATCTGTTCTTTAAGGGTTTTCTTTAATCTGTTCATTTTCACGCGTGCATTGACTTCAGTGATTCCGAGGTTTTCTGCGATGTCCTTGTAAGGCAGATCGTCAAGATACATCATGACAATGGCTCTTTCCACATTAGGAAGAGTCTTGATTACAGTATACAAAAGTGATACCTGCTGCTGTTTTTCATCATCATCTTCCACAAAATCCTTGTGGTTGACGTCCAGCTCATTCGTAGGAAGGCTTTTGCTTTTTTTTCTAAAAAGAGTAATGGCTGTATTGAGCGCTACACGATACATCCATGTGGAAATTTTAGAATTTCCTTTGAAGGAATCATAACTTCTCCAGAGCTGTAACACGATTTCCTGGAAGAGATCCTCTTCATCTTCCAGAGAATTGGTATAGAGGCGCGATACTTTAATAATCAGTCCCTGATTATCTTTGATAAGCTGCGCAAATTCTTTTTCTCTGGAATCCATAGATATATAATGGCACGAAGATAATAATAAAGTAGTAATTAGTGAAAATTATAATAAGAAATCGTAAAAAGGTTAAATAGCAGAATAGCGGATAGCTGCTCAGGTTTTAGAATATTAATTCGTATTTTCATTAAAAAAGAAAAGAAAGATATTTACCAATCAATACCATTTACAGAGAGCTAAAACCCGGTAGTCATTTCTCTATTTATCTTTTTTACCACAAAATTTATGTACCTTTGCATCCGCGAGAAAATCGGCTTGTTGATTTCCCGTTTTACGGGAGGTAGGAAAGTCCGGACACCATAGAGCAGCAAAGCGGATAACATCCGTCACCCGTGAGGGTAGGACAAGTGCAACAGAAAGCAGGTACAGTTCGGCTGTAGTGAAACCAGGTAAACTCTTTGCGGTGCAATGATAAGTATATCGGTTCTTTTCAGTAATGAAAATAGGGGCGGCTCGTCCTGAAAGCCGAGGGGTAATCAGCTCAAGTGTTGCAGCAATGTAATACGTAGATAAATAACAGGCACTTTTTCGGAAGTACAGAATCCGGCTTATAGATTTTCTCGTGATTTTTTAAAAGCTGGAAGTCAGAGGCTGGAAGAGTGAAGTTTTTTAACGTAATGATTGTAAACCTCCATCTTCAAGCCTCTAAATTTCAACCTAGTTTATTCACTTTCCAACTGTTTTTTAGATTCCTGTAATTCCTGTCTGTCTTTATCTGAAAGAGAGGGATATTTAAGATTCATTTTCTCCAAAGTATCAATAATGATCTGAATAGCGGCTACTCTTGCGAACCACTTATTGTCTGCAGGAAGCACATACCAGGGTGCGTTATCTTTGGATGTTTCGTTGATAGCGGTTTCATACGCCTCCATGTATTGTTCAAATAAGGCTCTTTCCGGAAGATCTCCAGCAGAGAATTTCCAGTTTTTTTCCTGCTCATCTATTCTGTCCAAAAGTCTTTTTTTCTGTTCATTCTTAGAAACATTTAAAAAGATCTTCACAACAGTTGTTCCGTTTTGTGAAAGATGTTTTTCAAAATTCCGGATACTTTCATACCTGTTTTCCCAGAATTTGCTGTCAAAATCTTTTACGGAAGACCATGTTTTTTCGCTCAGATTATATTCAGGATGCACCTTGCATACCAGAACGCTTTCATAATGAGAGCGGTTGAAAATTCCTATCATTCCTTTCTGTGGCAGGGCAAGGTAATGTCTCCATAAAAAATCATGAGAATATTCTTTGGAGCTTGGTGTTTTAAAACTGGTTACATTACATCCCTGAGGATTCACTCCTCCGAAAACATGCTCTATCATACTGTCTTTTCCTGCTGCATCCATAGCCTGCAATACAACCAGCAAAGACTTGCTTCCGTCGGCATATAATTTTTCCTGCAGCTCACGAAGTTTTTCTTTTTCCTGAATCAGCATTTGCTCTCCCTCTTCTTTAGTGAGCTTTCCATTATAAGACGTTGATGCTTTTTTTATCGAAAATTTTCCGTTTACCTTAAAGTTATCTGAGAAATCGGTGTCCATATTTTTTTTATTTAAAGATAAAAGTAAAAAGATAAAAGTAAAAAGATAAAAGTAAAAAGATAAAAGTAAAAAGATAAAAGTAAAAAGATAAAAGTGAAGATGTTATTACAATTCGATAGGGGTGAGCTTTAGCCCAGCCATTTAAAAAAGATCCGAAGGCTTCAGCCAAACCCTGAATAATATATTTGATAAACGTCAATACATTTACTGCCACCTATTACCTGTCATCTGCCACCTAATCAAACATAAATGTAATAAAAAAACCGCCTCCATGGAGACGGTTCTTTTATTTTTTTGAGTAGAGCTTACTTCGCAGCAGCCTTTTTTGCAAGTTTTGCAGCTTTTTTCTCAGCTTTAGCAGCTTCTTTCTGCTCAGCAGGAGTTAACACTTTTGGCTCAGGAGCGTTAGCATCTACGTTACCTTTGATGTAGATTACACTTCTGTTGTTTGCAGGATCATTAGAGAAAACCTCAATCATTTTGTTGAAAGGGCCAGGAATAGCTGTATTGTATCCCACCTTAATTTTCGCAGACTTTCCGGGCATGATAGGATCCTGGCTGAATTCAGGAGTTGTACATCCACAAGAAGGCTTTACATTGGAAAGAATCAAAGGCTTATCACCAGAGTTCGTTACAGTAAAGAATCTTGTACCATCAGCATTAGGCTTAATAGTTCCGTAATCGAAAGTCGTTTTATCAAATGTAATGGTTTGTGCAGATGCCAGAGCAAAAGTCCCGAATAATGCAATTCCTGCAATTAATTTTTTCATATTCTTGAATGTTAATACGTTTGTTAGATAATTTTTGTGAAACAAAGTTAAAAATTATTTTAATTCATGCTTAAAAATTTTTTTCTTTAGACTATTTTTGCAAATTGCAAGCCAAAGAAATAGAATTTATGCAGATTTCAGAAAAGTACAATCCACAGGAAACAGAACAAAAATGGTACAATTACTGGTTGGAAAACAAATTTTTCCACTCAGAACCTAATGACAAACCACCATATACCATAGTGATTCCTCCTCCAAACGTAACGGGGATACTACACATGGGACATATGTTGAACAATACCATTCAGGATGTTCTGGTCCGTCGTGCAAGAATGCGCGGTTTTAATGCTTGTTGGATACCGGGAACAGATCACGCTTCAATTGCTACTGAAGCCAAAGTTGTTGCTAAACTGAAGTCTGAAGGAGTCAGTAAGTCAGATATTACCCGTGAGGAGTTTTTAACCCACGCATGGGACTGGACCAATAAATATGGAGGAACTATCCTTGAGCAGCTGAAAAAGCTGGGATGTTCATGTGATTGGGACAGAACCAGATTCACTATGGAAGACAAACTTTCCCAGCAGGTTATCAAAAGTTTTGTAGATCTTTATAATAAAGGACTCATCTACAGAGGGTACAGAATGGTCAACTGGGATCCGGAAGCGAAAACCAATATCTCTGACGAAGAAGTAATATTTAAAGAACAAAACGGAAAATTATATTTCCTTAAATATAAAATCGAAGGATCTGAAGAATTTCTTTCGGTTGCTACTACGCGTCCTGAAACTATTTTTGGGGATACAGCGGTATGTATCAATCCGAATGATGAAAGATATGCTCACCTGAAAGGTAAAAATGTAATCGTACCCATCGTTGACAGAGTAATCCCAATCATTGAAGATGAATATGTGGATATTGAATTCGGAACAGGAGCTTTGAAAATTACTCCTGCTCACGATATCAATGACTACGAAATCGGACAGAAACATCAATTAAAAATGATTGATGCGCTGGATGATGACGGAAACCTTAACGAGCATGGTCTACATTATGCAGGAAAAAACAGATTTGATGTAAGAAAACAAATCGCTAAAGAACTTGAAGAAAAAGATCTTTTACTGAAAGCTGAAGACTATGTCAATAAAGTAGGAACTTCTGAGAGAACAGGTGCTGTTATTGAACCTAAAGTTTCAGTACAGTGGTTCCTTAAAATGTCTGAAATTGCTAAGCCTGCTCTGGATGTAGTAATGGATGATGAGGTTAAGTTTTATCCTGAAAAGTTTAAAAATACCTATAAGCACTGGATGGAGAACATCCGTGACTGGAATATTTCCCGTCAGCTTTGGTGGGGACAGCAGATTCCTGCTTATTACTATGGGGAAGGAGAAAATGATTTTGTAGTTGCTGAAGATAAGCATCAGGCTCTTGTAGTATTAGAAGAACAAAAAGGAATTATTGCTAATCTTGAAGATTTAAGACAAGATGATGATGCATTAGACACATGGTTCTCCTCATGGCTGTGGCCAATGTCTGTATTTGACGGATTACTTGATCCTGAAAATAAAGATATCAACTATTATTATCCAACCTCTGATTTGGTAACAGGTCCGGATATTATTTTCTTCTGGGTAGCCAGAATGATCATGGCCGGGTTGGAATACAGAAAAGAAGTTCCGTTCAAGAATGTTTATTTTACAGGAATTGTAAGAGATAAGCAGAGAAGAAAGATGTCTAAATCTCTAGGAAACTCTCCTGATCCTATTGAATTAATGGAAAAATATGGAGCTGATGGAGTACGTGTAGGAATTCTATTGAGTTCTGCGGCTGGAAATGACCTTCTTTTTGATGAAGATCTGATGCTTCAGGGAAGAAACTTCATGACGAAGATCTGGAATGCATTCCGTCTGATCAATATGTGGAATCATGAAGATAAGCCGGCTGTTGCTACAGATAACCAAGCTATTGAGTGGTTTGAAAATAAACTGAACAAAACAATCGTTGAAATTAATGATCAGTTCGAGAAATTCAGAATTTCTGATGCATTGCATTTGATCTATAAATTAATTTGGGATGATTTTTGCGGTTGGTATCTTGAAGCGATCAAACCTAACTATGGAGAAGGAATCTCTAAAGAAGTGTATAACAAAACAATATATTTCTTTGAAGAGCTGATGAAGTTACTTCATCCGTTCATGCCTTTCCTGACAGAAGAACTATGGCAGACTATCTCAGATAGAAGTATTGATGAGGCTTTAGTAATCGCTCAACAGAAAGAAGCAGGAGCGTTTGATGAGACAATTATTAAAAACTTTGAAACGGCAGCAGAGTTGATTTCAGGAGTTAGAAATTACCGTCAGACAAAAGGAATATCACCAAGAGAAGCGGTTGAGGTTTATACCAATGCATCTGAATTTGCCAATGAAGCTGTAGTAAGAAAGCTTGCTAATGTTTCTGATATCCATTTTGGACAGAAAACTGATAAGCCGAGTTTTACCTTCCTGGTAGGAGCAACTGAAGTTTCTATTCCATTAAGTGAAAACTTAGATTTGGCAGAAGAAAAAACTAAAACTGAAGAAGAATTGAAATATTTAAAAGGATTCTTGATTTCAGTAGATAAAAAACTTTCCAATGAGAAGTTTGTTGCCAATGCTAAGCCGGAAATTGTTGAGGTAGAGCGTAAGAAACAAAAAGATGCTCAGGATAAGATTGCGATCCTTGAAGAG
Source organism: Chryseobacterium sp. CBTAP 102 (assembly GCF_003201365.1). Lineage (NCBI taxonomy): Bacteria > Pseudomonadati > Bacteroidota > Flavobacteriia > Flavobacteriales > Weeksellaceae > Chryseobacterium > Chryseobacterium sp. CBTAP 102. Next base: position 208,096 of record NZ_QICX01000005.1, read on the forward strand.
AAACTGAAAAGTTTGTAAAGTATAGACAATAAATTTTGTCAAATCTCAGGCTGGATACACATGTATAATTGTATCCAGCCTGATGGTTTAAAGAATAAATACAATGACACATATAGAAAACATACAAAAACTATTCTCGAAAGACTTTGTAGAAAGTCCTTTGCTTGAAAGTTTTGAAGTAGGAAAGATTTATCTTTCAAGCGGGAAACTGGTTGCCTGTGATCCTTTGATTACTAATGATATGCTTCCTTTCACTACAGAATTTCCGAAAGGAGATTTCGCAGTAATGCTTCACAAAGAAAGAGATAGCAACTGTGTTGCCTATGCCGAAATTATATTCAATAATTCTGAAATTAAAGAATGGAAAATGGCTACCACAGCAGGACAGAAAATAAAAGATCTTGAGGAAGGAGAGGTTTTCGGATATCCTGTAGAAAGTGGGATGGGATGCCTGATGGATGTTGATACCCAAAACAGTCTTAACGAACTGGAGCAAAGATTATATCAAAATAAAGGAGGTGATTTTATGGGAATCTATGAAGAATTCTTCCATGACTACTTCTTTGATGAAAACGGAGCAATAGATCAATACGCCTTTCTTAAACCGGCAAAAGAACATCCCGGAACTATATTTGCTTTTGAAACCGGATATGGAGAAGGATTTTATGCCAGCTATATAGCCTACAACAAAGATCAACAGCCAGTGAAAATAATTACTGAATTTATAGAAATAAGTTAATTTTAAATTAGTTATTTTTGAGACACAATTTTTGTCAGTTATAAATTTTAAAGCTAATACAAAACACAATGAATTTCTCATCAGAACAACCCCGTATTATTGTTGTGGGCAGCTCATCGATAGATTTGGTTCTTGAAACCGAAAAACTCCCTTTGCCTAATGAAACGGTTTTAGCCGTCAAGTCAGATAGTTATTTTGGGGGGAAGGGAGCCAATCAATCAGTAGGTACAGCCAGACTGGGAGCAAGTGTATATTTTATCGGATGCGTCGGGATGGATCCTCTTGGGCAGCAGATTATGAGAAATCTGGTAAGCGAAAATGTGAATGTAGGATTTGTTCATGAAACAGATAAAGAAGCTACAGGAACAGCTTATGTAACAACTTCTCACGGAAACGCAGCGATTGTTGTAGTACCTGCCGCCAATAAACACCTTAGCAAATCCCATGTAGACGAAGCAGACAAGTATTTTCATACCACAGACCTTGTATTGGTACAGCTTGAAGTTTCTATGGATGTTGTAGAGCATACCATTAGAAAAGCTAAGAAATACGGAAAAAAAGTAGGGTTGTATGCTTCTCCTGCAATGAGAGTCAGTGAAGAAATTCTAGAAATGGTAGACTTTATTGTGGCAAAAAGTAACGAATTATATGTTATTTTCGGGGAAGAAAAAAGGGAAGAGGTTCTTAAAAAATATTTCAATAAAGTTTTTGTAAGAGATGATACCAATTCCACCATTTATTTTGATGGTACAGAAATGAAATATTACAGAAACGATAAAGATGAAAAAGTATATAAAATGGGGATGGGTGATGCATTTACATCAGGATTTGCCATTGCATTATGCCATGGGAATTCCATTGAAGAATGTGTGAAATTCGGGAATGAAGTTTCATCAAGGGTTTCCGGAGGCAAAGGCTCTCAGACAGGACTTCCGAGAATATCAGATTTCTTTTCTTAAAGCTATTTACGGCATATCAAAAGTCTGAAACTTAACATAAAAATATAAGTAAAATGTCCACTTTTATAGTGGATTTTTTCTTTTTATAGTATGGAAAAACTAATATTAACCACAGAAGACCATGTCTCGCTGACTGGCCATTTATTTAAACCGGAAAAAGATAATGGGAAATTACTCCTGATCAACTCAGCAACAGGAGTAAAACAGCAGGTCTACTTTTCTTTTGCCAGCTACTTCTGTGAAAAGGGATTTACCGTTGTTACCTATGATTACAGAGGAATAGGGCTTTCAAAACCGGAAAATATGAGAGGATTTCATGGCTCTATGAGACTTTGGGGCTCAAAAGATTATAAAGCGGTAACTCAATATATCAAGTCAGAATTTAAAGAATATAAAAAGTACTGTTTGGGCCATTCTGTAGGCGCGTTGATTCTGGGAATGAATGCAGATTCCAAAATCTTTGAAGAATTTGTTTTTGTGGGTACGCAAAATGCCTTTGTAGGAAACCTTAAAGGGAGAACAAAAGTTGAAGCGTATTTAGGCTTTGGAATTGCCCAGCCATTAACAACTTCATTGTTAGGATATTTCCCCGCACATTGGTTTGGACTGGGAGAAAGTCTTCCAAAAAATTGCGCATATGACTGGAGAACCTTAATTTTAAACAAGAAATCAACCAATAAGCTGTTGGAAAAAATTGATGACTTTTCTAAAAATCTGACCCAGAAAGTATTTGTAATCCGGGCTGAAGATGATATATGGCTTACAGAAAAAGGAGTATTAAGTTTATTAAATAATACCTATTCAAATCTCAAACCTACATACAGATTGGTCGCGGCTTCAGAATCTGATCAGAATGAAATAGGACATATCAATTTTTTTAGAAGTTACAACAGCAAACTATGGGATATTATTTTAAATGAACTGATAGATAAATGAAAAGTACGATTGACAACACAGTAGCATTTGTAAAAGAAAAATTAGAAGGAGCAGAAGCAGGACATGACTGGTTCCATATTGAAAGAGTCTGGAAACTGGCCGCTCAGATAGCAGAAACAGAAGATTGTGACAAAGAAGTAGTAGAATTGTCTGCACTTCTTCACGATATTGCCGATCCTAAATTTCATAACGGTGATGAAACCATTGCTCCCAAAATATCCAGAGCATTTCTTGAAGAACAGAATGTTTCTGAACAAACCATTCAGAAGGTGTTGTTTGTGATTGAAAATATTTCGTTTAAAAACAGAGATCAGGCACCCGAAAATCCACCTGTTGAACTTCAGATTGTACAGGATGCAGACCGTATTGATGCCATAGGAGCTATTGGAATTGCAAGAACATTCAATTTTGGAGGTTTTAAAAATAACCTGATGTATCATCCGGATATAAAACCCAAACTGGGAATGTCAAAAGAAGAATATAAAAAGTCTGATGGAACCACTATTAATCATTTCTATGAAAAGTTACTGCTTTTGAAAGATATGATGAATACTGAAAAAGGAAAAAAAATGGCCGAAGAAAGACACCATTATATGTTGAATTTCCTCGACCAGTTTTATAAAGAATGGAATGTAGACTAGAAAATATTATATCCCAGAATTAAAGAAAAAGATTTAAGATCTGCATGAGGAAGATCCTTATACAGAATGTTGGTACGGTTATTAAATCTTGCTTCTATGCTGAATTTGTTATTGTAAATAAATCCAGCACCGAGTGATGAACCTCTGAAAGTTTGATTGGAAGCAAGGGCTATATTATCAAATACTTTTCCATCATAATCTATATCTATTGAAGATGGAGAACTTGTTTTTATGTTGAATATGTTGATGGCAGCATTAACAAAGATTTTAGATTTATCATTCAAAAACATAGAGTACCTTATCCCTACGGGAATAATAATGGAAGAATAACTATCCATGGTGATATTATAGAGATTATCCTCTGTTCGGATAGTTGTTTTTTTATTGGTATACTGAGAGAACGTAGGCTCAAGGATGATAGACCATTTATTCTTGTTGAAAGGTAACACCAATTCGGCTTCCAGACCTATTCTGAAATTTGATTTTGAAGAAAAGCCTGGATTTCTGTAAGAATCTTCCAATTTTAACGGTGCATAAAAATTAATTCCCGGTCTGACAGCAAGATTGAATTTCGCCTGCTTTTTATTTTCTGTAAAATTCCGATCATTGATTTGGTTAGTTGTTCCATCAGAATTTTTACTATTATAAGTCTTAAATATTTTCGTTAAACTAGACGCTGTATATTGTGTTCTGTTTACTAATGATTGGACATCACTGTTATCAGAAAAAATAGTTTTTAACTGATTAAGATATTGATCATTGGTAGCAACCTGAGAACTATTCCCATTAAAAAAATATTTTTTATAAATTAATGGATGGATGATCGCATCTGATTCAGAATAAAAATATCTTGTAATATGACCTTTATAAATATATAGTTTTTTACTTCCGGTAACAAGTTCTTTCAGGAATACTGAACTCTTTACAAACTTAGGTTCATTGGTATGGGAAAAACTGGAAATATCGTCTGATGAGTTGTCGATATCACCATTGTAAGTAACATATTTGGCATCATTGTATATCCCAAATTCCTTAATTGTAGAAGTTGTACCTTTATCTTCAGCAGAGTTTTCATCTGTTTTAAAAACAAAGCTATCAGGATTGCTTACCCATCCTTTGTTTTTAATCAAAACTTCTTTTTTTGTATTATTTTGGTCTATAATATAGCCTTTTTCAAATTTCACTTGTGCATAAAATGAAGCTACACTAAAGAAAATAAGGCCAGAAAGTATTTTTTTCATGGTTATTTAGAATTAAAAATATGGACGCAAATATAGATAAAATAGAGATAAGAAGTATCTTTGTAAAATATGACACTCATTATTTTTATCATATTTCTGGCTTGTGTCCTTTCATTGGTCCTGTTTAAGGTTAAATCAGGAAGCATAGCAAGATGGGCAAAACTGTTTCGTATTGTAACGGTGGTTTTTTCAATTTCTGTTTTTACATATTGGTTTATCAAGAAAAGCGCAGTGGCATTTGTGGATAATTCTGTGGGGCTTCAGGTGGTTAATAAACTTCCGCAGGCATTGGACTTTTATTTAATCAAGGTAAATAAAACAGATAAGAATACAGTTCTTGAACCTAAACATATCGGAAAAATACGTCCGGAGTATTACAGAATAGAATATCTCAAAATGGATAAGTCTGATGAATATTGGATAGTAGGCTATCTTGGGAAGAAAAACCTCGTATATTTTTCTCAACATTCTGTACCCAATAAGAATATTGACCAGATTGTAGAAGTACAGAACTATATCAATCAAAGTATGAAACTTTCTGAGGCGGCAAAAAAGCAGGTAGATGGTTATAATTATGAGAATACAAAACTGGGAATCTGGATTACACTGGATTTTCTGCTTCTATTTCTCAATCTTGTATTGCTTCTTAGAAAAAATAAACAGAAAAGCTAATGAGTATTGAAAACTCATTAGCTTTTCTGTTTCTGTTAAGGATAATCCAGAATCTGCATAATCTGTTCCTTAAATTCTTCAGGACAGGCTTTAATAAGTTTATCCTTATTTTGTTTACTGATTTCTTTGGGTTTAAGCCATTCGCTCTTATTGGAATTCAAACTGTGGTTGTCATACACTCTTTTTATGGTATGATTTTCATAAAAAATATATTCATCACCAAGCCAGTTGGTAGCAATACTGATTGTGCAAATTTCCTTTTCCATGATTTATGTTTTAAAGCATAATGTTTAGTGAAATACATTATATTCTAATATACGAATTTTTCTTGATGAAAAGGAAGTAAACGGCTGTTTTTAAAATATATCGAAATTATTCTATTTATACTCTATATCATTAAAAAAGTGTCCCGGTAGTCTCCGTAGCCATCTGCGGAATATGAATATTCGTTTTCCATTCCTCATTCACTTTCCTGATGAAATAAGCAGACAATAAAGGAGATGCTTTTTCAATATTCTGGTGTACAAAGAAATAAAGATTCTGAAGACCTTCTTTTTTCCATTGGGTAAGATGTTTCAGCCAGTCATCCAGTCTTTCGTAGTCACTTTCTGCGTTGGCTCCTACATAACGGATAAATGCATTGGGTGTGGTAAGGCGCATATGAAGCATATCTCTTCTTCCGGCAGTATCTACAATAATATTGGTGATATTATGAGCTTCAAAAAGATCACAGGTTGTATTCAGGATTTCCTCATTGGTGAACCATTCCGTATTCCGGAGTTCTATGGCTAACGGGACTTCTTTAGGCCATTCTTTTACAAACTTTTCCAGTCTGTCATAATCTTTAGGTTTAAAATTATCGTGAAGCTGAAGGAAAGCCATCCCTAGTTTCTCATCAAAATTGATAATAGCGGAAGCAAAATGAGTTACAGGATCGGTAACATCAATCAGCCTTCTGAAATGGGAAACGGTATTGGTGATTTTAGGGAAAAATTTAAAATTTTCCGGCGTTTTTTCTTTCCAGGTTTTCACCTGATCCGGAGTGGGCATTCCATAGAAAGTAGCATTCAGCTCAATAGAATTAAACTGAGTGGCGTAATAGGTCAGTTCATCCTTAGTTCCTTTAGGATAGAATCCTTTAAGATCTGTTTTATTCCATTTCGCACATCCGATAGAAATGTTTTCCAGTCCTTTTTTATTAAGAGCCAGTATTTCCTTGGTTCTGGGATGGTCTTTAGGTAGTGTGAAATCTATTTTCGATGGATCTTCTACTTGTCCGAATTTCATATCTGTAGTTTTGGTATTAAACAATAGACACAAATATAAACAAAAAAGATCTTCATTATTTTGAAGATCTTTTTGATAATTTATTTTACCCCCTGTGTTACCATTCTATTTGAAATGACAGGATAGGTGCAGCCGGTAGTTTTTAAATTAACAGTAATTGTAGCGGGAACAGACCGATAGGCTGTATCACCATAAGGTTCAATGATTGTACCACTTGAATCCTTTACCGTTTTTCCTTTTATGCTGTACGTCATTGTAGCAGTTCCTGTAAATCCGCTTGAAGGAGTGAATGTGACAATGCCTGTAGACTTGTTGTACGTCCAGGTACCGGCAGAAGTTACTTTTTTGCGGTACAATGTGAGATCCGTGTCGCTGGTCTTTGCAAAACTGAATGTTGAATAATCAATATTGGCATTACTTCCGGTAGGTGGAGTTGTGATGCTTATTGGTCCTTTGTAGGCAATATCATTATTGAAAACAGGGATATTTACAGCCTGATACTTACACGTTGAAGCTGCATCATCATTGGTAACTGCTGAATAAGGAAGGGTTAATTTTACATTTCGGATAATATGTTGCTGAAATGCAGCTCCTGTAGAGGCTGCAAAACCTAATTTAAGAAAGGCAGGTGCGGTTGCATTAAGCGTCTGAGGAGTTGCAGCTCCTTCTATATCTGAAGTATTGAAATCTGTTGTCTGAGGATTGGCATTTTCCATATAAGGTACTGAAGTCTTATAATGATAATAATTGATGACATTAACAGGCGTTCCGTTTTGTGTTGTCTGGATGTCTACTTTTATATCAAATCCGTCTGTAGTGGTAGCACTTGTAAAATGGGGAATCAGATCCAGATATACTTTTCTGAACTCTCCGGCATTGTTTCTGAGATCAAACACGGTAGAAAGAGTATTGGACGTAGCAAGGTAGCTTCTGTCTGCTTGCAGTTCCCTGCCCACAGTTCCCGAGTTACTTAAAGTGGAACGCGTAATAAGAACAGGATATCCTGTAAAGCCTTCTCCTAATCCGTTTGTATTGATAGCAGCTCCTCTTGCTCCTCTGAGGGTAACATGGCTTGTAGGTTGTGACCAGGTTACTCCAGTGATTCCGTTTACCCTTGATTCACCCTGAAAACGCTTTGATTTGAAATTCCCAAATTCATCAAGGGCAATACCAAGATAAGCAGACGATAGACCTGCTTTTCTCTGGCTTGCATAGGTGTCCTTTGCCCTGTTGTAAGAATATCCAAGACCCGCTCCGGGTGCTCCGATTACTGGATTTGTCACAGCTCCATCATACAGGAAAAAGGATAAGCCATCTCCAAAAGTACCAGTGAAAGGAGTTCCGTTTTTCATGTCATATTCAAACTCAACATGAAGACCATTAACCGAGGTAAAGGTTCTTCCATTGATAAACAATCCTCCAAACTGCCCTAAACTTGCAGGAGTAAGTTGCACTCCGGTAGAGGTATGTGATGCATTTCCCTGTATCGTAAGTTCGGAAGCTGAAGAAGCGTTCATAAGCGAGCTCGAATAGGAATAAAATCCATATATACTTGCTACTTCTGTACTGTCTGTCTGTGCATACATGAAGTTTGTAAGCAGCGAAAAAAACAGGCTCATCAATGATAGCCTTTTAACATACTTTTTCATAACTGCTTATTTTACAACAAATACGATGTTAATAAAAGCTGCCGGAGTAGCATTGGATAAAACATCGTAATTCAATACACCTGTACTGCTGATACTGTTTATTTTAAAAACAGTGGTATCATAACCTGTCACATAATAATATAAATCTGTTGCATTGGGAAAAAAAGGTATCGATGCAGGAGCAGATGTACTTCTTGCATTTGCCGGGATATTTGAAAACTGATTTTTATACAATGTGTACAGATCTTTCGTTTGGCCCGTTGTGATTGTTGTAGTATCAAAAACTACACTTGGCATGTAGAAAAACTTATTGACATAGGGAGAAAGGCATACCCAATCCGGAGTTGCGGGAGTTCCTACATTTTGGCTGATACATTTTTTATTGGTATCAAAGATAATCAGACCGGTTGCCGGAGTGGTGACAGCGGATAGATTGCTGATTCTTGGCAGAAGTACGCCTTTGGAAGTACTTGTAACGTCTAAAACTGTGCTTTGATCAGGAGTTGTAGTGTTAATTCCAACCTGTGCATAAAAAGTAATGCTGAGCAATGTAAGCATTAAGGTAATAATTTTGTTCATGTTCGAAATAATTGTTTGTGTTTATACCTGGGTTAGTTTTTCAATAATATTAAATATTGAAATTTTGTTTGTGTTTTAAATGAAGATTTTGTGTTTTTTTTGTATTGTATTTTAATTCAGCGTGTTTTTAGCTAATTAATTTTAATATATGTTGTTTTATAATTATCCAAACCGGCTATTTTATTAAACTAAACAAAAATATAAGCTTTATTTTGTATTAACTTTTTTATTGAGGTTTTTGTATTATAAATACATTTGTTTTTATTTATTTTTAACAAATGTATATAAAAATGGTTTATAATAATAATGAAAAATCAATAATACAGGGACTTGATTCACTATTTAGGGAGTGATGGTTATAAATTTTCAGTATTAATGAATGATTAAAGAGAAATAGTTTTTTTTAACTTCAAATGTTAAAATTTGTTAAAGTTTTTGTTGCAATAAAAAAACACGCTTAAAAAGCGTGTTTTACTATAGAAATGTTTATTATTTGTGATTTTTTATGCCTCACAGCTTGAACATGATACGAAGTTAACCATCATTTCTTTTGAAACGGATGAACTTCTTTGGTAATAAAGTGTTTTTACTCCTTTTTTCCAGGCCTCAATATAAAGATAGTTGACATCTTTTACAGGCATTGTAGAAGGAATCTGCAGATTCAGAGACTGTGCCTGGTCAATATACTGTTGTCTCTGGGCTGCCTGAGAAATAATTTCCATTGGAGAGATTTCTTTGAACGTTTTGAATACTGCCTTTTCTTCAGGAGTAAGCTCGTTCAGGTGTTGTACAGACCCGTGGTTCAACATGATTGTTCTCCATGTTTCTTCGTTATCCAACCCTTTTTCCTTCAATAGTTTCGCCAGGTATTTGTTTTTACGCATAAAGTTTCCTTTCGCAAGGCCTGCCTTATAATAGTTGGAAGAGAAAGGCTCAATTCCAGGAGAAGTCTGTCCTAAGATGGCAGAACTTGAAGTGGTAGGAGCAATAGCCATTGTAGTGGTATTTCTTAATCCGTACCCTTTCAATACTTCCGGTTCTCCATAGATGTTCGCAAGCTCTCTTGAAGCCTGCTCAGCCTGCTCTTTAATATGTCTGAATGCTCTTGCGTTGAACTGAGTCGCTTCAAAGCTTTCAAACGGAATCATATTTTTCTGCAGATAAGAATGATATCCTAAAACTCCTAATCCAAGTGCTCTGTGACGCATAGCGAAGTTTCTTGCTCCCTGTAGGTAGTAGTTACCTTCAGTTTTGTCAATAAACTCTGATAATACAGCATCAAGGAAGTAGACTGCCAGTTTTACTGCATCGGTATCTTTCCACTCATCGTACAGCTCGAGATTCATGGAAGACAGACAGCAGATGAAAGACTCTTCCATAGTAGAAGGAAGCATGATTTCAGAACAAAGGTTACTTGCATTCACCGTCATTCCCAAATCTTTATAAACCTGAGGTTTATTTCTGTTCACATTGTCTGTGAAGAAAATATACGGAAGACCTTTTTGCTGGCGGCTTTCCAATACTCTTGCCCAAACTTTACGTTTTTCCATATCACCCTCAATCATATCCTGCATCCAGTAATCGGGTACACATACTCCGGTAAACAGGTTCTGGATAGGGCTGCCGATGTCTTTAATGGATAAAAATTCTTCAATATCTCCGTGGTCAATATCTAAGTAAGCTGCAAAAGCACCTCTTCTTACACCTCCCTGAGAAACTACATCCATAGCCGTATCGAAAAGCTTCATGAATGAAACGGCTCCTGAAGATTTTCCGTTATCCGTTACAGCGGTTCCTCTGTTTCTCAATTCTCCAAAATATCCTGAAGTACCGCCTCCGATTTTGGTCTGCATGATAACTTCACCCATTTTGTGGGTAATCCCTTCAATACTGTCCGGAATGTGAACATTGAAACATGAGATAGGAAGACCTCTTTCCGTCCCCATATTAGCCCATACAGGAGAAGAGAAGCTGATCCATCCTTTTGTGATCATTTCTTTGAATGCCGGTTGAAGTTCAGGTTTGTATAACCTTTTTGCAGCGGCAGTGGTAATTCTGTCGATAGCTCCGTCTACCGTTTCACCTTTTAACAGATATCCTCTGTTCAGCATTTGCTCAGACTCTTCATTGAGCCACCATATATTTGAATTTTGTTCTTCCATAGATGTTATATTTTCGAATTCCGGAATGAGAGAATCACTCCGGAATTTTGTTTTTTTTATAGTATTGATTGTAAAATTTCTACTTTGTGGGAACCGTTCAGCCCGCTTTCGTCTCTTAATGTCTGAAATTCTTTAAAAGACGGAACGTTCAAAACCTCATGATGAACTTCTTCATTGATGTAGTTTGAATAATGTACAAAAGTAACACCATCTTCCTTTACAAAAACTTTGTATTCAAAAGTGGAAGGATCTAAATTTTTGAAATCTTCCAGAAACTTTTGGATATTGGTGGTATTGTTTGGAACAAATTCCGGGTTTACCGTATAGGTTACTATTACATTGATCATTTCTTTTTGTATTTGTGCTTTATTCATGAACAGCAATTCCACTTATTAATCAGAAAAGCATAATTCTGATACTAACTGCTTTGACGCTCGCTTCGCTCGCGCCCGAATATTAGAACAAATCGTTCGCAGTAATACTCTTATCGTGTTTCGTGTAGTCTACAGGTCTTTTGGCAAAGAAATCATCTAATGAATTGGCGAAAACTTCTTCCTCGAACCATACCATTGGTCTGTATTGCTCAGGAGTAATGTTGTATCTTGTTTTCATGTTGATTTTCTTCAGGCTGTCATCCACACGGTATTTCATGAAGTTTAACAGGTCTTCTTTGGAAACGTTGTCGATTTCTCCCAGTTCAAAGATCCAGCTAAGAATATCTCCTTCTCTTGCGATAGACTCATCTACTAAGGTGTAAATGTCTTCGATATCGCTGTCTGTTAACAAGTCAGGCTGTTCCTCACGGATTTTGTTGATCAGGTAGATTCCTGCATTGGCGTGAATCTGCTCATCTACGGAAGTCCATGCAATGATATTGGAAACATTCTTCATGAAACCTTTGAATCTTGTGAAAGAAAGGATGATGGCAAACTGCGAGAAAAGAGAAACGTTTTCCACTAAAATACTGAATAATAGTAAAGCAGAAACATACTCTTTAGGTGTTGCAGAATTAGCATGCTTTAAGGCATTTCCAAGAAACTCTATTCTTCCTTTTACGGCAGGAATTTCGATCACGTTAAGGAACTCGTCATTATATCCTAATACCTCTAATAAGCGGGAATATGCTTCAGAATGACGGAACTCGCATTCTGCAAAAGTAGATCCTAATCCATTGAACTCCGGTTTTGGTAGGTGGTTGTATAAATTTCCCCAGAATGTCTTTACAGACACCTCGATCTGTGCAATGGCTAACAGCGCATTTTTCACAGCATGCTTCTCATGTGGTTCCAACTGCGAATGAAAATCCTGAACATCTGCAGTAAAGTCCACTTCCGAATGCACCCAGAACGATTTGTTGATGGCCTCTACAAATTGAAGAACCTCCGGGTATTCAAATGGCTTATAACTTACTCTTTTATCAAAAATTCCCATATTAAATATCTTTATAATTAAATAATTTAGATCCCTGTGGATAAAGTTCCGGAAATACTTAACTTTTTGTTTTTCTGCGGGTTGTGAATTAAAGTTATTCACTTCCGCAAATCCATATTTCTTGTAAAGAACTAGTAGCAAAGTTCGAAAAAAAGAACTGATTTTGAAAGAGGTAAATACTAATAGGCTGACTTTTAGCCTGAAAAGTTTTCCACATTTACATGAAACTGGCTCGGATAATAGGCTGGACCGCAATCTTGAGGATAAATAGATGCAAATGAGGAGTTACAGTTAAACGATATTTTATAAACTATTATAAATAAAGGATTAATGTGTTAAACAAAAAAATATTTGAATAAATTTTTATTCTTGTAACAATTTGAAAATATGATCTACTTATTGGGTATAAAACATACATCACTTAATGTTAGTAATTCAGGATTTAAATAAGTCATACGATACAGGCAAAAGCAAGCTTCATGTTCTCAAAGGAATTAATCTGAATATTTCTGAAGGAGAGTTTGTTTCCATTATGGGAAGTTCCGGTTCCGGAAAATCCACACTTCTTAATATTATTGGAATTCTGGATGAAAAAGATTCAGGAATCTATGAATTGGATGGAGTTCCTATTGAGCATTTGTCCGAAGTAAAAGCGGCCGAATACAGAAGTAGATTCTTAGGATTTATTTTCCAGTCTTTTAACCTTATCAATTATAAAACAGCCCTGGAAAATGTTTCTCTGCCTTTGTACTATCAGAATGTACCGAGAAAAGAGCGAAATCAGAAAGCGATGGAATACCTGGAGAAAGTAGGATTGGCACAGTGGGCTAACCACCTTCCAAGTGAACTTTCAGGAGGACAGAAACAAAGAGTCGCTATTGCAAGAGCTTTGATTACAGATCCTAAAGTAGTACTGGCAGATGAGCCTACAGGAGCATTGGATTCCAAAACCACTCATGATATTATGAAACTGCTTCAGGATATTAATAATGAGGGGAAAACAATCATTGTTGTAACCCACGAACCCGATGTAGCTGCACAAACCAAAAGGAATGTAGTACTGAAGGACGGGATTATTGAAAGTGATGAGTTTATTAAGCAGATTGTGCTTTAGGAATTTGATAATTTGAAAATGAGATAATTTGAAAATTTACTGATTCAGTTTTTTAATCTTTAAATTTTTCAATCTTTAAATACCAATAAAAATGTTTGACCTAGATCGTTGGCAGGAAATATTCAGTTCTATCCGGAGCAATGTGCTCAGGACGGTACTTTCAGGGTTTACGGTAGCCCTGGGACTGTTTATTTTCATTGTACTTTTTGGAATTGGAAAAGGACTTCAGAATGCTTTCTTTGAGGGATTTGCCGGAGATGCTAAGAACCTTATTGTTATTTCAACCGGGAAAGCCACTTTAGCGTATAAAGGGTTACAGTCTGATAGAAATGTTTCAATGAATAACGCAGACTATGATTTTTTGATTAATGCGGATAAGGAAAAAACGGGTCCTTCAAGTCCCAGGTATAGCGCCAATTTAATGGTGAAATATGGGAAAGAGAGTGGTCTTTATCAGATCAATGGTGCTGAGCCGGGGGAGCAGGTTATTGAGAATAGAAAAATTATTGATGGCCGTTATCTGACATCTATGGATTTGACAAGGAAATTAAATGTGGCAGTAATCGGAAGAATGGTTCAGCGTGATTTGATCAAAAATGGAAATCCTATTGGAAAAGATCTTGATATTAATGGAACGATGTACAAGGTGATAGGAGTCTTTTCAGATGATGGAGGAGACAGAGATGAAAGACATATTACAGTTCCTATTACCACTTTGCAGCAGATGAAAAAAGGTTCTGATACTGTAAATATAGCATATATCACCTATAGTGATAAGCTGACTCCGGATCAGGCTATAAAATATGGTGATGAGCTACAAGATAAATTGAAAGCCAGAAAAAATGTTTCTCCTGATGATGAAAATGGAGTTCGTGTCTGGAATAACGCCAAAAACATGAATGATACATTTACTTTTTTGGCAGTTCTTACCGCTATTGTTGGATTTATTGGCCTGGGGACATTGCTTGCTGGAATTATCGGGATCAGTAATATCATGGTGTATATCGTGAAAGAAAGAACCAAAGAAATCGGGGTACGAAAAGCCATTGGAGCAAAACCAGCCGGAATCGTAGGTCTGATTGTTCAGGAAAGTGTTGTGATTACAGTGGTATCCGGACTTATAGGAGTAGGAATAGGTGTTTTGACATTAACCCTTATTGGTGACAATCTCGAAGAATTCTTTATTAAAAGCCCGAGTGTAGGATGGGGAGCTATTATTATGGCATTTATTGCACTGATTTTTTCAGGATTGATTGCTGGATTTGTACCCGCGTACAGAGCTTCAAGAATAAAACCTATTGAAGCACTGAGAACAGAATAATATAAACTAAAAAGCAAAAGCAGGTCTTTAGTTAAAAGGATGAATGAATTTCATAAATCATAATTTATAACTTATAATTCAAAAAGGTGAATATCATATTTAAAAAAGATACTTGGCAGGAGATTTATTATTCATTGAGGAATAATAAACTCCGAACATTTCTTACCATGATCGGCGTAGGATGGGGGATGTTTTTGTATGTAAGCCTTCTTGGAGCCGCAAAAGGAATGGAGAATGGTTTTGATAAATTATTTTCCGGTTTTGCTACCAATTCAATCTTCTTGTGGGCACAGAAAACGTCTATTCCATATGACGGTTTTCCTAAAGGAAGAGAAGTTCACCTGAACCTGGTAGATATGGATATGCTGAAAAGAAAAGTAACTGACATAGATTATATATCGCCGCAAAATGCAAGAGGAAGTTTTACCGGAACACCGGGAGAAGCAATGTCAAGAAACGGGAAAAACGGAACCTATTCGCTTACGGGAGATTATTCTGTAGGAAATAAAATATCAGAAAAGAAACTGATCTACGGGCGCTACATCAATGATGCAGATGTTTCCGGGAATAAGAATGTAGTCGTTATTGGAGAAGAAATTTATAAAAACTTCTTTGATTCCAAGAAACAAGAAAATCCAATAGGAAAATCAATCAATATTAAAGGTCTCTTCTTTAATGTCATCGGAGTTTTCCGTGTGAAAAAAGGAGGCGGCTTAGAAAATGACCAGACAGCTTTCATTCCACTTTCCACTTACACAAAAATGTATAATGCAGGAGACCAGATAGACATGTTTGCTATCGTAAGCAAGCCTAATGCTAACGTCAATTCTGTGGAAGAGGATGTGAAGCAGGTTCTAAAAACCAAAAATAAAGTTTCACCTGAAGATACCAATGCTTTCGGAAGCTTCAACCTTGGAAAAGAGTTTAAAAAACTGACTGGTTTTCTTACAGGGATGCAGTTACTGACCATTATTGTTGGGACACTGACTATTCTTGCAGGAGTAATCGCTATTTCAAATATTCTTTTGATTACGGTAAAAGAAAGAACCAAAGAAATCGGAATCAGAAGAGCATTGGGAGCAAAACCTGCTGAAGTAAGAAATCAGATTTTGTTGGAAAGTGTTGTAATCACACTCTCCTCGGGACTGTTGGGTTTTATGTTTGGAATTTTTGTACTCATGATCCTCAATGCTGTTACCCAGGGCCAGGATTCATTTCCTTTCTATAATCCGACCGTTAACTATGGAAACGTATTTGCTGCCATGGCTGTAATGGTGGTTTTGGGATTGATAATTGGGATGATTCCTGCGCAGAGAGCCGTAAAGATAAGACCTATTGAAGCATTAAGAACAGAGTAATTAATTTGAAAATGAAACAATTTGAAAATTTGAAAATGAAGACGGCCGGTTTATCAAAGTACCGGATTGATCTTTTAATTTTTAAATCATTCAATCTTTAAATAAAAAATAAACTATACATATGAAAAAGAAATTCACCTGGAAAAAAGCCATTTATATAGTGTTGGGGCTTTTATTTGCAGTGGCATTGTTCTCGGGGCTTGGCTATCTTATTAAATCTAACTCTAAAGAAAGCGAGGCTTTCCTTACCCGTAAGCCTACTATTCAGAATATGGATGATAAAGTGATGGCCACAGGAAAAATTGTTCCCAAAGAAGAAATTGAAATCAAACCCAACATTGCAGGGATTATAGATAAAATATTAGTAAAAGAAGGAGATAAGGTAGAAGTAGGACAGCTGATTGCTACCGTTAAAATTGTTCCAAGCATCTCTGAAGTAAACGCCGCCCAGCAGGAAGTTCAGAATGCGCAGATTCAGATCAGTAATGCGCAGATGAATGTAGGGAATATGCAAAGGCAGTTTGAAATACAGGACAAATTATACAAGCAAGGAGTCGCTTCTAAACAGGAGTATCTGAACTCTCAGCAGCAGTTGTACACTCAGCAGCAGACGTTGAAAAATGCTCAGCAGCAGCTGAATACCGCTCAAAAAAGATTGCAGATCGCTAAAACAGGAGCAACTCCGGAACTTAAAGGACAAGGTTTAGCTACTACAGAAATCCGTTCCAAAGCCTCAGGTACCGTACTTGAAGTTCCTGTAAAAGCAGGAAGCCAGGTGATTGAAGCCAATAACTTTAACGCAGGAACCACAATCTGTTCAGTGGCAGATTTAAATGTTTTGATTTTTAAAGGCGAAATTGATGAAGCACAGGCAGGAAAGCTAAGTGAAGGTATGGATATGAACATCGTGATCGGTGCTCTTCAGAATAAAACATTTCCGGGAAAGCTAACCATGATTGCTCCAAAAGGTAAAGATAACGCAGGAACTATTAAATTTCCCGTAGAAGGTAATGTAACTAATCCTAATAATGAGTATATTAGAGCAGGTTTTTCGGCCAATGGTGAAATTGTGTTGAGTTCTCAGAAAAATGCATTATTATTGGATGAGTCTTTAGTTCAGTATGAAAAGAAACAAGGAAAAGATGTACCTTTCGTAGAAGTAAAACAAAAAGATGGGAAGTTCAAAAAAGTATACGTGAAACTGGGAGCAAGTGATGGGATCAATGTTCAGATTCTTCCGGGATCAAATATCACAAAAGATACGGAGATTAAAGTTTGGAATCCGTCTGATAAAGACAAAGAAGAGCTTAAAGAAAAAGCAAATAAAAAATAATAAACTACACTATACACTTTTAAACTGTGAATCCTGGAGAAATTTTTTTCTCCGGGATTCTTTTTTGATATATTGATAGTATTCTAAAATAGAAAGAATGTAACAAAAAGTAAATTCAAACTGTCTTATCTTTAAATTTCAAACTATTATCCCATGAAAAAGGACTATTGGATTCTGTTTCTTTTTATCATTGCAAAGTTTGCACTCCAATACTCACTGATAAGCCCTGAGTATGAACTTCACAGAGATGAATACCTGCATCTTGATCAGGCCAATCATCTTGCCTGGGGATATCTCTCTGTTCCTCCTGTTAATTCCTGGTTGGCCTGGATGATTAAAATGTTGGGAAATTCTATTTTTTGGGTTAAATTCTTTCCAGTGCTGTTCGGAGCTTTGACAATTGTGCTGACATGGAAAGTTGTTGAAGAACTTAAAGGAGGTCTGTTTGCTAAAATTCTGGCTTCTGCAGGAATATTATTTTCAGTGCTTCTCCGGATTAATATGCTGTTCCAGCCAACCTCTCTGGAGATTTTACTCTGGCTTTCCCTTTATTACAGCCTGATCAGATATTTCAATTCTCAAAAAATAAAATGGTTGTATATAGGTGCCATCATTGTCGGAATAGGAATATTAAACAAATATAATATTGCTTTTTCATTATTAGGGCTTATTCCTGCATTACTGTTGACAAAGCAAAGGCAGATTTTTATGCAGCCTCATGTGTATTGGGCTGCTCTTTTAGCTTTAATTATTATTTTCCCCAATCTTCTTTGGCAGTACCAGAACCAGTTTCCGGTTATTCATCATATGGAAGAACTTTCTGAAAAACAATTGGTGCATGTAGATCGAATGGGTTTTATGAAATCACAGATTTTATTTTTTGTTGGAGTTATTTTTGTAACGATTGCAGGTTGGGGAGCATTACTGTTGTACAAACCTTTTGAGAAATTCAGGTTTTTCTTCTGGAGCTATATCATAACTATTAGTCTGTTTTTGTTTTTTAAAGCAAAAGATTACTACGCGATAGGGCTTTATCCGGTTTATATTGCTTTTGGTGCTGTTTTTCTCGGGCATGTGTTAGAAAAAGGATGGAAAAGGTTTTTGAAACCGGTTAGCATACTTATTCCAATACTTTTATTCCTTCCACTATATAATGTCGCCTTTCCGAATAAAAGTCCTGAATATATTGAATCTCACCAGGATCAATACAAAAAATTCGGACTGCTTCGCTGGGAAGATGGAAAAAATCATCCGCTGCCACAGGATTTTGCCGATATGCAGGGTTGGAAAGAGCTGGCTCAAAAAGTAGATAAAGAATATTTCAGGGTATCAAAAACCGGAAATACGATGGTGCTGTGTGATAATTACGGACAGGCCGGAGCTATTAATTATTATTCGAAGGCTGGCGTTACGGCCATGTCATTTCATGCGGATTACATCAATTGGATAGATGTAAACAGGAAATATAAAAATGTGATCAGAGTTAAAGATGCCCCTGAAGCAGGGAAAGAACTTGAAGAATCCGGTTCTTTTTTTGAAGTTTCAAAATTAGCTGATTCTATTACCAATCCGTATGCAAGAGAAAGAGGAACCGCAATTTTCAGTTTTCAGGGAGCAAAAACAGATATCAATAAAAGAATTCAGGACGAAATTATCGAAGTAAAAAATGAGTGGAAATAGTTTTTCAAAATTGAGAGAGAAGTGATGATTTGTTTACAAAATAAAGCTAATAGATATAAATTATTATTGCAATCTTGTTGCGTTAATTAATTTTAATTTACCTTTGCACTATCATCTATCATCTATCATCTATCATCTATCATCTATCATCTATCATCTATCAACTGAACTATGAAAAACAAAAACTTTGATGTCATTATAACAGGAGGAAGCTATTCTGGATTGTCAGCAGGAATGTCTTTAGGAAGATCTTTAAGAAATGTTCTGATTATCGATAACGGAAAACCTTGTAACATACAGACTCCGCATTCCCATAATTTTATTACTCATGATGGGAAAACACCCGCGGAAATTGCAAAGCTGGCAAAAGAAGATGTTCAAAAATACAATACAGTTCACTTTTATAACGGAACCGTAGTGAAAACACAAAAGACAACCAAAGGTTTTGTGATTGAAACTTCCTCCGGTGAAAAATTTAATGCTAAAAAACTTATTCTTGCTTCAGGAGTAAAAGATATAATGCCGGATATTCCCGGATTTGCAGAATGCTGGGGAATTTCTGTTATACACTGCCCATACTGTCATGGTTATGAAGTGAAAAACGAGGTTACCGGAATTCTTTCCAATGGAGATACGGCTTACGAATTTTCAAAACTGATTTTTAATCTGACTAAAGATCTTACCCTGTTTACCAACGGAAAGTCTTCACTTTCAAAAGAACAGATTGAAAAACTGGGTCACAATAAAATCGTTCTTAACGAAGATGAAATAAAAGAAATAAAACATGAAAACGGTTTCATTCAAAAAATAGTGTTCAAAAACGGAAAAGAACTTCCTTTACAGGCTTTGTATGCTAAAATTCCTTTTGAACAAAATATCAATGTGTCTGGTGATCTGGGTTGTGAAATGACAGAACAGGGATTTATTAAAGTAGATATGATGCAGAAAACAAACATTCCCGGAGTTTTTGCCTGTGGAGATAATGTAACCATGATGCGTTCCGTAGCCAATGCAGTTGCACAGGGAAATTTTGCAGGTGCTGTGGTGAATAAAGAACTTGCCGATGAGGAATTTTAAAGGCTTTCTTATTATAAAGTTGTTTAAACTTTATAAAACCACAAAAGTCACAAAAGGTTTCATTTTAAACCATTTTAGTCTACTTAAGTAAGTTTAAAATAAGTCTGAAGAAAAGTTCACATAAGATGAAAATCAAAGATTTTTTAAAACTTCGGTTTACTTATTATGCATAAAATCTGGTCCTAAAATACTTAAGTGTTTAAATTTTTGTGCCTTTTATGGTTAAAATAATTAATGTAAAAGTTGACACGGTTTTAATATAATATAAAAGGAGGTGTTTTTTCATTTTTTGGTGTTTAAAAATCATTTTTTCAATAGAGAAATCTCGATGAAAATTCCGTACATTTGGGGTGAAAATTTCAAAAACTAAAAGTAAAATGGATATTATTTTCGACCTGATTGAAAAGGAAAGACAAAGACAAACCCATGGTTTAGAACTTATTGCATCAGAAAACTTTGTTTCTGAAAATGTAATGAAAGCAATGGGAAGTGTACTGACAAATAAATATGCTGAAGGATATCCCGGAAAAAGATATTACGGAGGATGTGAAGTAGTAGATGAGGTTGAAACTTTAGCGATCAACAGAGCTAAAGAACTTTTCGGAGTAGATTATGTGAATGTTCAGCCGCATTCCGGTTCTCAGGCGAATGCAGCCATTTATCTTGCAGTTTTGAAACCAGGAGACAAAATCATGGGGATGGACCTTTCAATGGGAGGACACCTTACCCACGGTTCTGCAGTGAATTTCTCAGGGATTCAGTATAACGTAGTTTCTTATGGAGTTCAGCAGGAAACAGGTCTAATTGATTATGACCAAATGAGAGAAGTAGCACTGAGAGAAAAGCCAAAAATGCTTATCGCTGGTTTCTCAGCATATTCAAGAGACTTGGATTATGCTAAATTCAGAGAAGTGGCAGACGAAATAGGAGCTACTCTTTGGGCAGACATCGCTCACCCGGCTGGTTTAGTAGCAAAAGGATTGTTAAATTCTCCATTCGAACACTGTCATGTAGTAACTACTACTACTCACAAAACCCTGAGAGGACCAAGAGGAGGAATGATCATGATGGGGAAAGACTTTGAAAATACTTACGGTCACAAAACTCCAAAAGGAGAAATTAAAATGATGAGCCAGGTACTGGACGGAGCTGTATTCCCTGGTATTCAGGGAGGACCTCTTGAACACGTGATTGCCGGTAAAGCGGTAGCTTTCGGTGAAGCATTGGATGTACAGTTCGAAACCTATGCAAAACAGGTTAAAGCTAATGCTCAGGCATTATCAAAAGCAATGATAGACAGAGGATTTGATATCGTAAGCGGTGGTACAGATAATCACCTGATGCTGGTAGACCTTAGAAATAAAGGAGTAAACGGTAAAGAAACTGAAAAAGCATTAGTACTTGCTGATATTACTTGTAATAAAAACATGGTTCCTTTTGATGATAAATCACCATTTACAACATCTGGTATCAGATTGGGAACTGCGGCTATTACAACAAGAGGGTTGAAAGAAAATGATATGGACACTATTGCCGGATTAATTTCTGAGGTAGTAGACAATATCAAAAATGAAGAAGTTCTTGGATCTGTAAGAAAGAAAGTTAACGAATTAATGGAAGGTAAAGCTCTGTTCAATTACTAACGGGCATTCCAATATCATGTAAAGAATGGGCAGACTGCTCATTCTTTTTTTATTCAAATGGAAAAGAAATCTTATACTTTCGACGAAATTAAGCAGAAACTGGTTAATTATTGTGTTTATCAGGATCGCTGCCATGCCGAAGTGGAACAGAAGATGAGAGAATTTCTGCTTATTGATGAAGCAAAAGAAGAAATTATTTTATTTCTCCTGAAAGAAAATTACCTGAACGAAGAAAGATTTACCCGGAGCTACATCCGAGGCAAATTTTACATCAAACACTGGGGCAAGACCAAGATTAAAATGAATCTGAAACAGAAACAGATTTCTGAAAGGTTGATTAACTCCTGTTTTGATGAGATTGATGAATCTGATTATGAGAAAACCATCAGAAAAATTTTTGATGATTACTACACCAGGCAAACCGGCTTGAAAGAATATCAAAAAAAAACCAAAACTATAAAATATTTGATGAGTAAAGGTTTTGAGTATGAAAAAATAATTGATATTTTTGACTAAATATTAATAAATCAAAAAAACTTGACGCATGACTTTTAGGAAAAAAAACAATCAGTTCATTGAAAAAGATTGATATATAAAGATTTAATAATTCTTTTAAAGAAAAACAGTTAAATTAAAGAATTTGTATAGATAAATATCACCTTCATAAACAGTTTGTATGGTACGATTTTTGTCACTGAATTTAGCTGTACCGCAATGAAATTGTTAGACTATATAAATGAAACATCAAATTTATTTTTGATTTCAGCATATTGAAATAAATTTATTTTATTTTTGCATGATTGTATCAAAATTATCTTTGATTGGATAGTTTAGATATTATACCTTAATTAAATATGAACACCAATATAGACAATGTACAATTCTCTTAGAAAAACAATATTTGGAGGGGATAATGTTGTCAATCTCTCAGACGTAAGATATCTTCCTAGATGGATAATTCTTGTAATAGATATTATTATTCTGGTAATATCTTTATTTCTTTCTACTTACATTATCGCAAAAATTACCAAGCAGGAATTTATATATCATGACGATAAAAGCTTGATTTTTAGTTTTATTATCTTTGTGAATGCTGCTTTTATGTATGTCTTCAAGACCTATGCAGGTATTATCCGTCATTCCACATTTATAGATTTATTTAAGCTTCTGATATCCTGTTTTTGCACAATGCTGGCTATCGGAACAGTAAATATCTGTTATTTCTGGATTACAGGAAGCAAATTCATACTGACTCCTTATCTGATGCTTTATTTTGTAATTTCATTTATGGGATTATTTCTTTTCAGACTCTATGTAAAAGAATTTTTTCATATTGTAAGGGAATACAGAAGAAGTGCGCTGAAAAAAAGAATTTTGGTATTGGGAATTGATGAACAATCTATTGCCATTGCCCGTGCTATTCTTGATAATCCGAGTTTGCCTTATCAGGTAGTAGGATTTTTGACACAAAGAACAGATTCTAAAAGGGCCTCTCTACTAGGAAAGCCAATTTATGAAAAACAAAAAATAGAGGAAAATACCAAAGAAGATCTTATCATTGATGGCGTTCTTGTTGTTAAAGAAATGATGGCCAGAGATGAGATGAATTCATGGGTAAATTTATTTTTAGAGAAGGATCTTAACGTCTTTAAAGCACCTTCAGTACAAAAGCTTAGAGATAGTGATCTGGGTGGATCTATTAGAAATCTTCAAATTGAAGATCTGTTGAATAGAAAACCTATCAAAATTCAGAACGAAAAAGTTAAAAAAAGACATTTTGATAAAACAGTATTAGTAACCGGTGGAGCAGGATCCATAGGAAGTGAAATTGTAAGACAGGTTGCTCTTTTCAATCCTTCATTGATTGTCATTTTAGATCAGGCAGAAACACCGCTTTATGAAATTGAACTTGAAATGACAG
This sequence comes from Chryseobacterium sp. CBTAP 102, assembly GCF_003201365.1. Classification (NCBI taxonomy): domain Bacteria; kingdom Pseudomonadati; phylum Bacteroidota; class Flavobacteriia; order Flavobacteriales; family Weeksellaceae; genus Chryseobacterium; species Chryseobacterium sp. CBTAP 102. Next base: position 231,839 of record NZ_QICX01000005.1, read on the forward strand.
AGAAATTCCCTCATATCGCTTTCAAATTTGTTTTAGGAGATGTTTCCAATCATCACAGGATGGAATCTCTTTTCCAGACTTATAATTTCTCAATGGTATATCATGCAGCTGCTTATAAGCATGTCCCTTTGGTGGAAGAAAACCCTCACGAAGCCATCTTTGTTAATATATTAGGATCAAAGATTGTTGCAAAACTATCCAGTAAATATAAAGTAAACAGATTCGTAATGGTATCTACAGATAAAGCTGTAAATCCAACCAATGTAATGGGTGCATCAAAACGAGCTGCTGAACTTTTTGTGCAGTCGCTTCAGAATGTAGAAGGTAACGTTACCAAGTTTATTACAACAAGGTTTGGAAATGTACTGGGATCCAATGGCTCTGTTATTCCTCATTTCAAAAAGCAGATTGAAGCAGGAGGACCGGTAACCATTACCCATCCGGAAATTGTAAGGTATTTCATGACGATTCCTGAAGCCTGTGAACTTGTACTTCAGGCCGGAACAATGGGTGAGGGAGGTGAAATTTTTGTTTTCGATATGGGGGAACCTGTTAAAATTATTGATCTTGCCAAAAGAATGATAAAATTATCCGGATTCGAACCTAATATTGATATTAAGATTATTTATACAGGTCTAAGACCTGGGGAGAAGTTATATGAAGAACTCTTGAGTGACGACGCAAAAACACTTCCTACTCATAATGATAAAATTATGATTTCTAAAGACCCTTCTATGGGATTTGCAGAAATAGATACGCTTACTAAAGAAATTACTAAAGCTTCTCTTAGAAGAGATAAAGTGGAAGTGGTAAGGATTCTCAAAAAAATAGTGCCGGAATTCCGAAGCAATAATTCAATCTATGAGGCCCTGGATAAATAGAAAAAATATAAATGTATATTTGCATAATTTAACAAAATAATGAAAGGAAAAATATTAGCAGTAGTTTTGGCGTCTTCATTAGTGATTTCCTGTAAAGTGAATCCTAATGCTAAGAATGATTTAAATTATATGCAGAATATAGAACAGGTTGCAATCAATGCCTCTGCTAAAAATTCAGCGAATACCATCCAGGTAGGAGATCAGTTAGTTATTCTGATCACTGCTAAAGATATGGATGTTGTAAAACCTTTTAATCAGAATTACTCTTCGTCAGAACTTATCCAGACAAATGCTGTAGCAGGAGGGAATACTCCTAACCAGGGAGCGACAATACTGTCAGGACCAACCTATATTGTAGATGCAAATGGAGATATTGATTTTCCTATATTAGGTAAACTGAATACTTCAGACAAAAGTTTAACCGCTTTTAAAGATGAGCTAAGGGAAAAAATGACGAAATATGTTATTAATCCAACAGTTAATGTGAGACTTGCCAATTTTAAAGTAACCGTTTTAGGAGAAGTAAACAGACAAGGAGATTATACTATAGCTAATGGACAAGCAACTATTTTAAATGCTTTAGGGATGGCTGGTGATCTGACTCAGTATGGAAAAAGAGATGATATTTTAATTGTAAGAACTGAAAACGGTGTCGTTTCGCATGGTCGTGTCAACATTTTGGATGGTAATCTGATTAATTCGCCATATTATAATCTTAAACAGGGTGACGCTATTATTGTTTCTTCAAGCAATACAAAGGATGTTTTAGCAAAACAAAATCCAAATACAGGCCTTTACCTGACCGCTATTTCTATTGCGGTTACAGCAGTTGCCGTAGTAGTAAGTTTATTTAATAAGAAATAACAATTGATGGATAACCAGCAAACTTCACAATTTTCAGAAGTGGAAAATAATTCAAATAAAATTAATTTTAGTGAAATAATCAAACCATATCTAAGAAGATGGCCTTGGTTTATTTTTTGTGCAATTTTAGCTTTGACAATAGGGTATTTTGCAATAAGATTTATGACACCAGTCTATTATGTAGAAACCACCTTACTTATAAAAGATTCAAAAAATTCTTCTTCAAATAACGAATTGGGTGTTCTTTCTGATTTATCAGGATTGGGAGGAATGAAAACTAATAGTATTTCAAATGAGATTGAAGTTTTGAAATCAAAAAAACTAATGAGGGATGTGGTTATCAATAAAAACCTTCAAACTAATATCATTGTTAAAGGAAAAGTAAGTAGTGTTGAGCTATACAAAGAATCTTCTCCCATTGAAGTAAAAGTTATAAATGAAAAGACCTCCAAAAAGGCAAATAATCTTATTAATATAGAATTAAAAGGAGAAGAAATTGTAATATATTATGAAGGGTTGAAAAAAGATATTGTTTCTGGTTACGGAAGAATGATAAGTCTTCCTTTTGCTAATATTATCATCACTAAAAATACAGAATATAATCCTAAAGCATCCCCAAATATTGATAAGAAAAATTTAGAATTAATCATATCATCGGTTGAAGCAAAAGTTAATGCTTTAACTAGTGCTCTTAATGTAAATTTAGCAAACAAAGAAGCTACTGTACTAAGACTTTCAATGAATTATCCCTTAATTTCAAAGGCGCAAGATATTCTCAATTCATTAGTTGTCGCTTATAATAACGATGCTATTTTGGATAAAAATCAGGAGTCCAAAAAAACATTAGATTTTATTGAAGATAGGGTAAAAAGACTTTCAGTAGAATTAGGTCAGGTTGAAAATGAAAAAGAAAGTTTTAAATCAAAAAATAATCTTACCGACCTTGAAACGGAAGCTAAAATAGATCTTGAAAGTTCTGCGGCGGCTCGTGAAAAACAATTGGAGCTTGATGCGCAGTTAGAGCTGACAAATTCCTTGATTTCTTTTATGTCAAAACAAGGACAGTATCAGGTTTTACCGATGAATATCGGATTGAATAACCCCGAAGCTGTTTCAGGGATCACTTCTTATAATCAACTAGTATTGCAAAGAGCAAGATTATTAGAATCTGCTACAACAGATAATCCTGTAGTTGTTGAGACTAGTAAACAAATAAATTCAATGCGTACTTCGGTTGTAGAGACTCTGCAAAGAAATAAGGCTGGATTAGAGCTTGCAAGAAATGAATATGTAGGAGAACAAAATAAGGTAACAGGAAAAATATCTAAAATTCCTTCTATAGAGAAAATATTTAGGGGAATAGAAAGACAGCAACAAATTAAGGAAAACTTATATTTATTACTATTAAAGAAAAGGGAAGAAACAGCTATTGCACAATCTATTACAGCCCCAAAAGCGAGAGTAATTGATGCTGCCTATGCTTTTGCAAATCCTGTTGCTCCAAAGACGCAAGCCATTTTATTTGCTTCATTATTTCTTGGATTGTTAATTCCATTCATTATTATTTATTTAAGACAACTGTTTAATAATAAGATTATTACTAAACATGATCTTGAGAAGCTAGTACATGCTCCTATTATTGCAGAATTGCCAAGTCTTGAAAAAGGAGATTCCGAGATTGTTAAAATGAATGATATTACTCCTATGGCGGAAGCATTTAGAATTCTTATTACCAATATGAATTTCATGCTTTCAAAAGAGAAAAAAGGGAAAGTAGTATTTGTTACCTCAACCGTAAAAGGTGAAGGGAAAACATTCACATCTGTGAATTTGGCTTTAACATTGGCAAACCCTAAGAAAAAAGCAATTATTATCGGATCTGATATCAGAAACCCTCAGCTTCAAAGATATAATCCTGCCAGAAAAGGACTTGCCGGGCTTACGGAGTATCTATACAATGAAGACACTAAACTTGCAGATATTATTCATGTATCATCTTTTAATCCTTACCTGGATGTAATTTATTCAGGAATGATTCCTCCGAACCCAACAGAATTGTTATCTAACGGGCGTTATGAGGTCCTTCTTAGTGAATTGAAAGAAAAATATGAATATATTATTCTGGATACTGCTCCATTGCTTCTCGTAACAGATACTTTCCTTATTGCTGAACTTTCTGATATCACGATTTATGTTTCCAGATCTAAATACACTGAAAAGGCATTATTAGAATTTGCCAATAACAATATCGATCAGAAAAAGATCAGAAATGTAGGATTTGTACTTAATGATGTAAGCAGAGAAAATTTAGGATACAGTAACAAATACGGTTATGGCTATAACCAGCATACAGAACAATCTTGGTTTCAAAAAATAAAAAATAAATTTAGTTAATGGCAACAACATATAAAATAGCGGTTATAGGCCAGGGTTATGTAGGTCTTCCTTTATCTCTTGAATTTGCAGATCACTATCCTGTTTTTGGATTTGATATCAATACACAGCGTGTTGATCAGCTTAATAACGGAAAGGATATAACGCTTGAGGCTGATGTTGATAAATTAAATAGCGGACTGAAAAAGTATAACGAATCCAATGGTTCTTTAGGTTATAAAGCAACAAGCCAGTTATCTGATATTGCTGAAGCTAATGTATTCATTGTAACAGTTCCTACCCCTATTGATAAATATAATGCTCCCGATTTGAATCCATTGATTTCTGCTTCAAAAATGTTAGGAGAAATTATCAAAAAAGGAGATATTGTTATTTATGAATCTACGGTTTTTCCCGGATGTACAGAAGAAGAATGTGTACCGGTTCTTGAGAAATATTCAGGACTTACGTTTAACGAAGATTTTTTCGTAGGCTACTCTCCGGAAAGAATTAATCCGGGAGATAAAGTAAATACGCTTACAAGCGTTAAAAAAGTAACGTCAGGTTCTACGGAAAAGATTGCCGAAGAAGTAGATCAACTGTATAAGAAAATTATTACTGCAGGAACCCATAAAGCACCTAGCATTAAAGTTGCAGAAGCCTCAAAAGCTATAGAAAATGCACAAAGAGATGTTAATATTTCTTTTGTTAACGAATTGGCTTTAATTTTCGACAGAGTAGGAATTGATACCAATGATGTATTGGAAGCTGCAGGAACAAAATATAATTTCCTTAAATATAAACCAGGATTGGTGGGAGGACATTGTATCTCCGTAGATCCTTATTACCTTGCACACAAAGCAGAACAACTCGGATATCATCCGGATGTGATCTTATCCGGAAGACGTGTAAACGATTCTATTGCAAAGTTTGTTGCTGCTAAAGTGGTGAAACTTCTTATTGCAAAAGGCGGAGTAATTAAAAATTCCAGTGCCCTTATTTTAGGAGTTACATTCAAAGAAAACTGTCCCGATGTCAGAAATACTAAAGTAGTAGATATCTACAGAGAATTGGCTGATTACGGAGTAAATGTTGATATTTATGATCCGTGGGCAAGCAAGGAAGAAGTAAAGCACGAATATGGAATTGATATTCTGGACGCTCTTGAGGAAGGGAAAAAGTATGATTCTTTAGTGATCGCAGTATCTCATAATGAGTTTCTGGAAATGGATCTGAATCAGCTTAAAAAAGAAAATGCTGTGGTTTTCGATACTAAAGCATGTTTAGACAGAAATCTGGTAGACGCAAGATTATAACTGATCATGAACTATGATATCATAATCATTGGTGCCGGTTTGGTAGGATTGGCCACAGCTTATCAGACCAAGATGAAAAATCCTGATTCTAAGATTTTAATTTTGGAAAAAGAAAACGATGTGGCCCTGCACCAATCGGGACATAACAGCGGAGTAATCCATAGCGGGATTTATTATAAACCGGGAAGCCTCAAAGCTAAAAATTGCATTGAAGGGTATAACTCAGTTATCCACTTTGCTGAGAAACACGGCATACGATATGACCTTTGCGGGAAGATCATTGTAGCTACTTCTCAGGAAGAATTACCACTTTTGGATAATATCTATAAAAGAGGAGTTGAAAACGGACTGCAGGATTTAAAATATCTTTCGAGAGAAGAATTCCGTGAAATCGAACCTCATTGTGAAGGTGTAAAAGCAATTAAAGTTCCGCAAACCGGAATTATTGATTACCCGGGAATAGCCCAAAAAATAAAAGAACTTTTTGAAGAATTAGGAGGAGAAATAAGATTTAATAATGAAGTAAAAAACATCATTGATAAAGGATCTGAAATTATTGTCAATACCAATATTTCCGAATTTAAAACCAAAAAGTTAATTTCCTGTGCAGGATTGTATTCCGATAAAATAACCAGAATGACCAACGAAAAAAACGATGTGGTCATTATTCCTTTTAGAGGAGAATATTATAAAATTAAGGATGAAAAAAAATATCTGGTAAAGCATCTTATCTATCCTGTACCTGATCCTAATTTTCCGTTTCTTGGAGTTCACTTTACCAGAATGATTGATGGTAATATAGAAGCAGGTCCTAATGCAGTGCTGGCTTTTAAAAAAGAAGGATACCATTTTTTCGACTTCAATTTTAGCGAAACCATGCAAACCATGCTATGGCCAGGGTTTAGAAAAATTGTAGCGAAATACGGAAAAACCGGAATGGGAGAAATGCACCGTTCACTTTCCAAGTCCGCATTTACAAAAGCCCTTCAGAAACTTTTACCGGAAATACAGGAAAACGATCTTGTTACAGGTGGTTCAGGTGTAAGAGCTCAGGCTTGCGACAGAAACGGAGGATTGATTGATGATTTTGATATCGTGAAAAATGGAAACATTATCCATGTTAGAAATGCTCCTTCTCCGGCTGCCACTTCGTGCCTTTCCATAGGAAATAAAATAAGTGAGCTTATCATGAATTAAAAAATAGCACTCCGTGCACTCAAAAAACTAAGAATATGAAAATTCAAATGGTTGATCTTAAAGGTCAATACCTGAAAATAAAAGAAGAAGTAGATGCTGGTATTCAGGAATGCATAGACAATACAGCATTTATTAATGGTCCTGCTGTAAAAGAATTTCAAAATGATTTTGAAAAATATCTGGGAGTAAAACATGTAATTCCATGTGCCAACGGAACAGATGCTCTTCAAATTGCCATGATGGCACTTGATCTGCAGCCTGGCGACGAAATCATCTGCCCCGCTTTCACATACGTAGCTACTGCGGAAGTGATTGGTCTTTTAGGATTAAAACCAGTAATGGTTGATGTAAACAAAGATACTTTCGATATAGAGTTAAATGGTCTTGAAAAATATCTGACACCCAGAACCAAAGCAATTGTTCCTGTTCATTTATACGGCCAGAGTGCTGATATGGAAAAAATTCTTGAATTTGCTGAAAGACACAACCTTTTTGTTATAGAAGATAATGCTCAGGCAATAGGTTCCGATTATACTTTTTCTGATGGAACTGTGAAAAAAGCAGGAACTATAGGGCATATCGGATGTACCTCATTTTTCCCTTCAAAAAATCTCGGATGCTATGGTGATGGTGGTGCATTGATGACGAACGACGATGAATTGGCTTCCAAAATCAGGATGATTGCCAACCACGGTCAGGAAAAGAAATATTATCACAAAGTTTTAGGCTGTAATTCAAGATTGGATACCATTCAGGCAGCGGTATTAAAAGTTAAGCTTAAGCATTTGGATGAGTATTCAGCTGCCAGAAACAGAATGGCAGATTATTATGATACAAACCTTGCAGGGATAGCTGAAATTCAAACTCCTAAAAGAGCTGTAAATTCTACCCATGTATTTCACCAGTATACCCTTAGAGTGAAAAATGGGAAAAGAGATGAATTACAAAAGTATTTGGCAGAAAAGAATATTCCAAGTATGGTATATTATCCTTTACCTCTATACAAACAAGAAGCTTTTCTTCAATATGTAGAAGAAGGTTTTAGTCTTCCTGTTACAGAGCAGCTTTGTACAGAAGTTATTTCTCTTCCGGTACATACAGAGTTTGATCAGGAAGTACTGGATGTTATTATTACAGAAATTAAGAATTATTTTAATTAATATAAAGCAGATATGTCGGATTTTTTTGCACACGAAACAGCCGTTATTGACGAAGGATGTCACATAGGGAAAGGAACCAAAATTTGGCACTTTTCACATCTTATGACAGGCTGCATTTTAGGAGAAAAATGTAATATAGGTCAGAATGTTGTCATCTCACCTAAAGTAGTTTTAGGTCAGAATGTGAAAGTTCAGAATAATGTTTCTATTTATGAAGGAGTAACATGTGATGATGATGTTTTTTTAGGCCCTTCAATGGTTTTTACCAATGTGATAAATCCAAGAAGTGCAGTAAACAGAAAAAATGAATATCTGAAGACCCATGTAGGAAAAGGAGCGTCTATAGGAGCCAATGCAACAATTGTTTGCGGACATAATATAGGTGAGTACGCCTTTATTGGTGCAGGAGCAGTGGTTACAAAAGAAGTGCCGGATTATGCATTGGTAGTAGGAAACCCGGCAAGACAAATGGGATGGATGAGTGAATATGGACAAAGACTTCAGTTTGATGCCGAAAATATTGCTGTTTGTGAAGAAAGTGGAGAAAAATACAAATTAGAAAATAATAAAGTTTCAAAAATTTAAAAACATACAAATGAGTGAAAAAATAAAATTTGCAGTCGTTGGGTGCGGGCATATCGGAAAGAGACATGCTGAAATGATCTCAAGAAATGAAGAATGTGAATTAGTTGGATTGATCGATGTTAAAGATAAATCTGTATTGGGAATCGAAAGTTATGACGTTCCTTTTTTTACATCACTGGATGAGTTTTTAGCTTCCGGGATTGAAGTAGATGTTATTAATATTGCTTCTCCCAACGGATTCCATTTTGAGCAATCTTATAAAGTGATAGATGCAGATAAGCATGTTGTGGTAGAAAAGCCGATGGCTCTGAAAAAACAGCATGCGGAAAAACTTATTTTTCAAGCGTTGCACAAGCATAAACAAGTTTTTGCCGTTATGCAAAACAGATATTCTCCACCTTCTGCATGGGTGAAAGAAATGGTAGAAAGCGGAAAACTGGGGAATATATATATGGTTCAGCTTAATTGCTACTGGAACCGTGATAACAGATATTATAAGACAGAATCATGGCACGGGAAAAAAGACCTGGATGGAGGAACCTTATTTACACAGTTTTCTCACTTTATTGATATCATGTACTGGCTGTTCGGCGATATTACTAATATTCAGGCAAAATTTGCAGATTTTAATCATGCAACGCTTACTGATTTTGAAGATTCAGGATTCGTTAGCTTTGATTTTGTAGATGGAGGAATGGGTTCCTTAAATTATTCTACTTCAGTTTGGAATCAGAACCTTGAAAGTTCTATGACGATCATTGCAGAGAATGGTTCTGTGAAGATTGGAGGACAATATATGGACAAAGTAGAAGTTTGCAATATAAAAGACTATGTAATGCCGGAATTGGCTCCAACAAACCCTGGAAATGATTATGGTGCTTATAAAGGATCTGCGGCCAATCACCATTTTATCATTGAAAACGTTGTAGATGTATTAAAAGGAAGAAATACCATCACTACGAATGCTTTGGAAGGGCTGAAAGTGGTGGATATTATTGAGAGAATATATGATAAAAAGTAGGAAAATCTTATTACTTTGGCATAATGATGAATTTTGAGAATGAAAAAAGAAAGAACTATACTGTCAAATCCTTGAATTTTGTTCAACCCTGAATAATGAAAAACAGATATGAGAATTTTGATAACGGAAGCAAATTATAAAAACTCTATAGCGCTACAGCGGGAATTACATAGAGAAAATAGGCACCAAGTTTTTGCTATGGATAAAGAATCTGTTTTTTTTGCTAAAAGATTGGGTTATTGTAAAGATTATATTGTTGGGGATTTGGAAGAATCAGTCAAACAGATTAATCCCGATTTTATAATTCCTGTAGGGAGCGAAGCTGTAAAGATATGCTCTGAAAAATATAGAGAATTATGTTTAATACCTATAAAAGAGAGTCTTGAAATAGCATTAAATAAAGATAAAATGCTAATTTTGAACTCTCTTAGGGATGTAAATTATCCTGAATGTAAATTATTTTCAAATCTGGAGGAATTGAGGCTATACAGTAGAGATAAGAATTGTGTTGTTAAATCAAGCAATGAAAGCTTAGCCAAATTTGATCCGTTATATGTAAAATTAGGTTCTGAATCCGAATTTGAAAAAATAGAAAAATACTTGTCAAGGGGAATAAAACTATTAATGCAGGAGCAGGTATCAGGAGTAGGTAGAGGCTTCTTTTGTATTGCTAAAGAAGGTAAAATCATTAGCTATTACATGCACCAGCGTATTAGAGAAATACCAATTACCGGGGGATCTAGTACAGCTGCCAAGTCTATTTTTTGTGAAAAAATGTTTAATATATCTAAACAAATTATAGAATATTTAAATTGGTCCGGCCCATTAATGATTGAGTATAAATATGATGAGACGAAACAACAATATTATTTAATAGAGTTAAATCCCAAATTTTGGGGTTCGTTAGATTTATCTTATGCAGTAGGACTCAATTTTGGAAAAACTTTGATTGAAGCTTATTCAAATAACATAGAAGAACAAACTGAAAAAAAATATGAAGTTGGAAAAAAATTCTTTTGGGTTTTAGACGGAGACCTTTTGGTTTTACTTAAAACAGGAAAACTGCATAAAATAAAAGAATATTTTTATAAGGACTCTTATACGAACTTGTTTGAAAACTTTTTCGTTGATTCAATCAAATTAATATGGACCATAAAGAAAATTTTCTCAAAGTAAATAAAATGAAAAAGGGAATTTTTCATTTTCATAGTACCTATTCCTATGATGGAATAAATACGATTGAAAAAATAGTGAAAACAATAAGATATAAAAAACTTGATTTTGTTGTTTTAACTGATCATGAGACCATAAAAGGGAGTTTAGAACTTCAAAGAAAAATAAAAGAACTAAATCTGAATGTAGAGGTTCCTACTGCTGCGGAATATAAAACTGATCGGGGAGATGTTATAGCATTAAATGTAAAGAATGAAATTACAGACATGAGATGGCAGGAGTTTTATAAAAGTGCAAAAGAACAAAATGCCATCTTGATTTTGCCTCATCCATATGATGGGCACACCCAATTAGAAGAACTGGCACAAGCTGTTGATGTGATAGAAGTATTTAACGCCAGATCATCAGTCATTAATAATTACAAGTCTTATCTGTTGTCTCTAAAATATAAAAAACCCGTAATCTGGAGCTCTGATTCTCATATTCCTCAAACTCTTTTAAATGTAGTGGTGGGATATGAAAAAAAAGATCTGAAATTTCATGAAGCATTAACGAATGGCGAAATTGCCCCATTATTTCTTAAAAAAAGTTCAGTATCAGATATTTTTTTATCACAATTTAAAAAAGCGTACGTGAACAAAAATTTTAAATTGTTTATATATATTGTATATAAAACTCTTTTTAAGAGAACTAAAGAAGATTATTTAAATTTATGAAAAGAAAAATAATATCTTTTTTAGGTAGCAATATATTATCTCAATTAATATTACTGATTGCAGTTCCATTAACCGGAAGAATTTATTCTGATTACGAAATTGGAGTACTTTCCTTTATTTTATCAATTTCAGCCCCATTAGCGTACTTTTATACTTTATCCTACAACAAAGCAATTATGTTACCAGCAAAGAGTGAAGAATATAGTATGCTATATGCTGTTTCCATTTTTTTAAGTATAACCATCTCATTAATTTCCTTTTTCGTTATACTTATTTCAATGTTATTTTTTGATATAGATTCCTATTTTTTAATTGTACCGTTGGTTGCATTTAGTCAATCTTTATATAGTGCATCAAAAGATATTCTTATAAAAAAAGGCTTGTTGAATATTGTCAGTAAATCAATGATACTAAGCTCTGTGTTTGCAGTTATCATTATACTTTCTGGTTATTATATAAAATTATCATATTGGGTTTTGATATTATCTTATGTGATACCTAATTTTTTGGCAACTATATTTATATTATTTTATATCAAAATACAAAGGAAAAAAATTGTTTACAGAGAATTTTATAACATTATATTAAAATATAAGTCCTTCCCATTGCATCAGATGCCAGCTTATTTTATTAATACTTTTAATGCAGAGCTGCCCAGTTTCTTTATAAAACATTATTTTGGAGAAGCTATTTTGGGGAATTATTTTATGGCTTCCAAAATTGTGAATAAACCACTAAGTTTAATATCTGAAAGTTTAAATGGGTTAATATACAAGGATTTGTCAGAAACCAATAAAGCGAAACTCAATAAGAAAATGAATACCTATGTTGGATTATTATTTTTGGTTTCCCTACTATTTGCTATTGTATATTTAATTTTTGGGGAATATTTTTTCTCTTTATTTTTTGATATTAATAAATGGAGAAAGGCATTTGATATGAGTAAAATAATAATTTTCACTACGGTTATTTCATCGTCTTTTTCTCATTATTCAAGTGGTGTATTGGTTAAAAGAAAGAACAAAATTTTCCTCGTTTGGGAGGTAATTACTACTTTGGTCTTGTTTGTTTCATTTTTTTTAGGAAAGAGCTCTACAATAGATTTCTTTATATGGATTTATGTAGGAGTAATTCTATTTAGATATTTATTACTCTCTTTACTATTTAATAAATCTTGATTTTTTTGTTGCCATGAAAGTAATGTTAAAAAAATTGCGGACAGAAAATGCCATATTATATACAATTAAGTTTTTACTTAAAATTGCATTTGGCTATACCGTTTCTCCAACTTTAGAATTTTTATCGGAGGATAATGTAACGATTCAGGTTGAGGGAATAAGAATTAAATTTAAGTTATGTTCACACGATAAATTGCTTGATTTGGTAGAAGGCAAAGGTCACATGAAGTCTATACCTTCATATGATGATTATTATTACATTCCGGTTATTCATGAAAATGTAAGTGATTTTTATGAATGTAATAATGGACATATTCAAATCAATTATGATATTATTACTTTATCTTTTGTTTTATTATCATGCTATGATGAATTGACCTCAGAAGCACGAGATGAATATGACAGATTCAGATATAAAGATAGTTTAGTCTGTAAATATAATCTGATTACTATACCCGTTGTTGATGAATACGCATTTCTGATCAGAAAAATTCTTAAAAATGAAGTACAAAGTTTTACTCCCTCATTAAAGCCAACTGTAATTGTTCCTACTCATGATATAGATAACCTTTATAGGTTTGACGGTTTTTTTACATCGATTAAGACTTTGGCTGCAGAAGCTATTAGAGAAAGAAGACCTTTACAATTATGCAGTTCAATACTGAACATGTTAAAAACTATTGTTTTTAAAAAAGAAGATCAGTACCTTAAAGGAATAGAGCAATTGTATAAAGATTCAAAAAAATACGGTTTAAGATCAGTTTTTTTCTTTATGACTGCGAAGCCATCTCAATTTGACAAAGGTCAGGTTATAAACCAAAATGTCTTGAATTTGATGTCCAAAATTGCAGATGCAGATATGCTGCTGGGTATTCATCCAGGCTTTAATACGTTCAGGGATATTGCTGTTATGAACGATGAAATAGAGAGGCTTAGAAATACATCAGAAAGAGATATTATATTGGCAAGACAGCATTATCTTAGATTTGACCGTAGAATAACTTTTGAAAACCTGGAGAAATGTGGTATAAAGGTCGATTATACTATGGGATTTGCAGACCATGAAGGATTTAAATGTGGTACAGCACACCAATTTCATCCATACAATTTTGAAAAAGACCAACCTTACAACATTCTTGAGATTCCTCTAATTGCTATGGATGCTACGTTGACACATTACCAAAAATATTCTATGGATAAAGCTTTTGAGGTATTGGAAAATCTTTTCAAAATAACAAGAAGAGTTGAAGGTGATTTCATCATACTTTGGCATAATGATAGAGTTTTCAGAGATCAAAAGTGGTATAAGAAGGTGTATTTGAGATTTATTTCACAATATAATATGAAAAAATAGAAAATCACAATAATAACAAAAAAAAGATTTCATCCAACATATAATGATTTATAATAAATGAAAAACTTCCTTAATTTTAATAAAAACAAATATAATTGAAAAATATGTCATTATTTACCGACAAGTTTACATTTTTTAAAGTATTTATTTATTTTATTTTTGTTTTTTCGGGGTCTCTTAAGTGGTTACCTATTCCAATAGATTTGACACTATTGTCTCTTTTGTTGTGTTTTATAATAATGATATTTGAATTACGAACAATAGTTCCACTAAAAGTAAAAGACCGTCTCATAGTTATTTTGATTCTTATACTAAGTTTTATTTTTCTTATTTCTAATTTTTATTCAATATCTAGTATTTACGCACAGTCTAAATCTCTTGCTATTATTTTAAATATTTTTACCGTAATGTACCCCATTATTGTATTTAAAAAATCTATTTTTTCTGAATTGAAATTATTGATGTATCTTATTGGTGGATTAATGATTGTAGGGTTATTTTATCTGTATTTTAATAATATGTTTATTATATTCCATGATTCTGAATTGTTGGTGGATAAAGTTCCTACATATTTGGTTATTGGAATCATGCTGTGTGCATGTTTTATTTTCTCTCTGGCAAGCAAATTAACATGGTATGTTGCGGCTTACAGATTATCAATATTATTTTTACTGTTTCAACTTGGGGGAAGAGGACCTATCATCAATTTGATACTATCCTTAATTGTTTTCTTTACTTTGAATCTTAAAAATTATAAAATAAATTATAAAACAGGGTTTGCAATAGGGGCATTATTTTTTACCATTCTTATTTTTGGAGAGAATATTTATACTTTTGCATTTCAAAATGTAGATTTTGAACGATTTAACATATTTAAATCTTATAACGAAGATACAAGTTTATCTATAAGAGGAAATTTTCTTGAGATTGGATTGGAATCAATACTAGATCATCCTTTTTTTGGATTAGGAATTGGAAGCTCAGGATTTATACTGGAAGGTGCTGATGTGAGTAATTATCCGCACAATTTGTTTGTAGAATCAATGATGGAATTGGGGATACTAGGAGGAGGATTATACCTGTCAGCATATGTATTATTTTTTTTTAGAAATTATTCTATTTCCAAAAGCAATAAAGATATGCTGATATTATTTATTATTGTTTTACTGTTTTATCTGGAAGACAATAAAAGTAACTCTTTTGATTCCTGGAGATGCAGTATAATATGGATTATGTTTTTTATATCTGAGAAGAGATACAAAGCTGGCATAACTAATTAAAAATTCATTTGAAATAATGTATAATATTAATTTTATAAAACTAGATTATACTTATATAGGTTCCTATAAATATTATTTAATTTAAAAAAAAAACAAATGTGTGGAATTTTTGGTGTCGTATCGAACACCAGCATTAATAAACAAAAGTTTCAAACTCTGGTAAAGCATTCCGAACAAAGAGGAGTAGATTCTAGTGGTTTGATTTATTATCAAAATAACCAATATAAAGTAAACAGAGCTGATTATAGCATTGAAAAATTACTGAATAAGGTAAAACCATATAATAACAATATTGTTTTAGGGCATAGTAGATTGATTACTAATGGACTGGGGGATAATCAGCCAGTGATAAGAGGAAATATATGTGCAATACATAATGGGATTATAGTAAACGAAGAAGAAGTCTGGAGTAAACTATCGGTAAGCAGGCAATTAAAAATTGATTCCGAAGCTATTGTGGCTATTGCAGAAGAATTTCTTAATAACGACGAAAACAAATTAGAAAACCTTCCTAAAGAGATACTTTCTTTATGTCAGGGAGTTATTGCCTGTGCTCTTGCTCTGCCAGAAAAAGGAAAACTTCTTCTTTTTTCTAATAATGGCAGTTTATATGTAGGTTATAATGAGGACAAAACTTATTTTGCATCAGAAAGCTATGGACTTAGAATCATAGGATGTGAAAATATCACCCAGATAAAAGAAGAGTCTTTGATTTTGGATATTCCAGTCTCAAAAGAAAATCTTACCGTCACAGATGAAAAAAGTAGAGTAGAAAACTTAATCCCTGAGTTTAAATTTAATACTCTTGAAGAAGGACTGCTTGAATATAAAAAGCTTAATATCAAAAGATGTACTAAATGTATTCTTCCGGAGACAATGCCTTTCATAAAATTTGATGAAGAAGGCGTATGTAACTACTGTAAAAGCTACAAACCAAGAAATAATCCAAAACCGAAAGAAGAATTATTTAAATTGGTTGAACCTTACAGAAGAAAAGGTAAGGAACTGGATTGTATTGTTCCTTTTTCAGGAGGTCGAGATAGCTGCTATGGATTGCATCTTATTGTAAAGGAACTGGAGATGAAACCTGTTACTTATACCTATGACTGGGGAATGGTAACAGATCTTGGCCGAAGAAATATCAGCCGTATGTGTGCTGATCTTGGGGTAGAAAACATTATTGTTGCCGCAGATATTTCATTGAAAAGAAAAAACATCAGAATGAACCTTGAAGCATGGCTGAAGTCACCTCATTTAGGAATGATGGCAATGCTTACTGCAGGAGATAAACATTTCTTCAGACATGTGGAAGATATCAAAAAGCAAACAGGGATCAACCTTAATCTTTGGGGAGTAAATCCATTGGAAGTAACTCACTTTAAAACAGGATTTTTAGATATTGAACCTGATTTTGAAGAAAAAAGAGTATACAGTCATGGTGCTATGAAACAGTTGAGATATCATTCCAAAAGATTCAGAGCGATGATGGAGAGCCCTGGATATTTTAATAGCTCACTTTGGGATACTTTGTCCGGTGAATACTATCGAAGCTTCACAGAAAAACAGGATTACTATCACATTTTTGATTATTGGAGATGGGATGAGGAGCAGGTAGACAATACTCTTTTAAATGATTATAATTGGGAAAAAGCAATTGATACTACCACTACCTGGAGAATTGGTGATGGTACTGCAGCTTTTTATAATTATGTATATTATACTGTAGCTGGTTTTACAGAGCATGATACGTTCAGAAGCAATCAGATCAGAGAAGGACAAATAACGAGAGAAAGAGCTTTAGAACTTGTTGAAATAGAAAATACTCCACGTTATCAGAATATCAGATGGTATTTGGATACTTTAGGACTTGATTTTGAAAGAGTAATTAAAATCGTGAATAAAATTCCGAAATTGTATACTGAAAAATAATTTAAATTTTTGTTCGTAAATGAAAAGCTCTACCTTGATTTTTAAGATTACTTTATTATTTACTTATTGGATGTATAGTAGTTCTTTCTGTTTGGCTATGTCTATTTTTAAACCAGCACCAGCAATACAGAATAAATTAATATTTACATCAGATAATCCCACATTTACGAACAAAAACTTAAGCGTTAAGGAGATTTCCAAAATGTTGGATTTTTATACTGATGTATTTAGCTCAGAGACTCAACTGTCCAAGTGGTACAGTTCTGTCTATGATAGTTCAGCTCTTTTGTATGTTCCTATGCAATATGCTTATGATACTCAAAATAATGAGTTAATAAATAAATTTCAGAAGCTGTTTACTTATAATACATTACTTATTGTAAAAAAGAATTCGCAGGCTGATGATTTGGCTAAAAGAACCTTTTACTTTACTGTTTCAGAATATTTAAGAAGAAGTGGAATAAAAGGCAATGCCGAAAATACCAAGATGTATGATTTCATAAAAAGTGAAGTGTTATATTATTGGAATAATAATCCCGCAAACATTTGGGATGCTGAATCAAAGAAATTTTATGGTGCAAAACAAAGAATAGATTATATCTTAAGTGGGAACTTTAATGGTAATCTAAGTTATTATAGAGCAATTACTGATTTTGAGCTATACGTTATGGGAACTGGTGTAAGTCTTTTACTCATTGAAAAAGATGCCAAACGAACCGTAACTCCTGATTTAGTATCTATTAAAGACAGATTCTATCAGGTATTGAAAAAAGAAGTAAGTATTAAAGATGAAGCATGGTATCTGCAGCCAAATATTTGGAAAGATCATCCGGATTTTAAGGATGTAGCCCTTGAAAAGAGCCAAAATGTCAATTGGGATGCCTCTCATTTTTCGAGAATGTCTGCTTATCTGCATCTGTTGAAACTTAATTTTCAAAACGACAAAATAAAATACAGTTATTTAGAAAGACTCACCACATTACTTTCAAATCAGTTGATAACTAAAATTGCTGTTTATAATTCAAAAAATGATTTTTACACCTTCAATAATTATATAGATGGTAATAACAGTAGCTTTCGAAGTGATGTTAAAGGTGGGAAAAAAGGAATCCAGCCCTCTCAGAACTTTGAACATATTTTTATTGGCTGGTGGAAAATGTTAAATACCAGAGAAGTCAATATCATGTATGAAAGAATAGCAGGGAAATTCCTTTATTATTCTGAGCAGAGTGCCTATATCACACATGATAAAGGTTTTTTTCAGGAAATTGTAAATCTGAAATAATCTGACTTAGCAGTGTTGTATTTCAAGTAAGTAATTCTCCATCTGTTAGAAAATCAAATAATTAAGAATGAAACATAACCAATGTTTAATAGGAAACCTGAAAATTTTCCAAAATCCAATTAATGAATAAAAAATACGAATTTCACATATGTCATCTGACGAGTGTTCATCCACGGAATGATTCCAGAATATTTCATAAGATGTGCAAAAGTTTGGCATCCAATGATATCAGGGTGTCATTGGTAGTTGCTGATGGTAAAGGTAATGAGACGATAGACAATGTGGAAATTATAGATATAGGTGCCCCAGTTGGTAGATTGAAAAGAATTACACAAACTACAACTGAAATCTTTAATAAAGCTAAGGAACTTAATGCAGATGTGTTTCACCTTCATGATCCTGAGCTGCTGTTAATAGCAAAAAAACTAAAAAAGCTAAATAAAAAAGTAATCTTTGATTCTCACGAAGATACAGTAAACACAATTTTAGTTTCACCTTATTTAAAATCCCCTTTTTCAAATATAATTTCTCTATTATATAAGAGTTTCGAACTCTATATCTGTAAAAAAATAGATGGAGTGGTTGGAGCAACACCTCATATTGAAAGTTATTTTAAAAAATTTGCCAAACAAACTGAAAATATCAATAACTATCCCATCTTATCTGATAAGAAACAGGAGAGGATTTCCTGGGATGAAAAAAAGAATGAAGTTTGTTATGTGGGGTCCATTGATGGTACAAGAGGAATTAAAGATTTGATAAATTCATTGGAGCTTGCAAAATCAAAAGTCAAACTAAATCTGGCAGGCATGTACTCTTCTCCTGCTCTGGAAAAAGAGATAAAGGAACATAAAGACTATCACCTTGTTAATGATTATGGATATGTAAATTCTGAAGAAGTAGATAATATTTATAACCGTTCGTTAGTAGGTGTGGTTACTTTGCATCCCATTCCAACATTTTTAGTGAGTCTGCCAATAAAAATGTTTGAATACATGGTTGCGGGAATTCCGTTTATTGCCTCAGATTTTCCTTACTGGAGAAGTTTATTGAAAGGGAGTGATTGTTGTATTTTCGTAAATCCTCAAAAACCTCAGGAAATAGCCAATGCTATCGATTATTTCATTCTTAACAAAGAAAGAGCTAAACAAATGGGCGAACTGGGACAAAAGCTAGTCTATGAAAATTTTTCATGGGAAAGCCAGTCTGAAAAATTATTAACGTTTTATCAAAAAGTTTTATCAAACTAATATGTGCGGAATAACAGGAGCAATAGAGTTTAAAAGATCACAAAACCTCAATTTTGAAGAAGGAAGTGATTTGCATAATTATATACGAAGAAGAGGACCGGATTACTATGGAGTTGAAAAAACAGAATATGAAGGATGGTCAGTAACTTTAGCTCACTCCAGGTTAGCAATTATTGATCTTTCAGGAGCTTCTCACCAACCTATGATTTCTCATGATGATAGATATACTATTACTTTTAATGGTGAAATATATAACTATCAGGAAATCCGTAAAGAATTGATATCAAATGGTTTTATATTCAGAACAACAGGAGATACTGAAGTTCTTTTAAGAGCATGGGAATGCTGGGGTGAAGGCTGTTTGGATAAACTAAACGGGATGTTTGTTTTTGGTTTATTTGACAAAATTAAAGGAGAGTTCTATCTGGTAAGAGACAGATTTGGAGTTAAACCATTAATATATACTTTTTTTGATGGTCAGCTATTGTTTTCCTCTTCCATAGCCTCTGTAGCAAAACAAATAAATCAGGAGATAGATTTGGAGTATTGTTCCAGTGGAATAAGGTTCGGTTTTTTTGAAGGATATGAAGACAGAACTCCTTTCAAAAGTGTAAAATATCTTTTGCCAGGATCATTGATGAAATGTACGCTGGATGGAGAACTGAAAATAGAAACAAAATCATGGTACTCCCTGGAAGAGCAGGTGGCAAAAAAAAGAAAAGAACTTGAATCTTTAAGCTCAGATGAACTAATTTCCCAAGGGAAAGCTCTGTTGGAAAGTTCAACCAAGATACGTCTGAGAAGTGATGTTCCTCTGGCAATTTCTTTAAGTGGTGGGGTAGACTCATCTTCTATAGCAGCAATTACAGCGAAAGAAGTAGATCACCTGATGGCCTTTAGCTATGGAGCTCCGGATCATCCGAAATCAGAGGGTCCCATTATTAATAAATTTGCAAAGGATAAAAATATTAATGTTGAGTATATTCACCATTCTTATACATCAGATGAGATGGGTAATATTTATGATCAAACCATGGAGGCACAAGAATCTCCATTTCTGGGACTTAGTATTATAGCACAGCATGAAGTATACAAGCAGGTAAAAGCAAGAAATATTAAAGTGTTATTAGGAGGTCAGGGAGGTGATGAAATTTTTGCTGGATACAGAAAGTTTTTCGTAGTAGCATTGCGAAAGGCAATAGAAAACAAAGAAGTTTTGCCAGGCTTACAATATTTTCACTCATTAGCTCTGATGTTGGTATTTGAAGCAAAACAAATAAAGACATATTGGAATGAGAAGAACAGATATCTGAAGACAACTGGAAAAGATACATCGTTCCTTGATTGCTTACCGGAAATTTCTTTAAATCTGTTTGAAAATTCATCGCTGTCAGACAGACAGATTTCAGATATACAAAAATATAGTATCCCTTCTCTTTTAAGATATGAAGATAGAAACTCAATGTATTTTTCTATTGAGAGCAGATTGCCCTTTATGGACTACAGACTGGTAGAATTTGCTTTAGCATTACCTGATTTATTTAAAATTAAAAATGGCTATGGAAAATGGCTATTACGTGAAATAATGAAAAAAGATGTACCGGGATATATCCTCAAAAACCGTCTGAAAAGAGGCTTTGATGTTACACAAAATTGGGTGAATGATGGTGTGGGAGAAAGAATAAAATCAAATATTTTAGAGAATAAATCCAAAGCCAAAGATTTTGTATCAAACCTTAGCCGACTTGAAAACAGTCTCACAATTGATAACCTCAATAACAGTAATGTTCTGAATGAAGCCATCATGCTTGATTTCCTGATATATCCAATTAAAAACCCAACCCTGCACTCATGAAAATGAAAAAAAATATCTGGTTAATTTCCAAATATGCCTCACCACCACAATATGCAAAAGCTCCATCACGCTTATTTTATCTGGCGAGAGAGTTTAAAAAATTAGGAAACGAAGCTTTATTGATAACATCAGATGCCAATCATTTTACCAATTGTCCTGAAACTGACAAAATTTATAATGATGAAGAACAGGATGAAGTAGCTATAAGGTGGATTAAAACAAAAAAATATATCAGGACAGCATCTAAAGACAGAATATTGTCCTGGTTTGATTTTGAAAGAAAGCTTTTCTCTATGAAACTTTCAAACATGGCAAAACCTGATGTTGTTATTGTTTCATCACTTTCGATTTTTACCATTATTTATGGGTATTATCTAAAAAAGAAATTTGGAAGTTTTTTAGTTTTTGAAATTCGTGATATCTGGCCTTTAACAATGACGGAAGAGGCTGGGTTTTCCAAATGGCACCCTCTTGTTTTATTGATAGGATTTATTGAGAAATTTGGATACAAAAAATCTGATCTGGTAGCAGGAACAATGCCAAGATTAGATTTGCATGTAGAGCAGTTATTGGGATATCAAAGACCCTTTCATTGCTCTCCATTGGGATTTGATCCTGAAAACCACTCTGAAGACTTCCTAAAAGAAAGAAATCCTTTTTTAGACATAATACCATCAGACAAAATAATTGTTGGCTATGCAGGAAGTATGGGGGTTACTAATGCATTGGAGCCTTTTATTGAAACTGTAAAAATGATGAAGGACGATAATAATATCCATTTTGTACTTGTGGGAAGTGGTGATCTTAGAGCATCCTATGAAGAAACGCTAAAAGATTGTTCCAATGTAACATTTTTACAAAGAATTCAGCAAAGTGAAGTTAAATATTTTCTTGATGCTTGCGATATTCTGTATTTGTCTACTAAAGATTCAAAAGTATGGGAATACGGTCAATCTATGAATAAAGTTGTGGAATATATGTTGGCAGCGAAACCTATTATAGCTTCTTATACCGGATATCCTTCCATGATTAATGAAGCTGATTGTGGTAAGTTTATCAACAGTACCTCTGCAGAGGATATCAAAGATGCAATCTTATATTATGGCAATATGAATGCGGAAGAAAGGATGGAGATAGGTGATAAAGGAAGAAAATGGATTTTTGAAAACAGAACGTATCCGGTACTGGGGAAAAAATATATGGATGCTATTTTATTTCATTCTGTAAAGCAAAAGAAGTAGCTTTGCACTGGCTGAAATAAAAAACAGACTTTATTTTGAAAATTGCTATTGATAAAAATTTTATTTATAAACTATTCCTTTTATCTGTTATGGTAGGAAATACCATTGCTATTTCTTTCGCAAAGCCTTTGGAAATGAATCCAAGGAGCTTTTCTATACCGTATCGGATTTTTATTATTGTATTGTCTGTATTCATAATTTATAGAGAAAGGAGAAATATTAGTTTTAAAAATATTTCATTGATAAGCCTTGTTGGATTTTGGATTTTTTACATCATCAAGCTTATATATTCGTTTAATAATTATTCTTTTAAACAGGATGTAATAATATTGGAGAATGAGGATATCTTCAGAATCTTATTTATGAATCTCCTTCCTGGTGCAGCATTATTATGTATTAATTATAATAAAGTAGATTTCAAAAGTATTACAAAGTACTGTCTCTTTATTTTATGTGGTCTTCTTGTTGTCAATTATATTTATGGATATATCAATTTAGATCATATTTTTAGTACATACTACATTATGTATGGTCATATAGGAGCCTCATTGTTTATTATTTCTTTATTTCTGCTTTTATTTTGCAAAAAAGATTATAAATCATATTTTTTATTCTTTTGTCTTTTTTTAGGGCTTTTTAATGTAATACAATCTATGGCGAGGAGTCCTTTAATTGCCATTGCTGTAAGCTCTTTTTATATGGTTCTTTTAAAAGGAAACAAGAAATATCTGTTATACGCCATTACATTACTTTTATTATTTGTAGGACTTATTTTTCTCCATGAACAATATGGAGACAGCTTAATAACAAGTCTCAACAGAATGTATAATTGGCTTGCCAAGGGAGATACCTCAAGCAGAGAACCATTATATAGAGGAGCACTTGAAATTTTTAATTCAAATCCTTTTGTAGGAGGAAGAATTTTATTTGAAGATGGAGTTCATCCGCATAACATCTTTTTAGAACTTTTAATGGCTACCGGTATTCTAGGGTTAATTATTTATTTTATAAAATTTTTGTCAGTATTCCAAAATGCTTCTATTTTCTTTAACATAAACAAAAGTAATATATACTATAAAGTTATTTTTGCTTTATTTTTGCAATATTTTACGCTCGTACAGACATCTTGTAATCTTTTTAATATACCGGAATTTTTGTACTTTAGTTCAATAATTATTGGTATTAGTTATACAGCAAAAACAAAAAGAATTGAGTAAAAGCCACCAAGTATTATGACGAACAGATCTAACTTTTAAGAATGTATAAAAATTATTTAAAGAGGTTTTTCGACTTTGTATTCTCTCTGATGGGAATTACCTTATTACTTCCGATTTTTCTTGTTGTGATGGTAGGATTGTTCCTATCCAATGATGGGAAACCTTTTTTCTTCCAGTTAAGACCAGGGAAAAACGGAAAAATATTTAAAATTATAAAGTTTAAAACAATGAATGATAAAAAGGATTCCAACGGAAACCTTTTATCAGATGCAGAAAGATTAACACCTATAGGCTCATTCGTTCGCAAAACATCTTTGGATGAAATTCCACAGTTAATCAATGTTTTGAAAGGAGATATGTCACTGATTGGTCCCAGACCTCTTCTTGTACAATATCTGCCGCTTTATAATGAGCGTCAGGCACGAAGGCATGAAGTAAGACCTGGAATTACAGGATGGGCGCAGGTAAATGGAAGAAATGCAATATCATGGAATCAAAAATTTGATTATGATCTATGGTATGTAGAAAATATATCATTTATTGTTGATCTTAGGATCTTTTTCCTTACAATAAAAAAAGTATTTATTAGAGAAGGCATTTCACAAGAAGGACAAGCAACTATGGAACCGTTTAAAGGAAATATTTAAAAATGAAAAAAATAGCAATTATTGGAGCAGGAGGATTTGGACGTGAGGTGAAAATGCTGATCGATCATATCAATCAAAAAGAAAAGCAATACGAAATTTATGGTTTTTATGATGACAAACACTATGATCATGATATTAATGGAGTTCCCTACTTAGGAAAGGTTGAAAAAATAAATGAAGTGAAGGAGTTCTTATGTATTGCAGTAGCAATTGGAGATCCTAAGACCAAGAAAAAAATTATACAAAGGATAAATAATCCGAATATTGAATTTCCAACGTTAATTCATCCATCAGTAATTATTGGGCAGGATGATATCCAAATTGGAAAAGGAAATATTATTTGTGCAGGTGTTATTATTACGATAAATATCGTGATTGAAAATTTTGTAATTCTTAATCTTTCCTGTACGGTAGGACATGATACAATAATAAAAAATTATAGCTCGTTCATGCCGACAGTTAATATCTCTGGAGAAGTTGTAATAAATGAAGCCGTATATGTAGGGACTGGAGCAAAAATTATAAATCTTCTTGAGATTGGTGAAAATACTATTGTCGGAGCAGGAGCAGTAGTGTAT
This sequence comes from Chryseobacterium sp. CBTAP 102, assembly GCF_003201365.1. Taxonomy (NCBI): domain Bacteria; kingdom Pseudomonadati; phylum Bacteroidota; class Flavobacteriia; order Flavobacteriales; family Weeksellaceae; genus Chryseobacterium; species Chryseobacterium sp. CBTAP 102. Next base: position 256,939 of record NZ_QICX01000005.1, read on the forward strand.
AAAAATCTTCCTGCCAACTGTACCGCAGTAGGAATTCCAGCTAAACCTATAAAATTTCACGATTAATATGAATACTAAAATCTGGTTGTCCTCACCACATATGGGTGGGAATGAACAAAAATATATCAACGAAGCTTTTGAAGAAAACTGGGTAGCCCCATTGGGACCAAATGTCAACGGATTTGAAAACGATCTGGAACAGTTTTTAGGTGGAAATGCAAAAGTGGCTGCACTTTCTGCAGGTACCGCAGCATTACACCTTGCTCTTATCGAATGCGGAATTGTACATGGGGATGAGGTAATCTGCCAATCCATGACTTTTTCTGCTTCAGCCAATCCAATTGCATATTGTGGAGCAATACCTGTTTTTGTGGATAGTGAGCCTGTTACATGGAATATGTGTCCGAAAGCATTAAGAGAAGCTATTGAAGACAGAATTCAGAAAGGAACAAAACCTAAAGCAATCATTGTAGTTCACCTTTACGGTATGCCGGCAAAAATGGACGAAATTACAGCCATTGCTCAGGAGTTTCAGATTCCTGTGATAGAAGATGCTGCAGAAGCTCTTGGCTCAACTTATAAAGGACAGGCATGTGGAACATTCGGACGTTTTGGTATTTTAAGTTTTAACGGAAATAAAATTATTACCACTTCAGGAGGCGGAGCTTTGGTTTGTCATACTCAGGAAGATAAAGATAAAACCGTTTTCCTTTCCACTCAGGCAAGAGACAACGCACCACACTATCAGCATTCACAAATTGGGTTCAACTACAGAATGAGCAATATTGTAGCAGGAATAGGAAGAGGACAGATGGAAGTGCTTAAAGACAGAGTTTCTGCCCGCAGAGCAATGCATAATTTCTATAAGGATCTTTTCAGTAATATTGAAGGGGTAACAGTATTTTCAGAACCCGGAGAAGATTTTTATTCCAATCATTGGCTATCTGCAGTGATCATTGATCCGGAAATTACAGGAAAAGACAGAGAAGGTTTAAGATTCGCATTTTTAGAAGATAATATAGAATCAAGACCGCTTTGGAAACCCATGCATTTACAACCGGTTTTTGAAACTTCCCCTTATTATGGCGGGAATGTTTCTGAAAAACTTTTTGACAACGGATTATGTCTTCCTTCAGGTTCTAATCTTTCAGACGGCGACAGAGAAAGAATAGCAAAGGTTGTTCATGCTTACTTTGGAATTTAATATCATTTGAATTTAATGAATCAGTATAAATATTGGAAACAAGTTTTTGATTTTGTCTTCGCGGCAATATTGATCCTTTTTCTTATGCCTGTACTGATTATTTTATTTGTAATTGCAAGTTTGGACACCTCTTCCAATGGAATTTTTTTTCAGACCCGGATAGGGCAGTATGGAAAACCCTTTACCATTTTTAAAATTAAAACAATTCATGAGCAGAAGAGAACATGTTCAAAAGTAGGGCAGACTCTCAGAAAATTTAAGCTTGATGAATTTCCGCAACTGTTTAATATTTTAAAAGGGGATATGAGTTTTGTAGGTCCCAGACCTGATATCGAAGGCTATTACGATACACTTGTCGGAGAAGACAGGAAAGTTCTGGAACTCAAACCAGGGCTTACCTGCGAAGCAAGCATTAAGTACAGAGACGAAGAATACCTTCTGAACAACCAGGAAGATCCTTTAGCTTATAATGATAAAGTATTGTTTCCGAACAAAGTAAAAATGAATCTGGACTATTTTGAAAATATGTCTTTCAAAAACGATACAAAGATCTTGTTTAAAACATTAATAACCACATTGAAATAGAGTTTTTGACTATTATGAAAATTAAAGAAACCCCGCTTAAAGACTGCTACATCATAGAGCCTACTATATTTGAAGATGAAAGAGGCTACTTCTTTGAAAAATTCAACGAAAAAAAATTCGAAGAACTTACCGGAATGAACGGACACTTTGTGCAGGATAATATTTCCAAATCTTCCTATGGAGTATTGAGAGGACTGCATCTTCAGAAAGGAGAACATGCTCAGGCAAAACTGGTTTCCTGCCTTGAAGGAAGCGTTTGGGATGTGGCTGTAGACCTTAGAGAAGATTCTCCCACATTCGGAAAGTGGTTCGGACTAGAACTTACTGCTGAAAATAAATTACAGCTTTATGTACCGAGAGGGTTCGGACACGGTTTTTCTGTACTGAGTACCCACGCTGTATTTTCTTATAAATGTGACAATTTTTATAACAAAGAATCAGAAGGAAGTGTGAAATTCAATGATCCGGATCTTAATATCGACTGGAAGATGGAGGAAAAAGATGCCGTACTTTCGGAAAAAGACCAGAATGCCCCTGGATTTAAAGAAAAAAACTTTTAAAATATATCCCTGAAAACCACTTTTATAAAGTGGTTTTCATTTTTTAATCTTAACTCTCCAATATTTTGTATCTTTGCAGACTCAAAATCAAAACGATGCGTACAAAATCTGTAGGGAAGAAGAAAATCAATGTGGTCACTCTTGGATGTTCCAAGAATGTATATGATTCTGAAGTATTAATGAGTCAGCTGAAAGCCAATGGCAAAGAAGTGGTTCACGAAGACCGTGGGGACATCGTGGTCATCAATACCTGCGGATTTATTGATAATGCCAAAGAAGAATCTATCAATACCATCCTTGATTATGTTGATGCCAAAAACAGAGGCGAGGTTGAGAAAGTATTTGTTACAGGATGTTTATCTGAAAGATATAAACCGGATTTGATAAAAGAGATTCCTGATGTAGACCAATATTTCGGAACCAGAGACCTTCCGGTACTTTTAAAGCATCTTGGAGCAGATTATAAACATGAACTGGTAGGAGAAAGATTAACAACAACTCCAAAACATTACGCATATCTTAAAATTTCTGAGGGTTGCGACAGACCATGCTCTTTCTGTGCTATCCCGCTGATGAGAGGAGGCCATATTTCAACTCCAATCGAAAAACTGGTTTTAGAAGCTCAGAAACTGGCAAAAAAGGGAACCAAAGAATTAATTCTTATCGCTCAGGATCTTACTTACTATGGGTTGGATCTTTATAAAAAAAGAGCATTGGGAGACCTCCTAAAAGAGTTGGTAAAAGTAGAAGGAGTAGAATGGATTCGTCTTCATTATGCATTTCCAAGCGGTTTCCCTGAAGATGTTCTTGATATTATCCGCGAAGAGCCTAAGATCTGTAATTATATAGATATTCCTCTTCAGCACATCAATTCAGATTTGCTGAAGTCTATGAAGAGAGGAACTACCCATGAGAAAACAAATGCCCTTTTAGGAAAATTCAGAGAGAAAGTTCCTGATATGGCAATCAGAACAACACTGATTGTCGGGTATCCGGGTGAAACAGAAGAAAGATTTCAGGAGCTTAAAGAATGGGTAAGAGAGCAGAAGTTTGACAGATTAGGCTGCTTTACATATTCTCACGAAGAAAATACCACCGCTTATGTGTTGGAAGATGATATTCCACAGGAAGTAAAAGAGGCAAGAGTAGAAGAAATTATGGAATTGCAGTCTCAGATTTCATGGGAAAAAAATCAGGAAAAAATCGGTAAAGTATTCAGATGTATTTTCGACCGTAAAGAAGGGAATTATTTCATCGGAAGAACAGAGTATGATTCACCGGATGTAGATAATACTGTTTTGGTTTCAGCTGAAAATACTTATATTTCCATTGGTGAATTTGCGGATGTTAAAATTACCTCTGCCGAAGAATTCGATTTATACGGAGATTTGGTTTAGCTAAATGCTTATTAATCAAACGAAAATATCATGTTTAAAATTAAATTATTAATTATAATTAATATAGAATTTTTTCAGTAGCGTATTTTTAAATGGCTGATATTCAATGTTTTGCAATTTTGCTTAATCTAGGTTTTTTAATTTTTCTTTTATAGAGTATATAAATTCAAAAATTATGTCTTAAATTTGCGAAAGAAACGATATTTTTAAATGATGTGTTTTTCAATTAGTTAATATTAAAAGTAGCTAAAACTTAATTGAAATAATTATCAGATTGTTTTAGATTTGATCTGATATTCACAAGTTGAGATACATATTCTTTTTTCGAAAATATTGATGAAAAAAATGTAATTAAAAATCTTTAAAAACTTATGAAAAAAATTTTATTAACAGCAATTATGCTTGTTGGCCTTTCGGCCGTTTCTAAGGCTCAACAGGGGCGAGTGGGGATTAACACAACCACACCTGCCGCAACATTAGACGTAGTAGCCAATACTACAGACAATACAAGACCTGATGCCTTATTAGTCCCTCGTTTATCTAGAGCAGAACTAGAAAATAAGAACGCAGCTTATGCTGATGGTAATGCTACTGCTGCAAGCGCTCAGAATGGAGCTTTAGTTTTTGTAACTGGACTTGGAGGTACTGGTGTAGGTAAAACTGTAAATGTTACAGCTCCTGGATTCTACTATTATGATGGAACAAATGGTAATAATGTCTGGAGAGGAATTGGCGGAGGTGGAACAGTAAACCCATCAGCTAACGTTAGAACTTCTACTACAGGGAATGATTTTACTGCGGCAGATTTAAATGGATATGTATTCCTTACAGGTAATTCTGCAGACCTTACTGCTTTTCCAGCCACTGCGAGTAATAAAGGAAAAACTATAACCCTTGTTAGAATAGGTACTCAAAATATCTCAATTGCTGGAATTAGTCCTACTTCTGTAAACGCTATTCAAGTAGCTGGTAGAGGTATTGCATTTGTATCTGATGGTACCAATTGGCAATCTTTCTCAGCTCAATAATATTATCCTTATTAAACTTTTACACATATAAGTCATGAATAAAAAATTTTTACTAATAGTTGCCTCTGCATTAGCAATATCACAATATTCTAAAGCTCAATTAAGAACTAATGGATTTGCTAGTGGAAATATTCAGGGGCAATCAGCATTTATGGATGCATCGGGTGCTACCAATGGTTTCAGTGATGATGCTAACACTAAAGATGGAAAAGGTTTGGTTTTTCCCAGAACTAATCTAACTAATTTTACATTTGCATCAACAACGGGCGATGAGGATAACTTTCCTACTGCTTATGATGGTATGATTGTTTATAATACAGGAACTGGTAATACTCCAGCTACAGGGTCAGGGATCGGAACTCAAGCTGTTACACCAGGATTTTACTATTTCTCTAATCCAACTGCAGGACCTACTTCTGGTAACTTTTCTGCAACAACAGGAAGATGGGTTCCACTTAGTGCTTCACCAAAAGTAACCATTGGAACGACAGAAACAACAACCAATACCCTTATCAATACTCCAACAGGAGATAAGCAACTTTATGCAATCAAAGGAACTTTTACAGCAAATGGAACTTCTACAGCTGTTAATATTCCTTCTCCTACAGGAATGACTGCAATGTATGGAATCACTATCTATAAAGCAGGTACAAACGTTGTTTACGATAGAAGTTTATATTCTTATACAATTGCTACAACTGCCGGTAATGCAATTACTGGTTCTCCTAGCATGTCTGTAGTATATCCGAATGGAACATATGATTATGTCTTGGAATATTTAAAATAAGAATTTTAATTACATAATAAAAACCAATGAGAGATCATTGGTTTTTTGCTTTTATAGATACAATGTTAACCATTTTTTATTCTTGATACGGAGATTATTAAAATAATGATCAGACTTTAAATTTTAACAGAATATATAGACGTTAAAATTTTGATCCATAAATATTGTTTTATAAGGTTGAACAGGCTGTGTTACCTGTTTTCTTCAAAGGCAGATTTTATGACTTTACATTTATTAGTATAAATTTTTAAACTTGGATCTTAACATTACGCGTTTTGTAAGTCCTTGATTTTGAATTGATTTTGAATTTTAAATTTTTAAATTATGCAATAATTAGTTAATTATGTTAACTTTTAAAGCTTTTTTTTAACGTTTTTTAACAATGTAGTCTGAAAGCCCTATTCATAGTATATGACAAAGGTCGTTAACGTTTATTTAAGGTTTTATTAACTGTCTTTAACATATTGAGTAGTTTTTTATAAAGATTCCTGATACTTTTGTCCCGTCAAAACCAATAAAAGTTCAAAATGATGAAAAGATTCATTCTCGTAATCATAATGATGATTTCAACCCTAGGTGTTTACTCATTTACAAGTAATACCTCAGATGCGAAAAAAACAAGTTATGCATCGTACTACCACGATAGATTTAACGGTAGAAAAACCGCCAGCGGAGAAATCTTTGATAACTCAAAGTTTACTGCAGCAAACAGAACGCTTCCATTTGGAACAAACGTTAAGGTAACTAACCTTAGAAATGGTAAAGAGGTTATAGTGAGAATTAATGACCGAGGCCCTTATGGTGGCCCTTCATCAAGAGCATTAGACATGTCTAAAGCTGCGTTCGATGAGATTGGAGATATCAATCATGGTACTATCCCAGTCGAATATGAAATTGTCGATTAATCTTATGATTTAAATTAAAAAAAAGCCAGCTGATTCAGCTGGCTTTTTGTATGGATGAATGTCCTGTTGATTATACATCCAATTCCAGTAATGCAGGACAATGGTCAGAATGTACAGCTTCCTTTAAAATAACGGCCCTTGTGAGCTTATCTTTTAAACTATAGGAAGTGAAGTTATAATCTAGTCTCCAGCCTTTATTTCTTTCCCTTGAATTTTGTCGGTAGCTCCACCACGTATAATGATCCGGTTCATTATTAAAGAATCTGAAGCTGTCAATCAGTTCACACTCATTGATGAAGTTGGTCATCCACTCTCTTTCCATAGGAAGAAAACCGGAAACATTCTTTAAGCCAACAGGGTTGTGAATATCGATAGCTTCATGGCAGATATTAAAGTCACCTGATATAATGAGGTTAGGAATTTCTTTTTTTAAATTCTTGATATACTCAAGGAAGTCATGGCAAAACTGCATTTTAAAATCCAGCCTCTCAATATTAGATGCAGAAGGAACATAGACTGATATAGCAGAAAATCCGTCAAAATCTGCCCGGATGATTCTTCCTTCATTATCATAGCTTTCGATACCACAACCATACTCTACATGATTAGGTTTTATTTTTGAAGCAATTCCGACCCCGCTGTAGCCTTTTCTTACTGCAGAATGCCAATAACTGTGATACCCTAATTTTTCAAGGCTTTCGATATCTATCTGATCATTTCCGGCCTTGCTTTCCTGAATACAGATGATATCCGGATCGGCAGTTTTAAGCCAGCCCAGGAAATCTTTTGTAAAAGCAGCTCTGATTCCGTTGACATTGTAAGTGATTAATTTCATAAACAAAATAAATTTTTTCAAATGTAGGGAAATAAAAAAGCCGGTTTTGAATTTCAAAGCCGGCTTTTATATGTTGAATGAGTAATCTTAATTTTTAAAAATTGTTTTACCGTCTTTTGTCAGTTCTATTTGCTCGCCTTTTCCTCTCAGCTCATAATGATCATTCTTATACCATATTCCTGATGCAGGCTTTTGTCCCTGTAGTTCAATTGTTTCATTATTGAAAATTACTGTAGCTGTATTTTGGGTGTTATTGAAAGTCATGTCCAATGTTTTTCCACTGCTGTCCTTCGAAGTACTTTTTACAATTTCATCCTGAGTTCCTGGAACAGCTGCTGAATCAGAAGGCTTAGAAGCAATACTGTCTGCAGTAGTGGATGTGGAATCTGCTGCTTTCTTTTCTTTATTACATGAAGTTAAAAATAATGTTGCGAATGCTGCTGTAATAAAAATGTGCTTTTTCATAAGATTATATTTATTTAAGGTTGCCTTCTGAAATGCAAAATGAGTGCCTTAAAAAAGAGGCGGAAAAAATCGAATGATTTTTTCCGCCTTTAACCCAAAATTAAATAAACTATGAAAAAAACTACTTGGGTTCTAATACGCTGATAGGAATGATACATTCTTCCAGTGAAATTCCTCCATGCTGATAAGTTTCTTTATAGTAATTTACAAAATGATTGTAATTTTTAGGATAAGCCAGGAATATATTGTTTTTAGCAAAAATATATTTCGAACTCAGGTTTCCTTTGGGAAGGAAAAGTTTTTCCGGATTGGTAATGGCCCATACATCACTGTCATCGTACGTTAAGCTTTTACCGGTTTTATATCTGATATTGGTAGACGTTTCTCTGTCTCCCACCACTTTACTTGGTTTTTTAACGTATACGGTTCCGTGATCTGTGGTGATAACCAGCTTATAGCCATTTTCTGCAGCCGCTTTAATGATCTTCAATAAAGAAGAATTTTCAAACCAGTTGAAGGTAAGAGAACGGAAAGTCTTATCATCACGGATCAGCTGATCTACTATGTGATTGTCTGTTTTCGCGTGTGACAGGATATCAATAAAGTTGTATACAATGACCAGGAGGTCATTATTTTTATGCTGATTGAAATCATCGTAGATCTTTCTTTCAAAATCAGCATTCAGTACTTTAAGATACTTCATCGATTTTGATGCAAGACCAATTCTTTTCATTTGGTCTTCCAGGAAATCACGTTCAAATTCATTTTTATTTCCTTCTTCATTATCATTGAACCATTTATCCGGAAAACGTTTTTCAATCTCGGATGGCATTAATCCCGCAAAGAAAGAGTTTCTTGCATACTGTGTTGCCGTAGGAAGAATACTATAGTAATAATCTTCCGATATTTTATTGTAATATTTTGTAAATAAAGGTTCAATTACTTTCCACTGGTCATAACGAAGGTTGTCTACCATCAGTAAAAGAACTTTCTCTTTTTCTACTTCAGGTTTCACTTTTTCCTTGAAAAGTGTATGGCTCATCATGGGTTTATCCGAATCTGTAAGCCAGTTTTCATAATTTTTCTCAATGAATTTAGCAAACTGAATATTTGCTTCTTCTTTCTGAGACTGCAGAAGATCTGCAAACTCATTATCTGCTACCTTATCAAATTTGATTTCCCAGCTAAGGATCTTTTTATAATACTCAGCCCATTCCTGATACGTTCTCAGGTAAGAAAGTTCCATCGAAAGGTTTCTGAATTCCTGCTGGTATTGTAAAATTGTTTTTTGTTCAACCAGATTATCCTCCTGAAGGTTTTTCTTTAGGGAAAGTAATATCTGATTAGGGTTTACTGGCTTTAATATATAGTCGGCAATCTGGGAACCGATAGCCTCTTCCATAATATGTTCTTCTTCGCTTTTGGTAACCATGACAATTTTTAAGGCATTATCTTTTTCCTTAATCATAGGAATAGCCTCCAGGCCGGAAATACCCGGCATATTTTCATCAATTAGCGTTAAAGCAAATTTTTCTGAATCCATAAGCTCCAAAGCCTCGTTCACATTATTTACAGGGGTTACCTGGTAACCCTTTTTTTCTAAAAATACGATATGAGGTTTAAGTAAATCTATTTCATCATCAATCCATAATATCTTTTCTGACATAATTTATTTTTTACATGGTTATATTATCAAAATGTTGACCAATTCCTTTTAAAATCTCACAAAATCGAAAGATTAAAAGTTAAATATTAGTTAAATGAAAATACGGTAAAATAATTCACATTTTCTATTCATTTAATCAGTGGTTTTTATATACTCTAAAGCCTTTTCCAGCACTTCATCTTTTCCGTTTTTTATTCCTTCTATACTTGGTTTTATCAGGATATCAGGAATAATTCCGATTCTTTGAGTCTCTCTGCCATCAGGATAATAAGCACCAAGACCTGTAAACCGCGTATTAAGATCAGCAATTTTAAAGACAATAACATCTCCGTTGGCTCCCGAAGTATTACTCCCGATAATTTTCGCCTTAGGATGCTGTTTGAGCATCATTGTTGTAGTTTCTGCCTGGCTTTGCGTATTCTCATCTACTAAAACGATGACATTTCCTTTATAGTATTCAGGATTTTTTCTGCCGGTGACATTTTTTCTGCTGTAGAATTTGCCGGGATAGCTGGTATCAGGAAAAGTAAACTGATAATAAACCGAGGGGTTAGGAAGAAGAAGGTAACTTAATGGAATGATCGTTTGTCTGGGATAATTCCTAAGATCAAAAATAATGGATTTGGCAGATTTTAAGCTGCTGTACATTTCATCAAGATCTTCCTTTTCTATAATTCCCATATTCACGTACCCGATTTTCTTTTCATTATCCATAAACTTCCATTTTTTCAGAACCGGAATTTTTTCATGAATAATATCCTTAGTAAGGTATGTTCTGGTTTTTATTTCCAGGTTTTGACCTTCTCTTTCAATCTTTACGGAAATAGAATCATTGTTGCTGAAGAGAAGCTTGTCTTCTATTTTGCTGACTTTACCCCATGAGTTGGAAGCGGGTACATATTTTCCCAAACTGTTGATCACTTGCGGAATAGTTTTTCCCTCAATATCATAAATGACATCTCCCGGATGCAGAGGACTTTTATGTCTGGATCGAGTGGTATTAATTTTTGTAATCAATAATTTCCCCTCAGCATAGGAATATTCTACCGGGATTTTTCGCTGACCATACAAATTAAGTTGAATTTCTTTTGACGAAATATAGGCGTGTGAGTCATCCGTTTTAGTGACCAGCTCTGCCAATGCCAAATGAAAATTTTCATCATTATCAATCATTAGAAATTTTGGGATCATTTCTGTAAGGACATCATTCCAGTTCTGATCGGTTTCGTATTTATAGGGAAAGAAATATTCTACGTAATTCCAGTATCTGAATAACTCCAGTAAACTATTCCTTTTAGAAGTAAATTTAGAACCATAGGATTTTTCATTCCTGAAATATATTTTTCTTCCACTTTTTCCAATATAGTGATTGTCTTCAAGATTCCTGTTGTTTTCAATATAGCGGAGGTTTTGAGATACATCATCTGAGAAAATTTGCGAATTATCTATCCAGCGCAGATCAAAATTTTTAAGGAAATACACTTTCTGATCTTTAACTGAACATTCTTTGCAGCGCGGGACTTCTCCGAGGCTTTCAATCCATTCGGAATACAAATTATTGAGAGATTCCTTATCGTTAATATTTTCAAGTTCATTGATCTTTTGAAAAAGCTCCTTGTCCCAGTTCAGATTCCCTTTGGCTACATGAGGGTGGTAATATTTTAAAAATCCCCAAACTCTGCACAGAGATTCCAACTTCTGCGTCTCAGTGATCATTTGTGCGGAAAAATTTAAACTTAAGAGTAATAAAAGAAAAAGAGAATGTTTTCTCATTAAAGGTTGTAGCGTTTTCTCTCAAAGATAATCCTTTAATATAACAGACGCAAAAGGTTTTCAAAAAATATTGAATTGAAAAAAAATATCCGGAAGAAAATTTCTACAATTGATATGATGATGTTTTTGATGAGAATATTGGGTAGATCAACGGATTATGCCAATATTTTAATAGTAATTTAATGAAAGGCTAAACTTTAAAATGCCTAACTTTGTTTACTAATACTGACGTTTCAATGCAGAATAAGCTAAAAATCATCAACGATCCCGTTCACGGATTTATAAAAATACCACACGAAATTTTATTTGATATCATTGAGCATCCCTACTTTCAGAGATTAAGAAGAATCGGGCAGACCGGGCTTTTGAACCTGATATTTCCAGGGGCTACCCATACAAGGTTTCACCATGCTCTTGGAGCAATGCATCTGATGTTTACCGCGCTGGAAACATTGAAGCAGAAAGGAGTGAAAATTTCTGAGGAAGAAGAAAAAGGAGCGATGCTGGCCATTCTGATGCATGATATTGGTCATGGTCCGTTTTCACATGCGCTGGAAAGTATGCTGATGGATGACTGGCATCATGAAAACCTTTCTTTATTATTGATGAATAAACTAAATGAAGAATTTGAAGGTCAGCTTTCAATGGCTATTGAAATGTTCCAGGGGAAATATCACAGAAAATTTTTCAATCAACTGATCTCTTCCCAATTGGATGTTGACCGTTTGGATTATCTTAAAAGAGACAGCTTTTTTACAGGAGTGTCTGAAGGAAATATTAATACGCAGAGAATTATTTCTATGATGAATGTCTGTGAAGAAGGCGAACTGGTAATTGATGCAAAAGGGATTTATTCCATTGAAAATTTCCTTACGGCCAGAATGTTTATGTACTGGCAGGTATATTATCATAAAACTTCAGCTTTGGCAGAGTTTCTTTTGGTGAAAATCCTTGAAAGAGCAAAGTATCTGATTTCTCAGGGAGCAAAACTTCCCGCAACGGATAATCTGCAATATTTCTTATACCGTGAAAAGAGTGCTGCAACGGATGAAGATATAGAGCGATTTACAAAACTTGATGACAATGATGTGATCCAGGCAATGAAAGAATGGCAGAATTCGGATGACTTTGTTTTGTCGTATTGGTGTCAATGTGTAATTCAGAGAAATCTGCCTAAAACCATTATTTCATCACATCCATTTGACCAGGAAATAATTAAAGAAAAAATAAAAAAGAGCAATGAACTTTTCGGAATTGATAATGGTAATGAATTGGTTCATGAAATTAAAAGAAGATTACTGCCTTATCATGCAGAGAAACAACCCATCTATTTACTGCATAAAAATGGCAGGAGAACAAGGCTGCATGAGTCGGAAGATCAGCTTTTATCAGGGTTGATTGTAAATAAAACAACCCGCTATATCCTTATGTTTCCAAGAGATATATCCATACTGGACTCTTAAAGAATATTAAAATTTACGATCTGAAACTAAAACATGTTTGCAAATTATAGAATTTCTTATCTTTGCAGAATATGGAATTTACAGCTTCGCAAATTGCAAGTTTTATTGACGGAAAAATAATAGGTGACGAGAACGCACTTATTACGGGAGTTTCACCAATTGAAAATGGGGAATCAGGACATCTTTCTTTTATAGCACAAGATCGGTTTTCTCATTTTTTGGACAGCTCAAAATGCTCTGTTATCATCGTTTCGGAAAAACTTCTGGAGAAAAATCATTATAACCCTACCTTAATCGTTGTAAAGGATGCCTATCTTTCTTTTCAGATTCTGATGAATTTATATCAGGAAATGCAGGGAAGAAAAGAAGGTATTGAGAATGGTTCATCTATTCATGACTCAGCGGTTATAGGTGATAAAGCCTATATCGGAGCATTTACCTATGTTTCCGAGAAAGCTAAGATAGGGGAAGGATCACAGATCTATCCACATGTATATATAGGAAAAGGAGTGAAAATTGGTAAAAACTGTAAGATAGACAGTGGTGCCAGAATTTACGACTACTGTATTGTTGGAGATAACTGTGTAATTCATTCCAATACCGTAATCGGAGGTGATGGTTTTGGTTTCCAGCCAACAGCTGAAGGCTTCAAAAAAATACCACAGCTTGGAAATGTAATTATTGAAGACGATGTAGAAATTGGTTCAAATTGCAGTATTGACAGAGCTACCATTGGCTCTACTGTCATCGGAAAAGGAACCAAAATTGACAATTTGATTCAGATTGCCCACAATGTGAAAATTGGTCAGAACAACGTAATTGCTGCACAAGCAGGAATTGCTGGTTCTACAACTATCGGTGACTGGAACCAGATTGGTGGCCAGGTAGGCGTTGTAGGACATATCAAAATAGGAAATCAGGTGAAAATTCAGGCTCAGAGTGGCGTGAATTCCAGTGTTAATGACAGAGAAACATTGTATGGTTCACCCGCAATCAGTTACAATGACTATTTAAGGAGTTATGTTCATTTCAGGAACTTACCTGGAATAGTAAACAGAATAAATAATCTTGAGAATAACTCAAAAGATAATACTAATGAGTGATATGCAAAAAACACTTCAGCAAGAGGTAACTCTTTCTGGAATTGGACTTCATACGGGTAAAGAAGTAAAACTGACCATTAAACCTGCTAAAGAAAATACAGGTTTTGTATTTGTAAGAACAGACTTGGAGGGACATCCTCAGGTAGAAGCTGATGTAAATTATGTTGTAGCAACTGAAAGAGGAACTACATTAGAAAAATTAGGCGTAAAAATTACCACTTGCGAACATCTTTTGGCTGCCCTTGTTGGCTGCGATATTGATAATGCAATTTTAGAAATGGATGCCTCTGAACCTCCTATTTTGGATGGATCCTCAAAATACTTTGTGGAAGCAATCGAAAGTGTTGGAGTAGCAGAACAAACCATTGCAAGAGAATATCTTGTGGTAAAAGAAGTTCTTACGTACAGTGATCCGGCTACAGGTTCGGAAATCACCATCATTCCTTCAGATACTTACGAAGTTACTACTATGGTAGATTTTGGGACTAAAGTATTAGGTACTCAGAATGCTACTCTTAAAAATATTTCAGAATTTAAAGACGAAATCTCATCAGCAAGAACATTCAGCTTCCTGCATGAATTGGAAATGCTTTTAGATCATGGTTTGATCAAAGGTGGAGATATTTCCAATGCAATTGTATATGTAGATAAAGATCTTACTCCTGAAACAACAGAAAAATTAAAGAAAGCCTTTGGAAAAGATAATGTATCCATCAGACCAAACGGTATTCTTGATAATCTTAATTTAAACTATCCTAATGAAGCAGCAAGACACAAATTACTGGATGTAATTGGTGACCTTGCTCTGGCAGGAGTAAAAATAAAAGGTAAAGTTATAGCCAACAAACCGGGACACTATGTGAATACCCAGTTTGCGAAAAAACTAAACCGCCAGTGGAAATTGCAGAAAAAGAAAAACGTTCCGGATTTTGACCTGACAAAAGAACCAGTATTCGATATCAACGGAATTATGAAGCTTATGCCTCACAGACCTCCGTTCTTATTGATTGATAAGGTTCTTGAACTTTCAGACTCTCACGTTGTAGGTTTGAAAAATGTAACAATGAACGAACCTTTCTTCGTGGGACACTTCCCTAAAGAACCTGTAATGCCTGGAGTTCTTCAGGTAGAAGCATTAGCACAGACAGGAGGAATTCTTGTATTGGCAAGCGTTCCGGATCCTGAAAACTATTCTACTTATTTCATCAAAATTGATAAGGTGAAATTCAAGAGAAAAGTAATTCCGGGAGATACACTTATATTCAAAATTGAATTGATAGAGCCTATCAGAAGAGGAATTGTGCATATGCAGGGGTATGGATATGTAGGAGATGCAGTAGCAGTAGAAGCAGAGCTTATGGCTCAAGTTGCAAAAAATAAAGTTGATTAAATGATTCATCAATTAGCAGCCGTTGATAAACGTGCGAAAATCAGCAAAAATGTAATCGTAGAACCTTTCACTACCATTGCAGGGGATGTAGAAATAGGAGAAGGAACATGGATTGGTCCTAATGTAACCATTATGGATGGCGCAAGAATAGGAAAAAACTGTAGGATTTTTCCCGGTACCGTAATATCTGCAATTCCTCAGGATCTGAAATTTGATGGTGAAGATACCCAGGTAATTATCGGTGATGACACAACAATCAGAGAGTGTGTTACCGTAAACAGGGGGACAAAGGCTTTGGGATATACTAAAATAGGAGCGAACTGCCTTATTATGGCTACTTCGCATATTGCCCATGATTGCGTTATTGGAGATCACGTTATCATTGTAAACGGTTGTGGTATTGCGGGACATGTGGAAATTGGTGATTATACCGTAATGGGAGGTCTGTCAGCAGTTCACCAATTTGGTAAAATCGGAAAACATGTCATGATTTCCGGAGGTACTCTGGTAAGAAAAGATATTCCGCCTTACGTAAAAGTAGCAAGAGAGCCTATGTCTTATGCTGGTATTAATTCTGTGGGTTTAAGAAGAAGAGGATTTACGAATGAAAAGATCTTTGAAATCCAGAAAATCTACAGAGCCATCTTCCAGATGAAGATGAACGTTTCCCAGGCTATTTCCCATATTGAAAAAGAAATGCTTCCAACGGCTGAAAGAGATGAAATCTTACAGTTTATTCAAAACTCACCAAGAGGTATCGTAAAAGGGTACGGAACCGGTAAAGAGAGTAATTAAGAGAAATGCTAAAAAGCAAATTTGCAAATCTGCCTGTTTGCTTGCCAGCCAATACAATTTAAGTAAAAAAAGATAATATATATTAATGGCAACAAGTAACGATATCAGAAAAGGTCTTTGCATCGAGTATAGCAACGATATTTTTAAAGTAATCGAGTTTCTTCATGTAAAACCAGGAAAAGGACCTGCTTTCGTAAGAACAAAATTAAAATCTGTGACTAACGGTAAAGTAATTGATAATACTTTCTCTGCAGGACACAAAATTGATGAAGTAAAAGTAATCACCAGAAAATTCCAGTATCTGTATGATGATGAGAACGGATTCCACTTCATGAACAATGATGACTTTTCTCAGCTATACATCAATAAAGAAATGATTGAGAACTCTCAGTTTATGAAAGCTGGTGAAGAAGTAACCATCATTTTGAAAGAGGCTGATGAAACTCCACTTTCTGCTGAACTTCCACAATCAGTATACCTTGATGTTATCGAAGCTGATCCGGGTGTAAAAGGAAACACGGCAACCAATGCCCTTAAAAACGCAATCGTTGAAACAGGAGCAAGAGTAATGGTTCCTTTGTTCATTGAACCGGGAGACAGAATTAAAGTAAGCACTGAAGACGGCAGCTACTTAGAAAGAGTAAAAGAATAAATAAAATTTACATAAATTCGGTTTGCATCAGCACTCCGAATTTTGTTTTATAAGAAAATCTATTGTTATGAGATTCCATTCTCCGCAAAAGCTTAAAACGATTGCAGATTTAATAGGCTCAGCATTTGTAGGGCCGGAAGATTTTGAAGTATTGGGCACCAATGAAATTCACATGGTAAAACCAGGTGATATCGTATTTGTGAATCACCCTAAATATTATGACAAAGCATTAAACTCTGCAGCCACTATTATTTTAATTGATAAAGAAGTAGACTGTCCGGAAGGCAAGGCACTTTTGGTTTCTGATGATCCTTTCAGAGACTTTAATAAAATCAATACCCATTTTACCAGAATCTATAATTTCACGGAAGAACTTCACGACGTGGAAATAGGAGAGGGTACAAAGATTCACTCTTCAGCAGTGATAGGAAATAATGTGAAAATCGGGAAAAATACCCTTATCTTCCCTAATGTTGTAATCGGTGACCGTACGGAAATTGGTGATAACGTCATTATCCAGTCCAATACAGTGTTAGGAGGTGATGCATTTTATTACAGAAAATTAAATGGAAATTTTGATCGTCTGATTTCTGTGGGAAATGTTATCATTGAAAACAATGTGGAGATCGGTAACGGCTGTACCATTGACAGGGGCGTTACAGACTCTACCATCATTGGAGAAGGTTCCGTTTTGGATAACCAGATTCAGATCGGACATGATACCGTTATCGGGAAAAAATGTCTGATTGCTTCTCAGGTAGGAATTGCGGGATGTTGTATCATTGGAGATGAGGTGACATTATGGGGACAGGTAGGAATTGCTTCCGGTAACAAAATAGAGTCAGGATCAGTACTTTTAGGAAAAACAGGGGTGAACAGAGATCTTGAAAAAGGAACCTATATCGGGATGTTTGCAGAAGATTTTAAAACTTATCTGAAAAAAGAAGTAAAACTGAGAAATCTCAAATAAACAATTCCAAAGGTTTTATCCAAAATCAAAGAAATTTAAGTAAATTTGTGAGCATTAATAAAATAATAAATAAATTAAAACAACAATAAAATGTCAATTTTAGTAAACAAAGATTCTAAAGTAATTGTACAAGGATTTACAGGGAACGAAGGAACTTTCCACGCTGGTCAGATGATTGAATACGGAACAAACGTAGTAGGTGGTGTTACTCCAGGAAAAGGAGGCAGCGAGCACCTAGGAAAACCGGTATTTAATACAGTAGCTGACGCGGTTGAAAAAGCAGGAGCTAACGTAAGTATCATTTTCGTACCACCGGCATTCGCAGCAGACGCTATCATGGAAGCTGCTGAAGCAGGAATCAAAGTAATTGTATGTATTACTGAAGGTATTCCTGTAGCTGATATGGTAAAAGTAAAATCTTATATCGCGGACAGAGACTGCAGATTAATCGGACCAAACTGCCCTGGAATCATTACTTCTGAAGAAGCTAAAATTGGTATTATGCCAGGTTTCGTGTTCAAAAAAGGAAAAGTAGGGATCGTTTCAAAATCAGGAACACTTACATACGAAGCTGCTGACCAGGTAGTAAGAGCAGGTTACGGTATCTCTACTGCAATCGGTATCGGTGGTGACCCAATCATTGGAACAACTACAAGAGAAGCTTTAGAGCTATTTATCAACGATCCTGAAACTGAAGCTGTTGTAATGATCGGTGAAATTGGTGGAGGTCTTGAAGCTGAAGCTGCAAGATGGTACAAAGCAAGCGGATCTACTAAACCGGTTGTAGGTTTCATCGCTGGACAAACTGCTCCAAAAGGAAGAACAATGGGACACGCAGGTGCTATCGTAGGTGGTGCTGAAGATACAGCTCAGGCTAAAATGGAAATCATGAGAGAAAACGGTATCAACGTTGTTGATTCTCCTGCTGATATTGGTGCTACAGTAGCTAAGATTCTAGGATAATATAAAACCCACAACATATGAAAAAACTTTTATTAGCCTCTGCTTTAATGCTCTCTGCTTTATCATTCGCACAAGTGCAGTGGAAAAGTACAAGATTTGGAGTAACAGGAGGTTTAAACTACTCCAGAGTATCGAACGCTCACAATCCTTCAGGCCCAAGATACACTTTCCAGGCTGGAGCATTGGCATTGATTCCCGTAGGAAATGCAAATCAATTCTTTATCCAGCCTGAAGTTCTGTACTATGGTGCAGGAGAAACAGGAAAAGATAAAGATGCTAAAGGTGCAAGCGGTTATGACGCTTTATATGCTAATAACTACCTGAGTGTGCCTCTTTACTTCAAAGGATATTTTTCTGAAGCAGAATCAGAATTCTTTGGATTAATAGGACCTAGATTTAACTTCTTGCTGAGCCAGAACGTTAAAGATGCTCCTGTAAGCAGACCTTATTATGATCCGGATGTTACTGATCCTAACCAGCCGGCAGGCGTTAATGGTAAGGCGAAGAGCTTTAACTGGGGACTTGGACTGGGTGTAGGATATAGCTACAAAAGACAACTTGAAGTAGCCGTAAAATATGACTTAGGTCTTGGTGATACTTACCCTGGTCTTAAAAAAGAAACTAAGGGTACTGATAAGAAAAAATCAGAACAGGTCATTGCACTTACTTTAAGCTATATATTCAAATAGAATATTTCAGAATATAAAAAATCCCGGAAATTCAATTTTTTCCGGGATTTTTTTATTACAAACCTTAATAGAATAAATGTATTGATCAATTGGCCTTTTTACTTCTTACCCCTTAATCCACTTCCAAAGTTCTTTTAACGTAGCTTTATTCCCATACATCAAAATCCCTACACGGTAGATTTTTCCGGCAAGGAAGATCATAAAAATAGTGGTTGCCAGCAATAATGTAATAGACAATGCAATCTGCCATGCAGGAACTCCGAACGGAATTCTGGCAATCATGGCAACCGGTGAAGTAAACGGGATGATGGATAACCAGAAACCTAAAGGACCTTCCGGATTGTTCATCAATGTAAAACTCCCATACATTCCTAATGTTAATGGTAAAATAGCAAATAAAGTAAACTGCTGTGTCTCAGTTTCGTTATCCACTGCAGAACCAATAGCTGCATAAATAGAACTATAGAAAATATATCCTAAAAGGAAAAATACGATGAATACAAAGATGATTAGTGGGAAGTTCAACTCCAGCAAACTATGTGAAATCTGAGTCGCAAGTTGTCCCATATCCAGTTTACTTGCAATCTCTTCATTTCCACCCGGAATATTCTTCTGAAGAGGAGAAAAGCCTGTATTGAGTACCAATGCACCTATAACAGACATGGTAATCCAGATCAAAAACTGGGTCAATGCAACCATGGTTACTCCCAGGATCTTACCCATCATCAGTTCAAAAGGTTTTACAGACGAAATAATGATCTCTACAACACGGTTATTTTTCTCTTCAAGCACACTTCGCATTACCCTTACCCCATAAATAATGATGAACATAAAAGTAACATACATCAGTACCATACTTAATCCGGATTTCACTCCAAAAGCAAGATCAGAATCCTCTTTATTGTTATCTGAAACATTAATGGTTTTTAAAGTAAAGTTTTTATCAAGATCATTTAATTGAGTTTCCTGAATACCCAGTTGCTTTATTTTTTCTTTTCGGACAACATTGCTGATATCAGATACAATTTGCTGTTTGGTATCAAACCCTATCTTACTGTTGATAATCAGTCTGGTTTCCTTTTCAAGGCCATCAAAATTCTGATTTTTCAATTCAGGAAGAATCAGGATGCCGTCCAGAGATTCATTTCCTTTTAAATTGTTAATCTTGGACTTTTCATCCGCTGCAGAAACAAAAACGTAGTTTAATTTATCATTAGATTTAAGCTGATTGGTAAACAATCCACTCTTATCAACCACTTCTATGATACTGTGTGACTCATTCGCTTTAAACATTAATCCTACAACTGCTCCGAAAGCAATAATCAAGACAGGGGCAAGAAGGGTTAATATGATGAAAGACTTTTTCTTAACCTGGGTAAGAAACTCTCTCTTGGTAATTAAAAAAATATTATTCATAAAATTAAGAATGGTTACTTACAGCATTAATAAACACTTCATTCATACTGGGAATTCTTTCGTCGAATGATCTTACTTTACCTACCTGTACAAGATCCAGAAGAACTTTATTCTGGCTCTCTTCATTTTTCAGGTCAAAAGAAACAAGATTATTTTCATTGGATAGGTTGAAGATCTCATGTTTGTTTCTGAAATTTTCAAACTGATCACTGTTTACCTCAGAAAGCGTAATCCCAAAAATATTTTTCTTGAATTTTTCCCTTACATCAAAAACCCTTCCGTCAATAATTTTCTTTGAATTGTTAATCAAAGCAACATAATCACACATTTCTTCCACACTTTCCATTCTGTGGGTAGAAAGAATGATGGTTGTTCCGTTATTTTTAAGGTCGATGATCTGATCTTTGATTAAATTGGCATTTACAGGATCAAAACCTGAAAAAGGTTCATCAAGAATCAATAAATGAGGCCTGTGAAGAACAGTAACTACAAACTGGATTTTTTGAGCCATTCCTTTAGAAAGTTCGGAAAGCTTTTTCTTCCACCATTGATCGATGTTCAGTTTTTCAAACCATTTTTTAGCTTCGTTCAAAGCATCACTTTTGCTCATTCCCTTCAGTTCTCCGAAATAGAGGATCTGGTCACCAACAGTCATGTTTTTGTACAGTCCTCTTTCTTCAGGCATATAGCCAATATCTTTAATATGGCCTGGGTTCAGTTTTTTACCATTGATATGGATTTCTCCAGAATCTGCCTGAGTAATTTGGTTAATGATACGGATGAAAGAAGTTTTCCCGGCTCCGTTGGGACCTAAAAGGCCATAGATACTGCCTTTTGGAACATGGATGCTAAAATCATCCAGGGCGACCTTTTTTCCGGCATTATAGGTCTTTTTAATATGTTCAGCTTTTAGCATTAAATTGTTCTTTTTTACTATTAGTATGAAAAAGTCCCGAAAGTTACGGAAATATTAAAACAGATTTAATGTAAAAGAAAAAATCCTGATGATTATCAGGATTTTAATTTATTGTTTCACGATTTGAGTAACTTTCTGCGTGTTGTCACTTAAAATATATCGGATCATATATTTTCCGGGCTTTAATTTTTCAATATTAATCTCTCCGGAGTTCATATTCACCGTATAATTGGCGACCTGCATACCCAAAATTGAATAAAAAGTCACGGTTTTGATTCTTAAAGAAGAATCTTTTGCCTTAATAATAAGGAAATCCTTTGCAGGATTTGGATAGGCAAGCAATACACCATCATCCGCCTTTTGAGTGGTGGAAGCCGGCTCTCTCAGCTGAGCTTTTAAATTGTTGGAAAACCCAACAAAAGTGCCTGCAAATAGAAATAAAAGTAAAAGTTTTTTCATCAAATTTATAATTTCTCGAATATATGTAACAAATGTAACAAATTCTACAATTTCATACAATAGTTTATTGTAGAACTTATATTAAATTTGTAGAAACTTATTCAAAAAGTATTCCAAAAATGATACATTCAAGAAATAGAAGACTTAGAGTTAATGAATCTATCAGAAGTCTGGTAAGAGAAAATGTGCTTACAACTGATGATTTTGTAATGCCGATCTTCGTAATGGAGGGCGAAAACAAGCAGGAGGCAATCCCGTCTATGCCGGGAATTTTTAGGCGGAGTATAGATTTAACAGTGAAGGAATGTAAGGAATTATTTTCTTTGGGAGTGAAAGCTGTCAATTTGTACATGAAAGTGTCAGAACATCTGAAAGACAATACAGGAAAAGAAGCCTGGAACAAAGACGGCTTGATGCAGAACACCATCAAAGCAATTAAAGATGCCGTTCCGGGAATGATTGTAATGCCGGATGTAGCCTTAGATCCTTATTCAATATACGGACACGACGGAATCATTGAAAACGGAAAAGTTTTAAATGACGCTACCAATGAAGCACTGGCAAGAATGTCAGTATCGCATGCAGAAGCAGGAGCAGATCTTGTAGCACCAAGTGATATGATGGATGGCAGAGTAATGGTTATCCGTGAAGCATTGGAAGAAAGCGGATTTACAGATGTAGGAATTGTTAGCTATGCTGCCAAATATGCAAGTTCTTTCTATGGACCTTTCAGAAGTGCATTAGATAGCGCACCGAAAGATGATATGGAAATTCCGAAAGATAAAAAAACGTATCAGATGGATTTTCACAACACCCGTGAAGCCATGAATGAAGTATTTAAAGATATTGATGAAGGAGCAGACGTAATCATGATTAAACCGGGTCTTCCTTATCTGGATATCGTTTCCAAAGTACGTGAAGCTATTGATCTTCCCATCGCAGTATACAATGTAAGTGGAGAATATGCCATGGTAAAAGCTGCTGCTCAAAACGGCTGGCTGGATAATGATAAAACGATCCTTGAAAGCTTGACATGTTTCAAAAGAGCAGGAGCAGATATGATCTTTACTTATTTTGCAAAAGAAGCGGCTATTTTATTGAATAAATAAGATTGCGTGTATTAAAATAAAATTCCGGCTGTTCTGAAAAGAGCAGCCGGAATTTTTATGATGATATTTATAATTCTTATAACCAGCCTTTTTTTCCATACACATACGTATCATCGAATTGTTTATCACTCATAAAAAGATATAAAATACCTTCGATAAAAGGAATAACAGAGGCAGCACCAAAAGTAACAACATTCAGCACCAATTGAATGATTCCCTCTTTTGTATAACCCAGATAAAATTTATTTAAAGCCAGCCATCCCACAAGAATTCCCAATATAGCGGCAGGGATTTTCTTTTCTGAACGGTAAGGAACATTGCTTTGCTGGTTTTGCATATTTTCTGTTTTTGTATACCCGTAATTTTCCATTGCTTACTATTTATAATTGTTTGATATATTTACTATAAGTAGATGAAATTGAAGAAAAGTTACAATGGATTGTAAATGAATAAGTTTGCATTTAACCTAAACAAGTTGATATTAACCTATAAGTGAAGTTTATATTTTTGATATATTTGCCCTATGATTTTACGAGGAGAAAACTTAATCAAGGAATACGGTCCTAAAAAAGTTGTAAAAGGCGTTTCTGTACAGGTTCAACAGGGAGAAATTGTTGGTTTGCTGGGTCCGAACGGAGCAGGAAAAACCACATCGTTTTATATGATTGTAGGGTTGGTTAAGCCTACTTCAGGAAAAATTTTTCTGGACAAGCAGGAGATTACTACCGATGCCATGTACAGACGTGCTCAAAAAGGAATCGGGTATCTGGCTCAGGAAGCTTCGGTTTTCAGAAAACTGTCTGTAGAGGAAAATATTATGGGCGTATTACAGCTGACCAAGCTTTCAAAACGTGAACAGCAGATCAAATGTGATGAACTGATTGAAGAGTTTTCTTTACAGCACGTTCGTAAAAACAGAGGAGATCTTCTTTCCGGGGGAGAAAGACGTAGAACAGAAATTGCACGCTGTCTTGCCACAAGCCCGAACTTCATTCTTCTGGATGAGCCTTTCGCAGGGGTAGACCCGATTGCTGTAGAAGATATTCAGAAAATCGTAAGAAGTCTTGTTGATAAAAATATCGGAATTCTGATTACCGACCACAACGTACAGCAAACCCTGGCGATTACGAACAAAACCTATATTATGTTTGAAGGAAAGATCCTGAAAGAAGGACTTCCGGAAGATCTTGCAAACGATCCGCAGGTAAGAGAAGCCTATCTGGGTGAAAACTTCGTGTATCAAAGTATTTTAGATAAACCTAAAAAGAAGAAATACGCTTATAATATCTGGGCTGGTAACTTTGATTCCAAAGCACAGCTGCAGGCATTTGTCAATGAAAATTTCAGTCAGTTTGATGATCTTAGATTATTACATGGCTTTGAAGAGATCAGCTTTGCTACCTTAGCAAATTCTGAAATTGAGCATATTTTTAATGAGGTAGTGGATAAGAATGCCAACAACTCATTTGTTTTGCAGAAAAAGGAAATTAATTCCCAATACTCTTTAGAACAGGCAGAAGCAGAATCTAAAGAAGCCAGCAGAAAAGAACTTCATTACCTTACAACTTATTTGTTTGAAGGATAAATGGATCATCTTTATAAATATGAAGATTTTCAAGTAGGAACCAAGGTTTTTTTGGATAATGAATACGGTATTATAGTAAATGTAAAGTTTCATAAAAATTCAACCGTAGTTCGTTGGGATACATCTGTAGAAAATGATTTTGAAGATTGGTCAGGAATGTGGGGATCTTTTGTACAAATGGGGGGAAAGGTTATTGACCCATGCCATCAATTCAAATACATAAATGACGATGGCACAATGAAAGATTTTTAAATAAATCCTAGATGATCGGTTTAATAATAATTCGTACCTTTTTCTTTTGAAAGCGGTACGTTTTTCATTTAAAATGATTTTTATGGCTAAACCTTTTAACAGAACCGTTACCTTATTCGGAATCTATAAACAGCTTGTCCCCTTCATCAGACCTTACAGACCCATGATTTACGGAACTTTGTTTCTTACTTTTCTGGGAGCTCTCGCAGCACAGGTGAACCCGATTGTTCTGAAATACACGGTGGATGAAGTCACTAAACTTACGCATCTTCCACATCCGATGTCAGAGGGAATTCATATTCTCGTTATCATTTCCATTATTTTACTGGGGAAAGAACTGTTAAATATCTTCATCAACTTCGGGCAGAAATTTTATGGCGAAAAAATCAGGATTAATGTAAGCTCCGTGTTGGCGCAATCAGCCATTGATAAGATTTTAACCTACAGAGTCGCTTATTTTAATGATGAAAACCATGAATCCGGAAAATTACAGATCAGAATCGATCGTGGAATAGAAAGTCTTACCAGATTGGTTCAGAACTTTTTTATTGATATCCTTCCTCTTTTTTCCAATGCCATTATTGCCCTCATCATTATGTATATGCAGAATGTGTATGTGGGACTGGTTTCTACGATTATTGTTCCTATCTATTTCTACATCAGCTCCCTGCAGGCCAAAAAACTGGGCGGAGTAAGACGCCAGCTTAGAAATCAAAGAGAAAAGAAGACATCAGGACTCTTGAACCTGATTAATTCTATTATGGTTATTAAAAGCTTTGTCCGTGAAAAATTTGAAGGGAAAAAACAATATCACCTTCAGATGGAGCTGATGGAAAGTCAGATGATCACAAGGAGAACCAATTTTATTTATGATGGTTTAAAAACGTTCATTGAACAATTTGGAGTTGTTTTGATTATCCTTTTAACTGTTTATCTGGTGCTTGATCAGCAGATGACTATCGGTGCTATCATGCTTCATATTATGCTTTTTAACAATGTCTCAGCGCCTATCCGTCAGCTTCACAGAATTTATGATGATATGAATGATGCCATGATTTATGCCGAAGGGTACTTTGATATTCTGAATGCAGATCATGAAACAGAATCCAACGGAAGCTTTGTAGAAAAAGAAATCAAAGGAACTTTTGAATTGAAAAATGTTGATTTCACTTATCCCAATGGTACGAAAGCTTTACATAATGTTTCCATGAAAATTGAAAACGGAAAGACGACAGCTTTGGTAGGATTGAGCGGTGCAGGAAAATCAACGGTGATCAATCTTTTATGTAAATTTTATCTTCCGGATTCTGGAGAAATCCTTCTGGACGGAGTAAACCTTAATGAATTTGATAATACTTTTCTGAGAAGTGATCTGGGGCTTGTACTTCAGAGAAATCATATCTTTCAGGGAAGTATAGAAGATAATATCCGTTACGGCGATATGAATGCCAGTTTTGAAGAAATTCAGGAGGCCGCAAAAAAAGCTTATCTGCATGATCAGATTATGGATCTTCCTGAAAAATACCAGCATGATGCCACTCAGCTTTCAGGAGGACAGCAGCAGAGAATTGCCATTGCAAGACTTTTCCTTAAAAATCCTCCAATCATCTTTCTGGATGAACCTACAGCCAGTCTGGATGCCATTGCCACAGAACAGATCAAAAACTCTCTGGATGCCATAAAAGAAGGAAGAACGGTGATTATCATTTCCCATTCACTCTCACAGATTCTGGATTCAGATATCATTTATGTGATGAAAAAAGGAAGAGTGGTTGAAAATGGAACTCATGATGAACTCTATAATAAAGAAGGAACTTACCGTGAGATTTTTGATGCCTCCGCCCGCAGTCTGAATCTTGATAAACTCGTTAATACCTTTAAATAAAAAAGCTGTCCCTCATAAGTTATACTTCAGAAAAGAATTTTTAGTTTTGTGATATAATGAACGACCACTATCTTAAAAAACTCGATCGGGTAACTGCCATTCTTACCCAATTACAGTCGAAACCTGTTGTTCGGGCTCAGGATCTCGCTGAAAAATTCGATGTTAGCATCAGAACCATTTACCGTGATGTAAAAACTCTGGAAAATGCAGGGATTCCTATTGTGGGCGAAGCAGGGAACGGCTATTCTTTAATGGAAGGGTATAAAC
Organism: Chryseobacterium sp. CBTAP 102; assembly: GCF_003201365.1. NCBI lineage: Bacteria > Pseudomonadati > Bacteroidota > Flavobacteriia > Flavobacteriales > Weeksellaceae > Chryseobacterium > Chryseobacterium sp. CBTAP 102. The sequence continues at coordinate 284,058 of NZ_QICX01000005.1, forward strand.
TTCCTCCGATTATGTTTACCAAAGAAGAAGTGTTAAGTTTCATTACCGCAGAAAAGCTGATGCAGAAATTTTCCCACCAAAGCTTAGGGAGCCATTATCAGGCTGCTATGGAAAAAGTACGTTCGGTACTGAAATATTCTGATAAAAATCTGATTAAAAATATTGAAAAGCAGATTGATGTTTTCAGTTTTCATACGGATTCCGGAGATTCACTGAAAAACGTAATTCCTATTATCCTGGAAAGTATTGCGGAGAAAACCCAGCTCAATATCAGATATAAGACCGTAGATGAGAGAGTAAGCAACAGAACTATTGAAACGGTCGGGATGTTTTTCGAATTTAATATTTGGTACATCATGGCATACTGTACCTTGAGAAAAGATTTCAGACAGTTTCGTATCGACAGAATTCTGGAAATTTCAAAAACACAGAATCCTTTCCTGCAGGAATATGGGCAGGTGAATGATTACCGTAAAAAAGCCAATGGAAATAAAGTCAGAGCCAGACTTTTAGTAGATAAAAAAATAATGTCTCATCTGGTAAATTCTAAAAAATATTACGGATTGATAGAAGAAGTAGAAACCGAACATGGGATGGAACTCACTTTTGAAACAGAATGGATCAATGACGGATTTCCCCGCTGGCTTGTTACTTTTGCAGATTATGCAACGGTTCTTGAACCGGAAAGTCTTCGTACAAGATTAAAAGAACTGCTTCTGAAAATGACAGAAAGACATCAATAAAAACCCCAACAAGACAGCTGTTGAGGTTTAAAAGACTTAATTGAGGCAAATAAATGAAATGGTTTGATTAAAAGGCAAAATTGCAACTAAACACATTGGTTGTGTGGCAAAAAAAGATATCTGTTTTGTTTATCCTTTCTGCAATTTTACCATTTTGCTTTTATTAGAATCTCTCCCAGAAGAAAGGAGGTTCAATTCCCAAAGCTCTCAGATAAACATAACCTTGTCCGCGGTGGTGAACTTCGTTGTCTATAAAATAAAGAATGTTCTGATACACCGGAAATTCATATTGTCCGAATAAATTGAAGGTTTCCTGAAAACGCTCTTCAGAAATCTGATTGAAATAATGATTGATCACTTCAGTTTCTTCATCCCATTTTTTCAAAATTTCTTCCTTGGTTTTCGGATTAAAAGCTTCTTCACTGTAAGCTTCCACATTTCCTTCCACAATTCCTTTTAAAGCAGGCCCGCCAATGCTGATCAGTTCTACTGCAAGTTTTGCAAATGGTCTCATTCCGCCTACAGAAAATTCAAATAACTCTTTTTCCGGAAAAGATTCAATGACTCTTCTCGTCAGATTTCTGTGTCCCTGCCATTCGTTTAATACCTGTTCAGAAGTCATGAATTGTTTAGTGGCTGTTGCTGTAGTTGTCATAATGTATTTGTTTTGTTTGTTGTTGATACAAAGGTAAGAGAGGAGAATGACAACAGTTTGTCAGCAGTATTTTTCATATTTAAAAAATATTTTTTTCTTTGTTAAAATATCCTGACCTATTTTTACGTTAGAAAAGAGGATATTAATAAAAAAATCGCTATTATTAGAATTATGAAGAAGTATATTTTGCCTGTTATTGCCAGTTTTTTATTAGTATCATGCAATAAAATAGAGGAAAAAATTGACCAGACTGTTCAGAAAACAACCGAAACTGTACAGCAAAAAACACAACAGGTTGTTGAGGAAACAGTAAAAAAAACGGTAAATGAATCTATTAATTCTATAACCAATTCCGAAGATGTTAAGTTCAATACCGTTTTCCCTGATACTGGAACTTCCATTGTTTCGGAGGAAAAAGGGAAGAAAATTAGAATTCCCGGAAGACCTCAAGGATATATTTTTAAATATAAAGCTGATATTGCAGTATTACTGCCATTTTTGGAAGGTCAGCCAACATCGGATGAAAATAAATCTGATAAAACTGCCAGAAAGATTGATGGCCAGAATATAATTGATAAATTAAGCTTTATATCAAAATTTCTTCCTGACAATACTTTTGATACTAAGGTTCTCGAGGAGCTTAAATCCGACAAAAATATTCAGTATTATAAACTGAAAAGATTTCCTAACAGTAGTACCATTATCTACAACCCAAAAAATCAGACCATCATACAATACGTAGAGGTAAATAAATAATTTGGATATGGCCGGTTTCTTCCGGCCATTTTTTGTGGCCATTCACTGCGAGCCATAAACGAAGCAATCTCAATTTACTGAAAACTACTTGCCAGTAAGAATGAAATCATGTTTATTTCTGATGATAACTAATTAATTTTTTTTTATACAAATACGGCGTTATTGATTTATTTTTTTTCATGATATTAATAAATAACTTTATGTTTTGTAGATTAATTATTGTTTTTACGAAATGGTATAATTTTCGCAAATATGAAATTGTATTTTTATTATATTTTCAATTTTTGTATTTAATATTGATTTTTTCATTAGATTTATTGAATAATTAGCAATTGACATGAAAAATAATTTATTTAATGGAAAAATCTATGCATTAGTATTAAGCGGAGCTGGTGCAATGGGATATGCTCAGGACAGCATAAAACAAAATAAAATAGATGAGGTTGTGGTTACCACGGGTAGAACCAAGCCAAGAACCATCATTACCTCAGCAATTCCTATTGACAATATTTCTGCCGTACAATTAAAATCCACTGGGCAGGCAACTTTTGATAAAGCTTTAACCTATGCCGTTCCCTCTTTCAATTCATCACAACAAACTGTTTCTGATGCAACGGCTCATTTTGATCCTGCAGATTTAAGAGGATTAGGGCCTTCCAGAACATTAGTTTTGGTGAATGGTAAAAGAAAAAATCAAAGTGCTTTAATTTATGTAAATGATACCCCCGGAAAAGGTGAAGTGGGTACAGATCTGAAAAGTATTCCTTCAGCAGCCTTACAAAACGTAGAGGTATTGAGGGATGGAGCATCTGCACAGTACGGCTCTGATGCTATTGCGGGAGTTATTAATATTATTCTTAAGAACAGTGTTGGAAAAAGTACAGTCAATCTTTTTTCAGGTATTACTTCAAAAGGAGATGGTTTTAATATCGGAGCAGATTTTAATACAGGAATCAAAGTAGCAAAAACCGGAAGTCTGAATCTTACATTCGGATTTTCCTCTCAAAATAAAACGAACCGTGCAGGTTCTGTTACAAAAGATGAACTTTTTGGGGTGGATAATGCCTGGACTCAGGCTAATCCTGGTTTAGGAATGATTATAGGGCAACCGGAAACAAAAGTGGCCAATATGTTTGTCAATTTTGAATTGCCAACAGGTGAAACAGGTAAATTTTATGCTTTTGGGGGGACCACTTACAGAAACGGGACTAGTTTTGCTTTGTATAGAACACCCTACTGGGTAGCTTCAGATTTTGGTTTATTAACCCCAAAAGGACAGCCTTACAACGGATTTCAGCCGGAATTTAAAACAGATGTTTATGATTATAATTTAACTTCCGGATGGAAAGGTATGTTTGGTAAATGGAATTTTGACGGGAGTGCCACCTTTGGCTCTAATGCAGTAGATTATATGGTAGGAAATACTATTAATACGTCTTTGGGTGCAAATTCACCAACCCGTTTTAAGGCAGGTGGCCATCAGTTCAGTAATATTATAGGAAATATAGATATCAGCCGGGATTTTGGTGCAATTGTTTTAGGTGCCGGAGCTGAAGTGCGCAATGAAAATTATCAGGCAAAAGCAGGGGAAGAATCATCTTATATAGGAAGTGGTGCAGAATCATTTCCCGGACTGCAGCCTCAAAATGAAGTCAATAAAAACCGTCAGAATATGGGAGCTTATATAAATACTGAATGGGATGTTACGAAAGACCTTCTGCTTGGAGGAACTGTGAGATATGAAAACTTCAGTGATTTTGGAAATAATGTTTCCTGGAAAGGAAATGCAAGGTATAAGCTGCTGGATGATAAATTAGTTTTCCGTGGATCTGTTTCTACAGGATTCCGCGCACCTTCATTACACCAGATTTACTATTCCAATGTTCAGACCAAAATTACAGGAAATACAGTAGCTAATCAGGGGACATTTAATAATGACTCTCAAATTGTAAGATCTGATCTTGGGGTGCCTAAATTAAATGCTGAAAAAGCCTTTAACATTACCGGGGGATTGGCCGTAAAACCTTTTAAAAACCTTACTATTACAGCGGATTATTATAGAATAAAAATCAAAGACAGGGTGCTTTTCTCAGGAGATATTGGGTATAAAACGGGTGCTCCGGGAAGTCCGGATCTGACAAACCCTGTGGAAGTCATATTAAACAATAACAAAATAACATCCCTGAAGTTTTTCACCAATGCTGTCAATACAGTTACTCAGGGAGTGGATTTCGTTGCTAATTATTATACTTCTGCTATTGGGAAAGGAAGATTGGGCGTTATTGCTGCTTTTAATTATAACGAAACTAAAATAGTAGATAATATTGCCGTTCCGCCTATTTTAGCTCAAAATGATTATTCAGAAAACTTTTTTGATAGAAAAGAACAATCCAGAATTATCTCTGCAAGACCAAAAACAAAAACGATTCTGAGCCTTTCTTATGATATTACAAAGTTTAATTTTAACTTAAATAATACGTATTTTGGTTCTGTTACCTGGCAGCACGCCACTGATCCTGCCAAAGATCAGACGTTTTCCGGTAAGGTAGTTACAGACATCGTTTTAACCTATAAAATAACGAATGATCTTAAAGTTTCCGGAGTGGTAAATAATTTATTTAATATTTATCCGGATGTAATAGACAGCAAAGGAGATGTGGTAACAGATCTAGGAGGAAGGTTCAGATATCCATGGGAAGTAAACCAGTTTGGATTTAACGGAACAACTTTTCAGTTCAATGTTAATTATACTTTTTAATCTTAAAATAAAGAAATGAGTATTGCTTCGTGATGCTTACTAAAGAGCAGCTATTCCAAAAATATAAAAACCCATCTGGGCAGATATTAACTGACATTAATTTCTAGTGTCAGTTTTATTTTTTCAGATCGAATAGGAAGCTATTACTACATTTTACTTTTTACATTGTATAAAAAAAAGTATTTTAGTCCTATGAAAATTTATACAAAGACAGGAGATAAAGGTCAGACGGCGTTATACGGTGGGACAAGAGTTTCCAAAGCCAGTGCCAGAGTAGACAGTTATGGAAATATAGATGAGCTGAATTCATTTATCGGGATTGCAAAAAGCCATATTGAAGATGAAGAAGTGCTGAGACAGCTGAAGAAAATACAGTTCGATCTGTTCACTGTAGGTTCAGAGGCAGCAACACCTGTGGATAAGCTGATGCTTGCCAATGGGAAATCCCGTCTTCCGATCATTATTTCAGAAACAGAAATTGAAGAGCTGGAACAGTGGATGGATGCTTTTGACGAAAAACTGGAACCGCTTCAGTATTTTATCCTGCCGGGTGGTGGAAAATCTGCAACTTTTCTACATGCAGCAAGAACCATCTGCAGAAGAGCAGAACGTTCATTGGTTTTTCTGAATGAATCAGAGGAAGTACGTCCCGAACTGATTAAATATTTAAACAGGCTTTCAGATTATCTTTTTGTGTTGGCCAGATATATTTCAAAACTGAACAGCGAACCAGAAGAATACTGGAATCCGAATGAAAGATAAAGCATTACTTTTCATCAACGGAGATGCTCCAAAATTATTACCCGATCCGGAAAATTATGGTTTAACTGCCTGTACAGACGGTGCTTTCCATTATTTGAAAAGAATGGGATTTCCTTTGGATAAGCTGGATTTTATATCGGGTGATTTTGATTCGCATTCCGGATCAGATGAAGATATATATGAAGGGAAATTTATCCTTACACTGGATCAGGAAAAAACAGATTTTCATAAAGCGTTGGAAATCATTCTGGGAAAAGGCTTTTCAGAGGTTGATGTTTTTGGAGGAAGTGGAGGTGAACAGGATCATTTTCTGGGAAATCTTACTGTTGCATATACATTCAAAGACCAGCTGAAAATAAAGTTTTATGACGGGTTTTCAGAATATTATTTTATTCCCAATCATTTTACACTGAAAGGAGTGAAAAATAGAATGATTTCTATTTATCCGTTTCCATCAGTGAATAATATAACAACAAAAGGTCTCAATTGGCCGCTGACCAATGAAAGTCTAAGCATCACTTCAAGAATAGGAACCCGAAATTTTGCCGTTGAAGATGAAGTTTCCGTGGAATATGAATCAGGAGATGTTTTGTTTTTTGTAGGAATGAAGGAGATAGAATATCCGGCAATCTATTAAGGTGATTATTATCAATAGAAACGAACCTTACCATTTAAAAAAAAGACTGTGATTAAACACAAATGGCACCAATGTTTTTCACAAATGGCACTAATTTTATATCAATAAAAACGGGTTTTACCCATTTAAAAAAAAGACTGTCATTAAACACAAATTACACTAATATTTTTCACAAATGGTACTAATTTTATATCAATAAAAACGGGTTTTACCCATTTAAAAAAAAGACTGTCATTAAACACAAATTACACCAATGTTTTTCACAAATGGAACGAATTTATACATCAATAGAAACGGGCTTCAGCCCGTTTAATAAAAATAAATACATCCATTGGCTTTAGCCAAAACCTATCAAAAACCATTGAATAAACTAATCAAAATATCAGTTTTCATCATTTCATTGTGCTGTATTTTCTCATGCAAAACACAGCATTTTGAAACACCCGAATATGGAAAAAATGAAACTCAAAAAGTAATTCATGTCAAGAAAGTTGCCAATTTCCGGACGGTAGGAAACATCAAAAATATAGACGGCAGGACATTGAAGGAAGGAAAACTGTACCGGAGTGCTCATCTAAATAAACTTAAAAAGAAATCTTTTGACGCTTTTGAAAAGCTGGGAATCAAAGAAATTATTGATCTTAGAAATTCCAGGGAAATTGCTCAGAAGCCGGATCAGCTGCCGTCAGAAAGTGTTTACAGAAATTTCTCGGCATTTGAAGATGAAGGAGATCAGCTGGCTCAGGCCAAAAAACTGGTCCTTAAAGGCAAAGTGAATGCATCTGATGCAGACAAAAGAATGATTGATTTCTACCGTGAGTACGTTACTGAAAATCCGGAAACGATTAAAAGGATTATTACGGAGATTCTGGAATCTGAAGATCCTATCCTTTACCACTGCACAGCAGGGAAAGACAGAACAGGAATTACGACAGCATTAATTCTTACGATTCTGAAGTTTGATAAAGAAACTATTTACAACGAATATCTTTTATCTAATAACTACAGGAAAGATCTTATCCTGAAGAGACTTCGTCTGGCCAATAACCTTCATTTCCTTTATCCAAAGATGGATCTGAAGGTGCTGGAAAAACTGAGCTGGGTAGAAAAAAGATACCTTGATGCTGCATTTGAAGAGATCAACAAAAAATATGGCTCCACAGATGCTTATATTAATGAGGTATTAGGGATTTCAGATGCCAAAAGAAGCGGGTATATTCAAAAGTTTACCTATTGATTATCAGAGATAAATTTTTGTAAGATTTAATATTGAGTCCTAAATTAAAATTATAACAATTTTAACACCTAAAAATGAAAGTTTTTTAGCAATTTTGCATTTCTTAATTCACTTGTTTAGAAATGAAAATAAAGTACTCGGAACTTATTGATCAGACATTGTACTTCCCTACAGAGGAATTTAATGTATCTGAGAACAATTTGTTGTTTCACGACGTTCCACTGATGGACGTAGTTGAACAATTTGGCACTCCGCTAAAGATTAGCTATCTGCCGAGAATTTCTCAAAATATTCAGAAAGCGAAAAGCTGGTTTAAAGAAGCTTTTGAAAAAACCGAATATAGAAAGAATTATACCTACTGCTACTGCACAAAATCCAGTCATTTTAATTTTGTATTGGAAGAAGCATTGAAAAATGACATTTCAATAGAAACTTCTTCTGCTTATGATATGGATATTGTAAAGTCTCTTTATGAAAAAGAGAAAGTAGATAAAAATATTGAAGTCATCTGTAATGGTTTCAAAACTGATGATTATCTGGCAAAGATCTCAGATATGATCAACAGCGGTTTTGAAAATATTACTCCGATTCTTGATAATTACAGAGAATTGGATAAACTTACAGAAAGCATCGATTCTACCTTTAATATCGGAATCAGAATCGCATCAGAGGAAGAGCCGAAGTTTGAATTCTATACCTCAAGATTAGGGATCGGGTATAAAGATATTATCCCTTATTACAGTCAGAAAATCGCAGAACACCCGAATGCAAGATTGAAAATGCTTCACTTCTTCATCAATACAGGGATTAAGGATACTTCATATTACTGGAACGAATTGTATAAATGTCTGCGTGTATATGCACGTTTGAAGAAAATCGCTCCTGAAGTGGATTCACTGAACATCGGTGGTGGTTTCCCAATCAAAACTTCTCTGAACTTTGATTATGACTATCAGTATATGGTGGAAGAAATCGTTTCTCAGATCAAGAAATTCTGTGAAGAGGAAGGAGTAGAAGAACCTAATATTTACACTGAGTTCGGAAGCTTTACCGTAGGAGAAAGTGGAGCGAATCTTTATAAAATCATTTCTCAGAAACGTCAGAACGACAGAGAAAAATGGAATATGATTGATTCTTCTTTCATGACCACTCTTCCTGATACGTGGGCTATTTCAAGACACTTTATCATGCTTCCGCTTAACCGTTGGGAAGATACTTATGAAAGAGTTTTCCTTGGAGGATTAACTTGCGATTCAGATGATTATTATAACTCGGAACAACATACCAACGCAATTTATTTGCCTGTTTTCAGTGATACAAAACCTTTGTATATCGGATTTTTCCACACCGGGGCTTATCAGGAAACCATCGGAGGATATGGTGGAGTACACCACTGTCTGATGCCTCAGCCGAGACATGTCCTGATTCAGAAAGATGAAAACGGTGAACTGAAATATGAGATTTTCCGTGAAAAGCAGGAACCGGAAGATGTATTGAAACTTCTTGGTTATTAATAATTTTATGATCAGTAGAAATGGGCTTTAGCCCATTTACAATCAATAGAAAAGTCAATGGGCTTTAGCCAAAACTTATAGAAAACAAAAGAGGCTGTCTCAAAAGTGTCATTCTGAACGAAATGAAATGTAGTGAAGAATCTCATGTGTTTGGTTATCAATGAGATTCTTCCTTCGTTAGAATGACAAAAGCCAGATTGTTTGACTTTTAAGACAGCCTCTTTTTTGTTTAAAAATATTTTGAAATTTTATCCAGTTCCAGATCTTCATAATCTGAAACTACCGTATCAGCCAATGTATAATCCTGATTTTTAGAATGTGGACTTCTGTATGCAGCGCAGAAAATTTTAGCGCGGTGTGCAGCAAGAATTCCGTTGGTAGAATCCTCAATCACCATACAGTTTTCAACAGGTTCATCCGCCATTTCTGCCGCCAGTAAAAAAACTTCAGGATGAGGTTTTGATTCCTTTAAATCCGCCCCGCTGATCTTTCCACTGAAATATTGTTCCAGTCCAAATTTTTCAAAAACCATATTGATGGTTACCATTGTTGCAGAAGAAGCCAGAATCAGCTTGAGTCCATTTTCGTGATAATGCTCGATCAGTTTTCTTACTCCCGGAATTAAATCAAATTCGTCATCATTATAAAAATAATCTTTGAAATGAGACCTTTTGATTCCTGCAATGGATTCGTAAGTCTGATTTAGATTAAATTCCTTAATCAGAGTTTCAGAAACTCTTTTAGTAGATGCTCCGGTAAAAGAGGTGTAAAGCTCTTCAGAAACAGCAATTTCCAGTTCATCAAACGTTTTGAAATAAGCTTTTCTATGTAATGGTTCTGTATCTACAATCACACCATCCATATCGAAAAGAACAGCTTTTAAAGGCATATTATGAGTTTTGTACAAAAATAGGAAATTGAGTTGAAAAGGGAAAACTCAATAAGGCAGGAAGTCTGAAGAGGGAAGCAGGAAGTTATTCTATGAAAAATTTCAATATATCGATAATAAATAGATTGAAGGTATTTGTTAAATTGAACTCAAAATGATTCTTTAAACATTCATTACTTCCTTCTTCTAGCCTCCGGCTTCCTGGCAAATATTCAAGGATAATTATCATTTACAAACTCTCCGACGCTCTTACTCTTCAACTCATAAATCTTCGTATCTTTGTGGTCAATATTTCAATTTTAAAACATTAAAATTTTTAAATAAAGCATGAGAACATACGCAGGAATTCCCGAGGAAAACGCAACACTAGAGAATTCGAAAGTAATGTTGGTAACTGTTCCTTACGATGGAACTTCAACATGGGGTAAAGGAGCTGATAAAGGTCCGGAATTATTTTTAAACGCTTCTGAAAACATGGAGCTTTATGATATTGAAACTCAAACAGAACCTTATCTACAGGGAGTTTACTTAGCTGGTGAAGTTTCTGAAAATTCTTCTCCTGAAGCAATGACAGAGGCGGTTTATCAGAAAACAAAAGAACTTTTGAACAATGAGGGTAAATTATTTACTCTTTTTGGAGGAGAGCACTCTGTTTCTATCGGTTCTATCCGTGCGGTAGGAGAGAAGTTTGAAAACCTTACTGTTCTTCAGTTGGATGCTCACACAGATTTACGTCCTGAGTTCCACGGTTCTACTTCCAACCATGCTTGTGCAGTGTTTGAAGCTAATCAGAAGCATAACTTAGTACAGGTGGGAATCCGTTCTATGGATGCTGAGGAAGCTGAATATTTACCGGAAGGAAGAGTATTCTTTGCTCACGAAATCGCAAACAACGAGAACTGGATCAATGATGTATTGGAAAAAGTATCAGGAAATGTGTATATCACTATTGATTTAGATGCTTTCGATCCTTCAATTGCTCCATCTACAGGAACTCCTGAGCCAGGTGGATTACAATGGTATCCAACGTTGGAATTATTAAGAAAAGTATTTGAAAAATGTAACGTAGTAGCATTTGATATTGTAGAATTAATGGATTCTCCAATGGCTAAGCCAACGGCTTTCCTTTCTGCGAAGTTATATTACAAAATGCTTGCTTACTACGATATTTATAACAACAACTAATTCCGCAAGAATCGGATTTTTTCTGCCGTATATTCTTTGGAAATTTGTGAGGTAAAATAACAATACAATGTCCACACAAAGTCAGATAGATTATAACAGAATTGCCAAGGCGATAGAATATATCCGGAGCAATTTCAGGCTTCAGCCAAGTTTGGAGGAAGTGGCAGAGAATATTCACCTGAGTCCGGCCCATTTTCAGAAGATCTTTACAGATTGGGCAGGAACAAGTCCGAAAAAATTTTTACAGTTCATCAGTCTTGAACATGCTAAAAATTTATTGAAGGAAGAAAAGGCAAGTTTGTTTGATACCGCTTATGAGACAGGACTTTCCAGTACCAGCAGGCTGCATGATCTGTTTGTGAAAATAGAAGGAATGTCTCCGGCAGAATATAAAAACGGAGGAAAAAGTCTTAGTATTCATTACAGTTTTTCCGAGAGTCCTTTCGGAAATATCTTAGTAGCTTCTACAGAAAAAGGAATCTGCTATATGGCTTTTGAAGATAATAAAGAAAAAGCATTCGGGGAACTGAAACAGAAGTTCCCCAATGCTTTTTTTATTGAAAAACTAGATACTCTTCAAAAGAATGCATTGTCCATATTCGATAAAGACTGGACAAAACTCAACACCATAAAATTACATTTAAAAGGAACCGATTTTCAGCTGAAAGTATGGGAAAGTCTGCTGAAAATTCCAATGGGAAAATTGTCTACATATGGTAGCCTGGCAGAAAAAATTGGAAATCCTAAAGCTTCCAGAGCTGTTGGAACGGCTATTGGAAGTAATCCGGTTGCATTTCTTATTCCATGTCACCGCGTGATTCAGTCTACCGGGCATCTTGGCGGCTACAGATGGGGAAGTGATAGGAAACAGCTGATTGTTGGTTGGGAGGGTTCACAAATGTACTCGTAACGTATTTTTACCACAAAAGATACAAAAGGATTCTTCTTTTATTAAGTTTTGGCTAAAGCCAATGGATTAGATTATTTTTGTTAAATGGGCTAAAGCCCATTCCTATTGATATAAAATTCGTGTCATTTGTGAAAAACATTGGTGCCATTTGTGTTTAATGACAGTCTTTTTTTAAAATGGATAAGGCCCGTTTCTATTGATATAAAATTCGTGTCATTTATGAAAAACATTGGTGCCATTTGTGTTTAATGACAGTCTTTTTTTAAAATGGATAAGGCCCGTTTCTATTGATATAAGAATTCGTGTTATTTGTGAAAGACATTAGCGCCATTTGTGTTTAAATATAAAAGCATTTAATTAAAAAGTTATGATGAGTCTCTTCGAAGAAATATCCGATTATCCCCTAAATATCCTTCCACACGATGGAACTGTTCATTATTACGGTAAGGTTTTCTCCAAAGAACAATCAGATTTTTACTATGATTATCTGCTCAGCCAGATTCCATGGGAAAACGATGAGGCATTAATCTTTGGAAAATTGATTGTAACCAAAAGGAAAGTAGCCTGGTTTGGAGAGAAAGCTTTTGAATATACCTATTCGAAAAGAACAAAATATGCCCAATTCTGGACTCCCGAATTACTGGAACTGAAGAAAAAATGTGAAGAAGTTTCAGGAGAAACTTACAATTCTTGTCTGCTTAATTTATACCATGACGGAAGCGAAGGCATGGCTTATCACAGCGATGGTGAAACAGATCTGAAAAAGCATGGAGCAATTGCCTCTCTGACCTTTGGAGCGGAAAGAAAGTTTTTATTCAAACATAAAACAACCAAAGAAAAGGCAGAAATATTCCTCGAAAACGGAAGCTTATTAATTATGAAAGGAACCACTCAGGACCACTGGCTGCACAGACTTCCTCCCACTACAAAAGTGAAAACTCCCAGAGTAAACCTTACCTTCAGAACCATTGAGGAATAATTTTTAGGAAAAATTTTATCCATACGTTTGTCACTCCGTAGAGTCTCAAATGATGCTGATCTAATGATGCAGACCTCACGCAGATTTTAAAGAATTGAGCTTTTCATCTCCATCAATAGAAGTGGGCTTTAGCCCACTTAAACAAAAGAATAAATTCGTCCGGCTTTAGCCAAAAGCTAAAAACAAAAACTTCAACTCCTCAGAAATAAAAGAGGCTGTCTCAAAAGTCAAACAATCTGGCTTTTGTCATTCTGACGAAGGAAGAATCTCATTGATAACCAAACATATGAGATTCTTCACTACATTTCATTTCGTTCAGAATGACACTTTTGAGACAGCCTCTTTCAATTTATTTTAAAACATCAGCTTCAATAGAGCTGTCATCATATACTTTAATAAATGCCTTGGTGTAATCCTCTTTATTGGCAAAATTCGGATTATCCATAAATTTCTGCGGGTTGATTGCGAAAAGCGGAAACCAAGTACTGCTGATCTGAATCTGGATTTTATGTCCTTTTTTGAACGTATGAACCACATCCTGAAGTCTGAAATTAACAGCCGTTTTCTGGTTCGGAACTAAGGCTTCTCCCTTTTCTTTTGTATTTCTGAATCTTGCAGGCATGATCTCACTTCTTACCATCTGGTGATAGTTCCCATAGATCACTCCATCTTTCTTTTCTGCAGGTTTGAAATCTTCAGGATAAACATCAATTAATTTTACGGCAAAATCAGCATCTGTAGAAGTGGATGCAATATTCAGTTTAGCCATGATCTCTCCGGCAAATGTAATATCATCAGTCAGTACATCGGTAGTAAACGTTAATACATCTGGTCTTCCTACAGCAAATCTCTGGTCTTCCGACATATAATTTTTTGGAGTGAAGCCATTAAAATCTTTTAAATGATCTGAGCTTAAAACAGGATTGTTAGGATCACTGTAATATTCAGAATATCCTTGTCCTGATGTTTTTTTCAAGGTTTTATCAGCCAGATAGAAGTTCACTTTCTGAGCATTTTTCGGTGGGTAAGAAGCAAATTCCTTCCATGCTTTAGCACCGGTGTCATACATTAATGCTTCAGGAAGTCCTGCGTCTTCTTTGGTATTGCCTTTCAGATAATGATTGAAGAATTTTGTTTCAATATTTTTCTGATAGTACGTAGCAATGCTGTCGCCAAAATAAGTTTCACTGTGGAAGTGTTTTCCCTGCTCCTGAGACCAGCCGCCATGAGAGAATGGTCCCATAACGATGGTGTTTTTAGCTTTAGGGCTTGTTTTTTCGATAGTTTTATAAATATTCAATGGTCCTGAAAGATCTTCTGCATCAAACCATCCGCCGACAGTCATTACAGCATGGCTGATATTTTTCAGGTGAGGAAGGAGACCTCTTTTCTGCCAGAATTCATCATAGTTGGTATGATTCATAATTTCTGTCATGAAGAAGTTATTCTTGTAATATTTTTCATATCCGTCTTTCAGCGTACCCATATCTCTGTAGAATTTTAATCCATCCTCAGAAGTCTGCTTAATGAAAGAATCCATATACCATGCCTGTTTTTCCGGTTGCGTTTTCTGAACACCAAAAACCGGGAACGTTCTGAAGTATCCCAGCATAAATCTTCCGTTGTGAAGGAAATCGTCATTCCAGAAATCGGAAATAGGTGCCTGTGGTGAAGAAGCTACCAAAGCCGGGTGCTGTGACAACGTTCCTACAGCGGTATAAAATCCGGGATATGATGTTCCAAACTGGCCTACTTTACCATTGTTATCTTTCACATTTTTCAAAAGCCATTCGATGGTATCGTACGTATCTGTACTTTCATCAACATCTTTTTTGGTTTTACGCTCCACCTGTGGTGTCATATTGGTAAAAGTACCTTCACTCATATATCTTCCGCGTACATCCTGATACACGAAAATATACTTGTCTTTCATCAGATAAGTGTTGGGACCTACCTTTGTTTTATATTCACTCTCTCCGTAAGGGGCAATGCTGTAGCAGGTTCTCTGCATCAGGAACGGGTATTTGTTCTTGTTCGATATATCTTTTGGGATATACACTGCTGTGAAAAGTTTCATGCCATCACGCATTGGAATATAAAATTCTTTCTTGGTGAAATTGTCTTTAACGAAATTGTCTTTCTGTTCCGTTTTCTGAGCTTTTCCAAGAATGAAAAAAAGAATACATAATACTGAAATATGGATTTTCATAAAAAAAATTTGATGCTAATTTAAAAATAAAAACACGGTTATTGACTAAAAGACATTAGTATTTATTGGAATGTGTTTATGCTAAACCACCCCGTCAAAAATTCTTTGAATTTTCGCCACCCCTCCGGAGGAGGGGAATTTTACATCTTCAGTGGTGATTGTATTCAGGGTTCAATTTTGTTTATTCATAGAAATAGCCGGAAAGATCCGGCCATTATCAAAAATATATATAAAAGTATAGTGTTGCTTTACTGCGTCTTTTTACCTGCAAACTTATTCAGTTTCATGCTGATGGAGAACATGATGTATCGTTTCAGGATGAGGTCTTCACGGTCTTCAAAATAAGAATCGGTAATGGTTCTTCTCACGCTTTGATTTTGATTCAAGACATCGTAGATTTTTACCTTTGCCGTAAACTGTTTTTTATAGAATGAATATCCAAGGCTGGTATTCCAGAAGTAGAAATCCTTTTTGAAGCCCGGAGCAATATTGGAGTTGGTATTGTATTCAAAATCATTTCCAAATACAAATCTGCCCTGCAGCATATAATTCGTCAGTTCCAGTTTTAAGGATTGATTGGCTGTATTTACATTCGTTATATTGTAATTGGTATAATTTGAAAAATTGTATCCAAGTCTGTAAGAAGGCTTAATCGTCATTTTATCTTTAATTTCATAGGTAAGATTAAGTCCAGGGTTAAGACTATATGTTTTGCTGGTAAAAGCCTGTCCGTCTATAAAACCATTATTGTAAGCATAATTCATGGTGAATCTTGGATTGATAATAAGTTTATTATTCTTCCATTTCAATACTTTACTGAAACCTCCGCCGGCATTGATGCTTTTATTTCCGCTTACATTGTCGTAAGTGATCACCTGTTTTCCTGCATTATCATAGGTAGAAAAATTGATGATGTCATTATTTCTGTACGTAAAACCAACGTTGAAATAGTAGCTGAGATCTTTTACTTTATTATAATTATTGAAATACAGATAAAGATTGTTGGTCCAGGTATTTTTCAAATTCGGATTTCCCTGATAGCTAATTAAAGGATTGGATTCATCTTTATAGGGAGTCAGTTGTTCTGCTGTCGGAATGGTGAAGTTGGAATAGTTGTAAAAGTTTAAAGTTTTTCCTTCTGACAGTTGATAGTAAAGGTTCACATTATATTGGGGTAGTACAAAATTTTTCTGCAGATCATATTGCTGACCGTTATAGATTGAATTTACTTTCATATCTGAAATATCAAGGTTCATGGAAGCCCAGAAATTCAGTTTCTTTTTGCTGATTTGATAAGTGAACTCAGGAGATATCTGATTAATTCTTTGCTTCATATTGTTGGATAAAAGCTGATTGAATTTAGTGTAATCTCCGGTTGTATTATCAAAATCATTTACATTTCTCAAATCTCTGGAAGATCGGGTTTCATATTTTACTTCAAAACTTACACTGGAAGAATCGGAAACAGGTTCCGTATATCCTGCACTGAAATTGAAACTGCTGTTCTGATTTTTATTTTTGGCTAACTGATCCCTGTTGTCTGCCGTTGTCCCACTGGGTTGATAGAAAGTGTTTTGGGACTGGTTCAGGTTATCCCTTCTGGATTCTGAAATGGAACTGTTCATATTGGCTGAAATGGAACGGCCTTTTTTCTTAAACTTTCTTGAAAAGTAGAGGTATGGATTGAATGAACTGCTTTCCGAATCATTACTTGAATAAGCATTACTTTCATTCACAAGTTTGCCATTATTTAAAGTAGATGAACGTGAATTATTAAAATTAAAACTGCTGTTTTTCGTAAATCTTGGAGAAAGATAGATGCTAGTCATAGAATCCAGCTTTATTTTAACCGAAGTATCAAAACTGTATTGTTTGGATTCATTTTCTCCATTGCTTTCAGAACTGGTCTGAAGGGTGTAAGTGGGGAGAAGTGTAGATCTTGAAACTTTAGATCTCGTTTCCATATTGGAATCGGAATGCATCAGACTGAAAGAATCCAGGTCAGCATCTTTTCCCAGCTTGTCACTATAGTTTAATCCAATGGTTGTAGACCTTTGAATACCTTTTGCACCGCCACCCTGGCTATAGTAAGTCACATTTCCTACCGTTGAGACAGATCCTCCCTGCATCATCCAGGCATTCCGGCCATTTCCCATACTGTCAAAAACCTCATCCCTGGAAAATCCCTGTGAATTGATGTTATTGGAAGAAGCCAATAAACTTATTTTCGTATCCCCTTTAAAATAACTCGCCAGTCCGCTTGCTTCATATCGCTTGTCTGATCCATAGCCTACCGTAAGTCTGGTCAGCAAACCTTTATTTTTCTTTTCATCAATATTAAAGTTGATGGTGGTATTCTGAGATTTGGCTGCTTTTCCGCTGAGTTCTTCCTCTTTTGTTTTGGTGGTGGTAAACTGAATATTCTTAATAATATCTGCCGGTAAATTCTGAAGGGCGATTTTCCCATCTTTATCAAAGAAAGGTTTTCCATTAATCATAATTTGGTCTACTTCTTTGCCATTCACGGTAATTTTTCCCTCATTGCTGATTTCCACACCGGGGATCTGCTTCAGAAGTTCCTCAATTTTACTGTCAGGGCGTACTTTGATCGCTGCAGCATTGAATTCAATAGTATCTTTTTTGATTTTTACCGGAGAAACGGTGATTTTTACTTCATCAATTGTATTCACAATCCCTTGTTTCTCAAGCTGAATATCTCCAAGCGATAATGACTGATCTATTTTCTCAAATTTTTTTGAATAGGAAGATAATTTATCAGCATCAATTTTAAGAATGGAAGGTTCTTTCATATCATCAATCTTCAGCGAGAATTTCCCTTCCCTATTGGTAGCCGTATAATTGATAATGGATGAATCTTTTTCTTTTAAAAGATAGACGGTGGCATTTTCTATCGCTTTCTTTTCAGAATCTGATATTTTTCCGTCAATATGTAGTTTTTGGGCGTGCAGAATAATGACTGTGAACATCAAAGTCAATAGCAACAGAGTTTTCTTCATTAGTTTTTTTTCAGAGCCGTAAAAATATAAAAACATCCCAAAGCTGGGATGTTTCTATGCTTTTTTTGTGAAAATTTATTATTTTTTAATAAAAATTATGCTCTTAAATATCTTGAGTAAGCATATCCTTCCTGGCCGTCAGCATTTTTTACTTTCCACCAGTCATCAGAAGTTTGCTCAATAAGAGTCACAGAAGAGCCTTTGGCAGCTTTACCTACAACGGCAGCTTCAGTAGAAGGTTCTTGTCTGATATTAAGATTAGACTCTTCAGTAGCCACTGTTAAAGAAGCTCCTGAAGCAAGACCTGCAACCTGTACATCAATATTGATATCTGAAGCAGAATAAGTAGAATCAATAGCTCCCAGAGCATTCCATACCGCATCTTTAGCCGCAGTGTTGGAAGCATTTCCGGAAACGTAAAGAATTCCGTCCTGCTCCTGAACCTGAAGATTGGAAATCCCTGCAGACTGTGCCGCTGAAACTACGCTTGAATATTTATCTTGTAATTCGCTCATCTTAAATTATTTTACGATTAGGTTGTTGTTATACTTTCCGATTTTCAAAGCATCTACAGATTCTTTGATTTTTCTAGCCTGTAAGCCGGAAACATTTCCTGTAAGAGTAAGCTGTCCGTTTACAACTTCTACTTTTACAGAAGGGAAATCCTTCACCGCATCCTGAACTTTTTTCTGAACAGCAGGATCTACAGCAGAAGTAGTTTCCACTGGGGCAGGAGCAGGGGCAGCTGCTATAGTAGACATATCCATTACGTCTTTTACTCCGCTAATTGCTTTTAGTTTTGCAATCATCGCATCTTTCGACTGTTGATCTGCAAAAGTACCGCTTAAGTGAGCTACACCTTCTTTTACTTCCACAGAAGCATTGGGATTAGAAGTTACTATAGTTGTAGCCTGAGTCTGAAGGTCGGCATCAGAAACTTTCTTTTTACAAGAAATAGCACCGAAAGATACAGCTACAGCTAATGCAGCCATTGCAATAGTTTTTTTCATATTGTATATTTATTAATGTTGTTATACACTCAAATGTAATAATAAAATTTGTACCAAAAGAATAAAAATTCAATAAATGTTTCTTAATTTTTTTACAATATTTTCTAAACCAGGGAATTAATTTTTTGAGATTAAAAACTTAATGGAAAAATTATCTCTGTAGAAGAAAATCTTCTGCCAATTGAAAAACCATTATATTTGCGCAAATTGAACTATATATATGAAAGGACAGAATAAACTTTTTATAGCAATTATCATAGCACTTCTTCTGGGTGTAGGAATTGGAGGTATTGTACACGTAAGCTATCCGGATAGTGCAGAACCATTTTCTAAAAATATAAAACTGTTGGGAACAGTTTTTATCAGATTGGTACAGATGATTATTGCTCCATTGGTTTTTACAACATTAGTAGTGGGGATTGCCAAAATGAGTGATATCAAAATGATCGGAAGAGTAGGTACAAAAGCCATGCTTTGGTTTATTTCAGCTTCTCTGATTTCCCTTTTTATCGGGCTGATCCTCGTTAACTGGCTGGAGCCGGGACATGTTACAAAATTACCAATTCAGGATGTGGCTTCTGCTGATGAACTTCTTAAAAGCAGCAAAAGTTTTTCCATGGAAGACTTTGTAAAACACATGATTCCTAAAAGTTTATTTGAAGCCTTTGCTACCAATGAAGTATTGCAGATTGTTGTATTTGCGGTAATGTTCGGAGTTGCACTGGCTAATTTAGGAGAAGAATATGCTAAACCTGTAGTAAAGCTTTTTGATATTATTGCTCATGCTATTCTTAAGATGGTAGGATATATCATGTGGTTTGCGCCGCTTGGAGTATTGGGAGCTATTGCAGCCGTAGTGGCCACCAATGGTTTTGAAATCTTTAAAGTATATGCTATTTATTTAAGAGACTTCTTCTTTGCTATAGCTGTTCTTTGGCTGGTGCTTTTATTGGTAGGATATTTTATCTTAGGAAACCGTCTTTTTGACCTTTTAAAAAGAATTAAAGAGCCATTATTGATTGCTTTCTCTACTACAAGTTCAGAAGCGGTATTCCCTAAATTGGTGGAAGAATTAGAAAAATTTGGATGTAACAGCAGAGTGGTATCTTTTATCTTACCTTTAGGATATTCGTTCAATCTGGATGGAAGTATGATGTATATGACATTTGCTTCAATCTTTATTGCCCAGATCTACGGAATTGAAATGACTCTTGGACAGCAGATCACCATGCTTTTGGTATTGATGCTCACTTCAAAAGGAATTGCAGGAGTTCCGAGAGCTTCTCTGGTGATTATCGTGGCAACCTGTTCAATGTTCGGTATTCCGCCGGAAGGTATTGCTTTAATTTTACCAATTGATCATTTCTGTGACATGGGTAGAAGTATGACCAACGTATTAGGAAATACACTGGCAACTACAGCCGTTTCAAAATGGGAAGGACAATTAACAGAACCATTAGACAAAATTTAAATATCAATGAGTTTAAAAAACTTAGAAAATCATAAAAGCCATATTGAAGAATATGGCTTTGCTGTTATCAATAATATGTTTTCGCAGAAAGAGTTAGAAGACATCAGCCATGTTCTGCACAATATAGACACTTCCAAAGAAAACTTTAGAAAGTCTGAAGATCTTTTCGCCATAAGACAGTTTTTAAAAGAAGTTCCGGAAATCAAAGACCTGATTTTTAATGGAAATATTCAGAAAATAATCAAGGAAATTTTCGGAGAAAAATATTTTGTGGTCAAAACTATTTATTTTGATAAGCCTGAAACCTCCAACTGGTATGTAGCTTATCATCAGGATCTGACTATTTCTGTAGATAAAAAACTGGAACTGGATAACTTTGGTCCATGGACTACCAAACAAAATCAGTTCGCGGTACAGCCTCCACTGAATATTCTGGAAAATATCTACACCATCAGAATTCATCTGGATGATACCGATGAAAATAACGGAGCATTGAAGGTAGTTCCCAAATCTCATGCAAAAGGCATTTACAGACCCGAGACTATTGATTGGGCTGTAGAAACAGAAGAAATCTGCAACGTTAAAAAAGGAGGAATTATGCTGATGAAACCTTTAACGCTTCATGGTTCCAACCGAACCACCAACGGAAAGAAAAGAAGAGTCATTCATATCGAATTTTCTGATATAGAACTTCCCGAAGTCCTGCAATGGTCGGAAAGAATGAATGGATAAAAAATCGCCCTTTCAATTTTAGAAGGGCGATTTTTATTGCAGGAAGAGGGATGCTGGAAGAAGTAATTATTTGGGTTTTAATCACAGGATATGATTTCACCATACGACTTGTCTATATTTTCTTTATGATAATAGAGAAATAGCAAACCTTCTTTTGAATTGGGAATCCAGAAAGATGTCGGTGTGGAGACTTTCATCTTTGTTTTCAGTATATTTTCGATCATACTATCCTTACTTCCAAAAGTTGTAACAGGAGTAATTTCCTGAATTTTTGATGTATCATCTATTTTTACTTTATAGATAGCAAAAGGCTGCTTAGGCTTGAATCCACTGATCTTTGATAAATCAGATCTATATTCAGTGTGAAATTCATCATAGCAACGGGTAAACTGTAAGCCTATAAACCTGAATGTATTATTATTTAAATAGGTAAAGGCTTTTTCCAGATTTTTAAGCCACGATTTTTCATCTTTTGTTGGTTTATTTTCCAGTTTTGATTTTGGAGTACAGGATGAAATGGAATACGTGTTATTATATTGGTTTAAAAAGATCAGATATCTTTCATTAGGAAGTACATCAATTTCACAAGCTCCGGAATAGGAATTTCCAATGAGTCCTCTCACATTCATTGTTTTGAATTTTTTAGCTCCCTTATATACTTTTTCTATTTCAATATCTGCTTTATAGGTTCTTTGCTCAGTGTTTTCGTCATATACTTTCAAAATTTTGATAATACCTACAAAATTAGAATTTTGATAATTCTGTGCTAAGGTTTCATATACACATTTACAGGCTGAAACTTTTATGAGACTTAAAAGTAAAAAGAATAGTAATGATAATTTTTTCATCTATAATTATGTTTTTTTATTTCATAGAAATCTCATCAATAAAAATATAAGCATCACCACCCGATCCCTGATGCCATTCCGGAAGTTTTCCGAAATAGTACGCTTTTACTTTAACGTACCGGGCTTCGGTAGGAAGAATTTCTGTAGAAAAGTTTTTGACCTGTACTTTTTCGTCTTTAGGATCAACATCGTTGTCGACGGTTTTCAGAAGGACAAAATCTTTTCCGTTCATGGAGGCATAATATTCTACTTTTTTAGGCATCAGAATCCAGGCTCTGCTGTCCTGAAGGTAAGTGGAAGATAATGATTTTATGTTCTGAGGGGATTTAAGATCAATAATAGCTTCAAAGTTTTGGCCCTGATAACCATGCCATTCACCCTTTCTCCAGTTAATATCTCCTCTGATTCCGTCGATAAGAGCCAGGTTTCCGGTAGCGCTGTACTGTGGAGTTACTTTTGACAGGATATTAATATCCCAATAATTAGGTCTTCTGTTGAAATGAGCTGTGGTTACAGAACTTTTTTCTCCGTTTCTTTCAGCGTAAGCCATTACCTGAGTAGTTTTAGTGATGGAGAATGGTCCTTTATAAGTTGAGAACGTCTTTCTTTTATTGCTGTCACTGTCATCCATTGTCATATAATATATCTTGTCATTTGGGTTCAATGGAGTGATTTCAACTTTGGTAGAAAAATCAAAAATTCTGTCTGCAGCAATTACTGGTGAAGCGGTTTGTTCAGCATATTTATAATCTTTAGCAGGTTTTATATTTTCGAATCCTAATTTTTTAAGTTCAGCTCTGCCGGTATTTTTAGTAATTGTTCTTGTAGTGCCGTCTTCAAGATGAATTTTAATTTCGTCAAAATAGGGCGTTGTGGTTTCCCATTCCGGTAATCCCGGGGTTACAGAATAAATTCCCATTGAGCTTAAAACATACCATGCACTCATCTGGCCGCAGTCTTCATTTCCGATGAGGCCGTCAGGTGTATTTTTATAAAAATGATCAAGAATGTATTTGATTTTGGCATCTGTTTTTTCAGGCTTATCTACAAAATTGTACAGATAGGCAATATGATGGCTTGGTTCATTTCCCTGAGCATATTGTCCCATCAATCCTGTAATGTCTACCTGTTCTCTTCCTGTTGTTTTATCTGGAGCGGTAAATATGGCATCAATGAACTGTTCGAACTTTTCTTTCCCTCCATGAGCTGCAATAAGCCCGGGAATATCCTGCTGTACAGAATAAGAGTAATGCCACGAATTTCCTTCCGTATAATTGTTGTTGACTTCTCTTGGATCAAAAGGCTCATACCAGTTTCCGTTTTTTCTAGGCTGCATAAACCCTGTTTTAGGATTGTACAGGTTTTTCCAGTTCTGAGAACGTTGCATGAAATTCTGATACTCTTCTTTCTTGCCTAAAATTTTGGCCATCTGAGCAATACACCAGTCATCATAAGCGTATTCTACAGTTTTGGAAACACTTTCATGTTCGTCATCTATGCTGATGTAATGATTCTGTTTATAAGCATTCAATCCAAAAATATCCTGCATTGCCGATCCTTTGGCAGCCTGAAACGCTTTTTCATAATCAAATCCCTGAATTCCTTTCGCCATAGCATCTGCAATCACAGAAACAGAGTGGTAGCCAATCATACATTCTGTTTCATTGGAAGCCAGCTCCCATACCGGAAGTTTTCCTCCCTGTTCGTATTGTTTGATGAAGGTATTGATAAAATCAGCAGTTCTTTTTCTGTCGATTAAAGTCATCAGCGGATGAGCACCTCTGAAGGTATCCCAAAGGGAAAATACGGTGTAATAATCAAAACCATTGGCAGTATAAAGCTTGTTATCTCTGCCTCTGTATTTTCCGTCAACATCCATATTGATGTTCGGTTGTGTGAAAACATGATAAAGAGCGGTATAAAAAACGGCTAATTTGTTTTTATCATCAGATTTCACCTCAATTTTGGAAAGTTCTTTATCCCAATTCGTTTCTGCCTGTTTTTTTACTGCTTCAAAATCATTAGATATTCCTTCTGCCAGCATATTCTTTTCTGCACCTTCATAGCCTGTAGGAGAAATAGCAACTTTTACATTGATCTTTTCTCCTTTTTTAACATTGGTGGAGAATGCCAGGGCAAGCTTTGTTCCGGTAAAAAGATTGTTTTCCTGTTTTCCGTTAGCCTCTTTTTTTGAAATCTTCATCGGTCTTGAAAACTCAATTCTTGAGTAGATGTTTTGGTTGGTTGCCCATGCTTCACTTCTTCTGAACACTTCAATCGTTTTATCATCAATAATCTTTACTTCACCTTCCAGAAGTTTATCCCTGTGGTTAAGATCTAAGATAATATTGGCATTTCCTGTATTGTTAAAGGTGTATTCATGATAACCAACTCTTTTGGTGGTGGTAAGGCGAACATCAATATTGTTCTTACCTAACTTGACAGCATAAAATCCTGCTGTTGCTTTTTCGTTTTTATGCGAAAATTTTGACGAATAATCTTTGCTGCTGAGGCTTGGATTTCCCATGGTGGGCATTAGCATAATATCACCGTAATCTGAAACTCCTGTCCCGTTCAGATGGGTATGAGAAAAACCATAGATCACAGAATCCGAATAATGATATCCGCTGCATCCGTCCCAGCTGCCGTCTATTCTTGTATCCGGAGACAGCTGCACCATTCCGAAAGGAACAATAGCACCCGGAAAAGTATGGCCATGGCCTCCGGTTCCGATAAACGGATTAACATATTGGGAATAATTCTGTGCAGAAATAATTTGGGTAATAAATAGAGAAAATGCAATAAGGCCTTTTTTCATGTTCTGATTTTATGAAGCGAAGATATTGAAAAACAGTAAAAGTGATGTAATAAAAGATAATCACGGTTTGTCTTATTAAAAACGATATAATTCATGAAGAAGATAGTACTTGCTGTGATCATGCTGCTGCCCGCTGTTGCCTTAGCTCAAAGGATAACAGGGAAAATCACTCAAACCGGAAATCCTGTTCCTTACGTTGAGGTAATTGCGGTCAAAAATCAGAAAAAACAAACCGTTATTTCGGATGAAAAAGGAAATTTTTCACTGAGACTTTCAGAAAACGGAAACTATAATATTACGCTTATCCGGGATGGTATTGAAATATCCAATCAAGATATTGCGATCAACGGAACAGTAAAACAGGACTTTTTTATTGAAAAAAAGAATGAAAAACAAATCGAAGGGGTTACACTTACTGCCAGAAAAAAACTGATCGAAAGAAAAGCAGACAGACTGGTTTTTAATGTATCCAACTCTGTTGCCTCACAGGGAATGGATGCGGCGGATGCTCTTGCGGCAACTCCTCTGGTAAAAGTAGATGATCACACCGGTGTTTCCATTGTCGGGAAAAGTGGAGTTGCAGTAATGATTAACGACAGAATTCTGAATTTATCTGATGCAGAACTTGTCACCTACCTGAAAAGTCTCAGATCCGAAAATATTGAAAAAATTGAAGTCATCACAGCACCTCCCGCCAAATATGAAGCGCAGGGAAACAGCGGCCTGATTAATATTGTTTTAAAGAAAAATCAAAACCTCGGGTGGAGTGGAAGTTTTACCAGCAGTCTTCAGCAGCAGACTTATACCGGGACTTCAAACAGTGTAACAGCCAATTATCAGAATGAAAAACTTCGTACTTCATTAAAGCTGAGGCAGAATAAAAATGAAAAACATTCCTATGAAAACTATTGGATAGAAGGAGCAGACGGCCTTAAAAGTAATGATAACAGAAGAGATTTCGGAGATGGACTTGGAGCCAATTTGAGTCTGGATTATCTGCTTAATAAGAAGTCCAATATCGGATTTATTTATGATTTCGGTTTCGGACATTCCAATATGGATATCAGGAATACTTCCAACTATTTTCAGAATGGAATTTATACGAATACACTTCTGACTGATGCGGAGCACAGAGCTACGGCGAGACAACATACTGCCAGTGCTTATTATGATCTGAAATTCGGAAAGCAGGATCATAAGCTGAGTATTACCGGAAATTATTTTTCCAACACTCCCGAAAGTATTATTGATTTTGCTACTACAGAAAATTCAGGAGATAAATTTGTAGTAAAATCACCGTCTATGGTAAAGTATAAAATTTATTCCGGACAGGCGGATCTTACACTGCCTTATCAGTTTGCAAAGATAGAAACAGGAGTGAAATTCACTAATTTTGATAATAATTCCAGTATATTCTATCAGAACTTAACGAACGGACAATATATCACAGATCCTCTGAAAAGCAATGAATTTGAATATAACGAGAAAAATTATGCAGCTTATATCAGTTTTGAAAAATCATTCAGTGAAAAATGGTCTGCAAAAGCGGGTTTACGCTATGAATATTCTGTGGTGAACGGAAACTCTTTAACTTCCGGACAGCAGACTGAAAACTCGTACGGAAAATTTTTTCCTACGGCCTATATCAGCTATAAAAGCAATGAAAATCACACTTTTAATATGAATTATTCCAAAAGAATCAACAGACCGGGATTCCGGGCGATTAATCCATACCGCTGGTACATCAATATCAATTCTTATTTTACCGGAAACCCTTTCCTGAAGCCTTCTATCAATCATAATTTTGAACTTTCCTATGTGTATAAAGGAAAATTATCGGCATCAGCGTATTTTCAGAGAACCGTAGAAGCATTCGGTCAGTTGGCCAATCTGAAAGGGGAAAACAGGGTAAGTACTTTTGAAAACTATTACCATCAGAACAGTATGGGAGCTTCGCTTACCTATTCTGATACTTTTTTCAAAAAATGGGAAGCCAATTTTTCTGCCAATTATTCTTATATGAGCTCAGATGTCTTTGCAACGGATGCCCTTTCCAGAAAAGGAAATAGTTATGATTTCGATTTTCAGAATAATATATCGCTCAACACCGGAAAAACAGTACAGTTTATCTTAAATTACTGGTTCCGTCTGCCTTCCAATTCAGGAAATTCCTATATGAAGTTTGCAGGAAATCTTACCTCAGGTCTGAAGCTTAATCTTATGGAAAAAAGCCTTCAGCTTAATGTATTTGTTTCAGATATCTTAAAGCAGGGGAAAAGTCTGGGTGAAA
This sequence comes from Chryseobacterium sp. CBTAP 102, assembly GCF_003201365.1. Classification (NCBI taxonomy): domain Bacteria; kingdom Pseudomonadati; phylum Bacteroidota; class Flavobacteriia; order Flavobacteriales; family Weeksellaceae; genus Chryseobacterium; species Chryseobacterium sp. CBTAP 102. Next base: position 311,478 of record NZ_QICX01000005.1, read on the forward strand.
TTTATTATACCACAGGAACTCATTCTTACAACAATTACTACGATGCCCGAAGACTTACTGTATCAGCAACCTATACTTTCGGAAATAAAAAAGTAAAAGGAACGGAACGCAATGTAAGGTTTGATGAGAAAAACAGAGCCAACTGATAATCTGTATTCATATTTTTAAAGTTTTCTTAAGTATTTTCATACACAATTGTGCATTATCAATGTCCTGCTGGGAAGCTTTTGAAGGATCACCGGCGAGGTCATACCATTTGAACTTTATATTCCAACCATAGAAATTCCTTTTGGCTATGCCTATTGGGAAGGATAACGGCTTGTTTTCATATCAGCTGTTTTCCAGAGTTGGCGTGGTACCAGAATAAAAAAACAGAATAAGAAATTTTTAACGATCTGATTTATCACCTGATATTATAGATTTTATTGATTCTAAATTACCGAAAAAATCCGTAAATTTGTAAACAATTTATATTTATATGTTGACGAAAGAAAAGGTTCAGGAATTCCTTAAAGAAATAGAAGTAGACGATTTGGTGAATAACCTTCAGATTATGGGTAACGATGTTTATATCGACATGACTGCCCATTCGCCTGCCATGCACGAAAAGAAAAAGCTGGAGGCTGCCATGAAACAGGCTTTTGCCAGTGAGTTTGGAGAAGACATTCATTTAAAACTTAAAATCGTTTCTCCGGAGCCTAGTGAAATTCAGCAAAGTCAGATCAAAGGAAAACAAATTCCGGGAATTCAAAATATTATCGCTATTGCTTCCGGTAAAGGAGGAGTAGGGAAATCTACCGTTTCTGCAAATATGGCAGTAACGCTTGCTAAAATGGGCTTTAAAGTAGGATTATTGGATGCCGATATCTATGGTCCTTCAGTGCCTACCATGTTTGATACAGAGGGGCAAAAACCAATTTCTGTAGAAGTGAATGGTAAGAATCTGATGAAGCCTATCGAGAATTATGGGGTAAAAATGCTTTCAATAGGATACTTCTCAGGAGCCAATCAGGCTGTAGTATGGAGAGGGCCAATGGCATCAAAAGCTTTAAACCAGATGATCAGAGATGCTGCATGGGGAGAACTGGATTTTTTATTAATTGACCTTCCTCCGGGAACAGGGGATATTCACTTGTCAATTATTCAGGAAGTGCCGGTAACAGGAGCGGTCATTGTAAGTACACCTCAGCATGTTGCATTGGCAGACGTAAGAAAAGGAATTGCTATGTTCCAGATGGAAAGTATCAATATCCCGGTTCTTGGTTTGATCGAAAATATGGCGTATTTTACGCCGGAAGAACTTCCTGACAATAAATATTATATCTTTGGAAACCAGGGAGCACAATATTTAGCGGAAGATCTTGGAATTCCGGTATTGGGAGAAATTCCATTGATCCAGAGCATCAGAGAAGCAGGAGACGTCGGAAGACCGGCAGCGCTTCAGGAAGGATCTAAAATTGCAGATATCTACACAGAAACTGCCAGAAAAATGGTAGAAAGTTTAGTGGAAAGAAATAAAAATCTTCCTCCTACTGAAGCGGTGAAGATTTCCACGATGGCAGGATGCTCACCAAAAGCAAAATAATAATAATTTCAATAAAATTTGAAAAAACCGAATTGAACTGAAAAAATATGGAAACAAACATAACACACGAAGATATCGTAACAAGAGTAATGGAAGCTCTGGAAAGCATCAGACCGTTTTTGAATAAAGACGGAGGTGATATTGAGCTTATTGATGTGAAAGATAATCAGGTGTTTGTGAAACTTTTAGGTAACTGTTCCGGATGTTCATTGAATTTTTCAACCTTAAAACTAGGTGTTGAAAATACAATCAAGCAACATGCTCCGGAAATCGAAAAGGTAATCAACGTAGAGTAAAATATATCTGAGATATTTTTATGAGACAGGCTTTTTTTAAGGCCTGTCTTTTTATTTGCATATTTAGTCTGCTAAGCTTCCCAAACCTGACGAGTTTTTAAAACCCGTCAGGTTTCCGATGATAAAATCAGTTCAGGAGAACTTTTATATTATGATCTTCAAAAATCTCAACGATTTGTTTAAACTTTGTTTTCAGTAATTTTTTACTTTTTTTATGATTTACCCAATGGAGTTCTGAAATAGATTTTATCCCAAAGCCACCACTGAGACAATCAGAAAGGGTAGGTAAATTGCGTCCGAAATATCCTGTGATTCCATGGATTTCTTCTCCAAGTGTGCAGAAAAAACCATCTAAGCTGTGAAATTCATTTCCATCAATTTGAATGTTAATATTTTCTCTGATTATTTCAGGTTTACAAAAATGTAAAGAATAAACAAGCCATCCCTGAAGTTCGTCTTTTCTAAAGTTTTTCCAGATATTTTTTTCAATCATTTCATTATTGAGTTTCATATCAGTAGCTTTTTGATATCCTTTAGGCCTAGTCCATGCAAAACCATTTAAAATGATATTTTTTTTGGATTTGCTTATTTTTATATTACTGATAAAAGTACCCGATATAATATTATTTTCCTGATCAAGGTTGTAAATGAAACCATTGTTTTCATAAATTTCAGAGGCATTTTCTATAGCAGAAATAAGACTGGGTACGTTATGAACATTCATTAGTCTTACTTTTTTATAAGCAATAGGGTTAGCTCCTTCAATATTCTTTACCTGATCTATTAATGTGATAATTTCAGGACAATTTCCAGTATCTAATGCAAATCCAAACATGCAATGAGGCTTTTCTAACTATGTTTATTGTTTTACAACCTTATTTCCTACTCCCGTAATAGAAACATCCGGCTTTCCCGATTTTGTTCCGGAAGTCCGGTAGTAGACCATATTGCCGCCGCCTTCCATGGAAACTTTATCCACTTTATCGATATATACTTGATTACCTGTTCCTGAAACCGTAATTTTTTTAGCACTTCCTTTCACTGTTAAGGTGTTGTCACCACCTTCTACCTCAACAACGCCTCCATTGAGAGTGTAATTGAGCTTGTGGCCCACACCTTCTACATGTACAACCTTATCGCTTTCTGTTTTTTCTACCCCTTTTGTAGATTCTGCTTTTCTGGATTGTGAAAAAGCAGTAGCTGTTCCCAGCAGCAGGAAACAAAGAATTCCTGCAGTTTTAATATTTTTCATTGTGAATTGGGTTTTTGTTCAGGATAAATATAGATATAAAATGCTTTGTGAAGGCATTTCAAAAGTTAAATCATTGTAAATAAAGAGTCTTCATACGGCATATTGTAGATTCAATAACAAAAAAGCTTCGGATTTTCCGAAGCTTTACAATAGAATGGCGTTTTATAATATATATTTACTTTACAATAACTCTCTTGATCTGTCCTTCCGAAGTTTTTACAAGATAAACCCCAGTAGAAAGATTGGAAGTGCTTATGGTTAAAGCATTCTTTTCCTTTCTGATTAATTTTCCGGACATATCGTACAATTCATAATTCTGTTTTCTGTTGAAATAAAGCGTATTTCCTTTGTTGACAGGGTTTGGAAATATATTGAAGGTCGCCTGTTCAGCTTTTATTTCACCAGATCCAAGTGTTGCAGGCGTGGCTACTTCATACATGGATAAAGTTCCGCTGATTTCATTGGCAATAATCACATAGCCTTTATGGGTAGTCGTATTTTCAGGAGCGATGTAAATGATTCCTTCTGGACCATTATCTCCTCCGTATGCGGAGGTAGAACGCGAATTCTTATAATCTGTAAAAGTAGGATTATTAGGATCTGTAATATTATAAACCATAACACCTCCTGTTCTTTCTAATGTAATAAAAGCATAAGTCTGCCCGTTGATATTTCCTAATGCCACTCCTTCCGGTTCAGGACCTTTAGCACGGCTTCGGTTTTTGACAGCATTGGATTCATTATCCGCATTGAAAATTAAGGACTGATAAGCTGCAATATACCGTTCAAACTGATCACCACTATCGTAAACAATCTGCTTGGTATCTGCATTGAAAATGGAGAATGAACGAGCTCCTAATGCTGCAATTTCTTCAAATTCTGTATCTCCGTCTGTATTTCCTGTCGCAGAGGAAACCCTGAATCTTCCAAGATTATAAGATGCTTTTAAGATGCTTGAATTAGGGAAAGATACAGGGTCTAAAGTATAATTATTAGCTCCCACAGTCGTTCTTTCGCTGAATCCTGAAAGATCTTTTTCATCACCTTCATTAGCGGTTACAATATAGTTGGTGTTTCCTACCTTATAATTTTGTACTGCATCCGGTACATAATAGGCTTTTACCGGCCAGTTGGAAATTAACACCTCACCATTATTGTCTGAAGCATCCAATCCGTTACCCGGAATGCTCATGTCTTTTTTGCCCAATCCCCAGATGCCTGTGATCGTTTTGGTAGCCAGATTAATCTCAGCAATCGCATTGTTTTCCTGAAGCGTAACCCATGCTTTCTGACTGTCGGCACTGATGGTTACATATTCAGGCTCCAGATCCTGAGAAAGGGTATTATTCGTTCTTACTTTTCTTAAACCGGTAGCTGTTAATGCTGCTATCTGAGAATCAAAACTATTGAAGTTAAGAGTCGTTACATTACTTTGGGTAAGGTTTCCGACACCTCCGGAAATGTCAATGATACTGATGGTACCTTCAGGATCTATTGTATAAGCATCATTAGGCTCACCTTCGTTGGCAGTAATTACTTTTGTCCCGTCAGGGGAAAATGTTACCATGTCCGGTAAAGCTCCTACAGTTACCTGCTTTAGGAAGTTACCGTTGATGTCAAAAAAGACTACAGATCCATTTTGCTGAGGATCAGTGTTAGGAGATGCGGCTGCAATGATTCCGTTTTTCACGGCGATGCTTGTAATACCTCCATAAGGAGCCATATTCACTGTTTTTATGACTGAGGGTATTGAAGGATTACTGAAATCAATAATATCAAAAACATCCGTAATGGAGCTGATCGTAAATAAGCGTTGTGTTGACGGATCATGAACTACAATTTCCGTAGAACTGTTATTATTTCCTGAAGGATCAAAACTTAGGAGATAATTCAGCTGAATCTGATGGGAAGGAACCGGAGCCGGTTTATCATTGTCTACAATATAAACGGTTGCAGAATTGTCTCCTGAAATAGTTGCTCCAACAGGATTTTCAAGACTCACAACAAAATATTCGGCCTGCTGTTCTGACACTGTGTCATCAATAATAGGGATATTAACGGTATAACTCGTTGTAGACGGAGTGATGTTAATAGTCTGATTGGCCAGTGTAAAATCATTGCTGTCTGCTGTACTGAAAGGTGTTGGTTTTACAACAAGGTTTACCGAAGAGGTCGAAGGATTGTTAATATTAATTTTTAATGTAAGATTTCCGGCATTTTCATTGACTTTGACGAAATTCTTTTCCAAAGAAATTGTAGTTCCGGCAGTGGTAAAAGTACTGGAAGTAACAGCCGTAATTCCATTATCATTAAAATCTTCTACCATATTGGGTTTAAGAGCTAAATAGTAGGTTTGCCCTGGCACAAGTCCGGAAGCAGGAATTACCGTAATGGTATTGTTAGTAAAAGTCGTGGTGAAAGGAACTTGTGTACCTGAAGAATTTCCCAGACGGAAATCTATAAGATTCTGTGCATTAGAATTATTGATTGCGGAATTATCTGTTAATCTTATATTTTCATTAAAAGATAACGTAGGGTTTACAGTAGTTGAAGCATTATTATTACTATTAGCAGGAAGATAAGTAACCGTTGGTGGAGTAGTGTCAAGACTACCTGCAGGAGTAGCATCTACTGTAAAGTTGTCAAAACGGTTATTTCCTCCTGTTCCGCCTCCGGTTGCAGAAAATTCTACTTTTAATTTAAAATTAGGATTGTTATTCGCTAACTGTATAGCAGAAAAATCAAGAGTTACAAGCTGTGGATCGGCATCCTGAGGACTCACAGTCTGGAATGGTATAAAAGTATTTCCGTCTGTGGAGTAAGACCAGGCCTGTGTACCCGCTCCCTGGCCGGATCTTCTGGTCGTGAACTTAATAATGACATTATTGTAACCTGTTGTAGGAAGATTAAATTGCAAAGCTCCCCCAATCGGATTATTAAATCTTAAGTGGGTACCTGAACCATCACCATTTCTGGCATTTAAATTTTGCAGGCTGAAATTCTGTCCGGTACCGCCGGCAAAATCAATTATACTTGTACCTCCTGCCAAAGCTGCAAGAGAACCATTCACCATAGTAGAAGTGGGTGTGGTAACAGTAGCCGCAGAAGTATTATTGTTAAAATTCCAGTAATGAATCAGTGTCTGCCCGAAAAGACTGCTCTGAAAGAAGAATGTGGCAATTACAGACCCTTTTAATAGGTAGTTGTTGATCATTTTTTGTTTCAATTAGATGAATACAAAAATGAACTTTATGTTTCGCAATTATTTTAATGGAATTTTAAGAAATGTTTAAAAAATAGGTTTATTTCCGATAAAGATAAGATGATATTCGAATGAGAAATTTCAGAATGAGATTATTTTTCTGATTTTCCGGAAAAGTTTAAAATCCTTTCTGATTTATTTCCTTCCAAAGGATGTTTCTGCATATAAAAATATCCTGAAACAGCAGTCACAAGCAACAGTACAAAAATAACCAGAACAATTCTTTTTAACATGCCTCTCATAGTGCTAAATTTTTTATATCTCTAATTTCTAAAGTAGATGTAGGGTATCCTTTTTGTGTCACATAGATCATTGCTCTACCTACCTCCTGTAAAGTTAATGATTTTGACTGAAAAAATACAGGGAAAATCCAAATAAAAGGTTTAAAAAACCATTTTACATTGGTTTGACCCTCAACAGGTTTCATAAATCCGGGACGGAAATTATATGTGCCTCTGAAATTCATTCTTTTCAAATCATTCTCCGTTCTGCCTTTTACGCGTGCCCACATCAGTTTTCCGCTCTCTGTACTGTCTGTGCTTGCCCCGGAAACATAGTTGAACACCATTTCAGGATTTTGGTTCAAAACAGCTTTTGCAAAATGAAGGGTTGTATCGTAAGTAATTTTGGTGTAGTCTTCTTCATTTATACCTATACTGCTGATTCCTGCACAGAAAAAACAGGCATCATACCCTTTCAGTTTTTCATCATGAAGGGCGATTGAAAGAAAGTCAGGGATAAGGTATTCTTTTAACTTGGGATGTGTTTTTCCAGAGGGTTTTCTGCTTATGCTCAGGATTTCAGAAACTTCTGGATTTTCAAGACATTCCATTAAAATACCTTCACCTACCATTCCTGTAGCGCCTGTAAGAATTATTTTGATTGGGTTCATTTGCTTTGCTATTGATATAGGAATGACGGATAGGGATGGAGATTTACTTTAAAAATTCAGAAAAATTTTATTAAGATAAAAGATATGATGTTAAAATTCAATATGGGTGGGCTTTATCCATCTTTAAAAATGACAAATAGCCAAAACTTAATAAAAGAAGAGACTGTATAGATTTCTTCGTCGCTTCGCTCCTCGCAATGTCATTGCTGGAAATAGATGCCAAAATAAAAGCCAGCACAAAACGGCTGGCTTTCAATAGTATTGCTTATGATTATGTTTTATGCTGCAGCTGACTGTAAATATTATGGATCAGTCCGTCTGCTACAGAGATTTTAGGAACAAAAATTCTGTTAATATCAGACCATGACATCACATTGTTGAAAATTCCCAGTGCGTGCACCAGTACGTCTGCACGGTCTTCTCTAAGATTGTAGTTGGTCATTCTTTCTTCTACGGAAAGTTCATTGAATTCTTTGTAAACCTTTTTCAGGTGAGACAAAGACATAGGTTTTCCGTCTTTGGTTTTACTCATAGAGAATACTTTGTTGATGTTTCCTCCTGATCCGATGGCAACAATTGGTTTTTTACTGACAATATTTTTCTTGATTTCATCCTTCATTTCTTTCCAGTTGTCCATTGTAACAAGATTGTTGAGAAGGCGGATCGTTCCGATATTGAAAGATTTTTCATAGACCATTTTACCATTTTCATAGAAGGTAAGCTCTGTAGAACCTCCACCAACGTCAATATATAGATAGGCAAATTCTTTATCAAGACCTTCTGCAACGTGATTTTCGTAGATCAAAGTGGCTTCTTCATCACCAGAAATAATTTCGATATTGATTCCCGAGGTATCTTTTACCAGATTGATAATTTCATTACCATTGGCAGCATCACGCATAGCACTGGTAGCACAGGCTCTGTAGTGTTCTACTTTATATATTTTCATCAGGTCACTGAAGATTTTCATGGAATCAATGACCATTTTTTCTCTTTCCGGACCTATCTTTCCTATGGTGAAAACATCCATTCCCAGTCTCAGGGGAATTCTGAGAAGGTTTAGCTTGATGAACTCAGGCTTTCTGTTATTGATCTTTACTTCATTGATAAGAAGGCGGGCTGCATTACTCCCTATGTCTATCGCTGCTATCTTCATTTTTTGCTTGTTTTAGCTTTTAAATATTTATAGGTTTCTATTTGTGATCGGCATTCGTGTTTATCATTTCTTACGTATTCATTGCTCAGTTTTTTGTCTAAAATCCTTGCTTTTACGTTATCCTTAAGCTGTATGTCCAGAATCTCTTTTAATTCCTTCTTAAGGTTTTTGTCAGTAATTTTAGCGGCTGCTTCAATTCTGTAATCAAGGTTTCTTGTCATCCAGTCTGCTGAAGAAATGTACATATCTTCGGACCCTTTATTGTAAAAATACATTACTCTGGCATGTTCCAGGTATTCGTCTACAATACTGATGGCTTTTATTTTTTCTTTGAATTCCTTTTGGTTTACGGCACAATAGATACCTCTTACAATCATTCTGGTTACCACCCCGGCCTTAGCAGCTTCATATATTTTTTCAATCAGAGCACGGTCACTCATTGAATTTACTTTAACGATGATTTCTGCTCTTCGGCCTGCTTTGGCTTCTTCAATTTCTTTATCAATATGGTGAACAATCTTTTCACGCATAAACTGAGGGCAAACTAATAAATTTTTACAAGTTTTCAAAATAGGAATAAAGTCATCTTTCGGTTTTTTCAATACATTGAAGACTTTATTGATATCCGCCATGATGCCGCGGTCAGCAGTCAGCAGCAGATGATCACCATATATTCTGGCTGTTTTTTCGTTGAAATTCCCGGTACTTACAAAACCGTACTGTATGGTTTTATTGTGTGCTCTCTTTTTGATGACACAAAGTTTAGCGTGTACTTTTTTATTAGGAATGCCAACAAGAACGGTAATCCCTTCAGGTTCCAGCATATCTTTCCATTTCAGATTGGATTCTTCATCAAATCTTGCCTGAAGTTCCAGCATTACCGTTACTTCTTTACCATTTCTGGCAGCGTAGATCAGAGCATTAATGATTTTTGAGCTGCTTGCCAGACGATACGCTGTAATTTGTATTGATTTTACATCCGGATCCATCGCCGCTTCACGAAGAAGATCAATCACCGGATTGTACTTGTGGTAAGGGAAAGTAAGAAGTACATCTTCTTTTAAAATAACATCTGTCACTCTTTCTCCATGTTCAAAAGCCTGATGGGTAAAAGAAGTTCTTTCCACAGGTCTTTCATACTTTTCAAAAACATCGGGGAAATCCATGAAATGTTTGAAATTGTGAATTTTTCCTCCGGGAATGATACTGTCTTTTTTAGTCAGGTTCAGTTTTCTGATAAGGAGCTCCAAAAGGGCTTTATCCATATCTTTATCAAAAACAAAACGGGTAGGTTTCCCTTTTCTTCTGTTTTTAAGTCCTTTTTCTATTTTTTCTGCGAAGTTGGTTCTGATATCATTATCCAGATCCAGCTCGGCATCTTTTGTTACTTTAAATGCATTGGCCGCAAATTCATCATATCCGAAATAAGAGAATATATGGGGCAGATTGAAAGTAATCACATCTTCCAACAGCATTACATTTCTTTCTTCAGGATCTTCCGTTGGCAGCAATACGAATCTTCCTACAAAACGGGAAGGAATTTCAATAATTGCATAATTACTGGAATACTGCCAGTCTTTTTTTCTCATGGCTACTCCCAGATAAAGACTTTTGTCTCTCAGATAGGGCATAGGCGTATTTTCGTGAAGAAGAATCGGAATCACATTGGCTTCTACTACTTCATCGAAATATTCTCTGACAAATTCTTTTTGTTTTGCAGTCAGATTTTTGGAATTTTTAATGGAAACTTTATGATCAGCCATTTCGGTCTGGATCTTTTTCCAGGTTTTATCGAAATTCAGCTGTTGTCTCATTACAACTTCATTGATTCGCTGAAGGATTTTGCTGGGCGGCTGATAGAACGATTCAGAAATTACTTTTTCCTTGAAATCCATGGCACGCTTTAATCCGGCAACACGCACTCTGAAAAATTCATCTAAATTGTTGGAGAAAATTCCAAGGAAACGTATTCTTAAATGTAAGGGAACTTTTTCATCCATGGCTTCCTGCAAAACTCTTTCATTAAAGGCAAGCCATGTAATATCTCGGGGATTAAAGTGTATTGACATTCTAAATGTGTATGTTTTATCAAAAATAATAATTCGCAAAGATTCTTCCTCTATTTCTTAGGTTAAACTTTGATTAATTTTTGAAGATTGGTGAATTAACCGATGAGATTGATGGTAATCACATTGATAATCTGTGTGTTTTTGTACGATTGATATTGATAAGATCTTCTTTTTATGGAGAAAATGATAGAATATATCTGATAAGCCATGACAGTTTATGGTTTCTATATAGAAAATTATAAGAAAAAATCTCAAAATAACAATTAAAAGTACTAAAAGTCCTATTGATGGCATTCTGATAAACTTTTGCAGGAAAAAATTTCCATATTGAATCATACGAAACCCCATTTTATAAGGGTTTTTATTTTTATTGTGTCATTTTGTCATAATTTTTCAAATGGTACAGATATTGAGAAATTGAGAGTGTAAATAAAATTAAAAATAGAAAAAATATAAAATATTATGAGTAAAATAATTGGAATTGACTTAGGAACAACCAACTCTTGTGTTGCTGTAATGGAGGGTAAAGACCCTGTTGTAATTCCTAACGCAGAAGGTAAAAGAACTACTCCTTCTATCGTAGCTTTTACGGAAGACGGAGAAAGAAAAGTAGGTGATCCTGCAAAAAGACAGGCTGTAACGAATCCAACAAAAACGGTTTACTCTATCAAAAGATTTATCGGAACACACTTTAAAGATGATGCTTCTGAAATCACAAGAGTACCTTATAAAGTAGTTGCCGGGCCAAACGATACTGTAAAAGTAAAAATCGACGATAGAGAATATACTCCACAGGAAATTTCTGCAATGACTCTTCAGAAAATGAAGAAAACTGCTGAAGATTATCTTGGACAGGAAGTAACAAGAGCAGTAATTACTGTTCCTGCCTACTTCAACGATGCACAGAGACAGGCTACGAAAGAAGCGGGTGAAATTGCAGGTCTTAAAGTGGAAAGAATTATCAACGAGCCTACAGCAGCAGCATTAGCGTACGGTCTTGATAAAAACCATAAAGATCAGAAAATTGCAGTATATGACCTTGGAGGTGGTACTTTCGATATCTCAATCCTTGATTTAGGAGACGGTGTATTCGAAGTATTATCTACAAACGGTGATACACACTTAGGAGGTGATGACTTTGATGATGTGATCATCAACTGGATGGCTGATGAATTCAAAGCTGAAGAAGGGGTAGATTTAAAAGCTGATGCCATTGCTCTTCAAAGATTAAAAGAAGCAGCTGAAAAAGCAAAAATTGAGTTATCTTCTTCTCCTCAGACTGAGATCAACCTACCTTATATCACCGCTACTGCTACAGGTCCTAAACACTTAGTGAAGACTTTAACAAAAGCTAAATTCGAGCAATTATCTGCAGATCTTGTAAGAAGATCTATGGAGCCTGTTGCTAAAGCATTAAAAGATGCTGGTTTATCTACTTCTGATATCGACGAAGTAATTCTGGTAGGTGGTTCTACAAGAATCCCGATTATCCAGGAAGAAGTAGAAAAATTCTTCGGTAAAAAACCATCTAAAGGTGTTAACCCGGATGAGGTTGTAGCAATTGGTGCAGCAATCCAGGGAGGTGTATTAACAGGTGACGTAAAAGACGTGTTACTACTTGACGTTACTCCGCTTTCTTTAGGTATTGAAACTATGGGTTCAGTATTCACAAAATTAATTGAAGCGAACACTACGATCCCAACTAAAAAATCTGAAGTATTCTCTACAGCTTCTGACAACCAGCCGGCTGTAAGCATCAGAGTAGGACAAGGAGAAAGACCAATGTTCAACGATAATAAGGAAATCGGTAGATTCGATCTTCAGGATATTCCACCGGCACCAAGAGGAGTTCCTCAAATTGAAGTAACTTTCGATATTGATGCTAACGGTATCCTAAGTGTATCTGCTAAAGATAAAGGAACTGGCAAGGAGCAGTCTATTAAAATCCAGGCTTCTTCAGGTCTTTCTGACGAAGAAATCGAAAGAATGAAGAAAGAAGCTCAGGAAAACTCTGCTGCAGATGCTAAGAGAAAAGAAGAAGTTGAAATATTCAACAAAGCTGACGGATTGATCTTCCAGACTGAAAAACAATTGAAAGAATTCGGTGAAAAGCTTTCTGCTGACAAAAAAGCAGCTATTGAAGCAGCTCATACAGAATTAAAAACAGCTTTCGAAGCTAAAAATGCTGATGATGTAAAAGCTAAAACTGAAGCATTAGACGCAGCATGGATGGCAGCTTCTGAAGAATTATATGCAGCTGGTCAACAACCAGGTGCTGATGCAGGTGCAGGCGCTCAGAACCCTGGTGGAAACGCTGGAGCTGAAGATGTACAGGATGCAGACTTTGAAGAAGTAAAATAATTAGTGATTACCAATACTAACAAATAATAAAAACCGCTTTAAACATTCGTTTAAAGCGGTTTTTTATACACAGACTTTTCATTTTTTGTTACAAATTCTACTCCTTATCCGGTTCACAAATTTCCCAACTTCAATGAATCTAATAAAATAATATTCAGAATAAGATTAAAAATATGTAAATTTAAATCAATATGGTTGATAAAAATATTCTTATACACTAAATTTGTTTCATATTTAATTGATTTGGTGGTTTTTTATAAAAAATTTTTATTTTAGCATTCAATGAAATACTTTAAATATATATTTCAACATTTAACTGTTGTTGGGTTCTTTTTCTCATCTGTTTTGTTATTTTCTCAAAATCTAAAATATAGAGAGTATGATTCGATTCTCTTGAATAAGCCTAAAGAAATGGGCAAAAATAATATCCCGAGAGAAAAAATTATTCTTTGGAATAAGGAGATGTTAGAAAAAATGAAAAAAGAAAATTATGCGAGAGGAATAATTTGGGCTCATATTAATATTGCAAATCAAAGCTGGAATTTAGGAAATGCAGAAGAAAGTATAAAAAATCTAAATATAGCAGAGAGCATATTACATAAAAACGAAAATGAGATTGATTTTTTTACAATTGCTAAGCTCTATCAGGAATATTCACAGGCTTATTATATCATGAAACTGTACGATACAGGTCTGAGGTATAATTCGAAAGCAGGGTATTATGGAAATAAAATTGAGGATAAGGATAGAAAGGAAAAGTTTTTATCTTATGTTTATACTTTACGGGCAAACCATCTTTATGAGAAAAAAGATCTGGATTCAGCGCTCTATTATTTAAAACAATCATCTTTATTATATGAAAGCTTAAGCACGACCTCTCAAATTGCGAATCATTATATCGAATATCAACCCAATCAAAATTCAGCTAAAATTTATCTGGATCAGGGAATGCATATAATAAGTACAAAGAAACATGAACCCAACAGCTATCAGATATCTGTATTTTATTACTACTATGCACAATATTTTTTTAAGGAAAAAAACTATGAAAAGGCAATTGTATATTTAAATCAGGCTCTTCAGTACAATAAAAAATTAAAAACTGTTGATCATACTAAAAATATATATAAGCTTTTAATATCATGCTATAAAAATGCCGGAAATTTAGAAAAGGAAAAAGAATATCTGGAGTATTATATAAAATTAAAAGACAGTTTGGAAAACTCGCATACAAAAGGAGTAGAGCTGTCTATAAAAACAATAGAAAGAGAAAAAACAGAAGAAAATAAATCTTTCAAAAAAACGATATTCATTTATAGCACCCTTGTAGTTTCTTTGATTTTAGTATTACTGGTTTATTTATATTATCAGAATAATAAAAAAAAGAAGGTGATATTAGAAAGTAAAGAAATAATTTCCAGAAAAGAAGATGAAACTAAAGTATTGGAGAGAAGAATTTCAGGAGTGCATGAAGATTTAATTCATTTGGCTAAAAATAATGATATTAGTTTTTTGGAAAAGTTTCATGAAGTTTATCCGAATGTTTCTCAAAAACTTTTGGTAATCAATCCTGATTTAACTAAAGATAATCTTGCATTCTGTGCTTTAATCTGGTTAGGATTTTCTTCTAAAGACATTGCTGAGTTTACTTTTATGCAGCACAGATCCGTACAAATAAAAAAGAGCAGATTGAGAAAAAAACTCAACCTCGGATCAGATGTAGACCTATATCAATTCCTTAAGTCTCTTGTAGATAATTAATGAAATGATATCTGTTTTAAATCATACTGTATTTACTTTTTACCCTTTTGAAGGGGGATATGATATTAGCTTATCCCCAAAAAATAAAACCCAATGACTTCTTATATAAACTTATTGCCTATCCTTTTAGTCATAATAGCTTCGACAGGCTCATCCTGACAAAGCTTAAAAATTTCGGCTGGTATTTGAGCTGTCATCCTGAACTTATTAAAGAGCTATCAATAAGAAAACCTTTGTTAATCAATAATCTCGGGTATTAATTAAAGGGATTAGTCAATAAAGCTGAATACTATATTGACTGAATCTATAAAATAAAAATAACCCCTGAAGTACGCTTCAGGGGTTATTTTTAAATGTAATTATTGATCTTTTATATTAATTATCTTTAGCAAAAGCTGTAGCAGTTATAGAGCCCACCCCCCAATTGAAGTTTGCTCCTGAAGCGGCCCACATATTAAACCTAACTGGATGATTTGTACTTTCAGCATATCCGTTTAAAGTGTAGGTTATTACTACAGGAGAGGCACTGGTGTTATTATAGGTCTCTGAATATTTTCCACTAGTGGAAACCATTTGAGAGCCGTTACCGCCTTCAGGGATAGTATATTTTCTCGAGCCTGCTGGCGCTTCTACACCATTTCTGAGAAAACGCACACCATAGTAACCAAGTTCTGCTCCGGCAGAACTTGTAGTACCCATAGGAACGCTATAATCTACAACAATTTTAGCTGTGCTATTGGCAGGAACTGTAACGGAAACAGATAACCCCAGATTTAGATCATCTACAATAACTCCACTACCTGTTGCTGTCTGATTTACCGGAGATGTTGCAACATCGGTAAAAACTCCTAAAAGTTGATAATCAGTTGTCTGAGGGGCTAATTTACTCCATTTTGGAGCTGCACTTGTTCCTGTATTATAATAGATTCCCGTTCCATAGGGTGCCGTTGCAGCATTGTAATTATAAACCAAAAGTCCGTTCGCTGGGGTAGCAACAGTAGTGGCATCTGTTATTGATGTTAAAAATACTCTGGGTAACATAAACCCTTTGTTACTCGCATTGAGTTGCAGCAAAGCAGAAACATCAGGAGTAGCAGTGTTTATCCCTATATTTCCGGAGCCGGTTATAACAATTCTTTGCGTATTATTGGTAAGAATATTTACAGGATCTGCTGTGGCTGCGCCTATGTCCATCCCTGTGTTACTACCGGATGTCATCATCACTGCTTTTCCATTATCATCCGCATACATCGATAAAGTATTACCTCCTCCGGTGGCTAAAACCGATCCTCTTGAAGAACCGACTGATCTCACAATACCTTCAGTACCAGCTGTTCCAATGGAAAAGCTATTAGATCCATTGGTGAAAGAAAGCGAATTCCCTGCGGTAGTGACGGTCCTGTTTCCCGCAAGAGTACCGTTTGCGGAATAAATATTAGTCGAAGCGGCTCCAACGGAGCCTCCATCTGTAGATCTCCAGAATGAATTACTGAATACAAACTCCAATACTTTTCCATTAGGAACGGTAACCCCGTCCAGTGTTGCCCCGAATCCGCCAGTGGTATTGTTATAGACAATTAATCTTTGCCCTGGGTTGGGAGCAGCAGGTGCAAAAATTGCCACATTGGCTGTAGCAGCTCCGGTAATCTGTACCTGGCTCACGTTGGCAGGAACGGTAACCGCATTACCATTAACAGCTAAAGCAGTTTCACGGTTGGTAATAGCTCCATTCACATCAAGTGTAGTTCCGGGAGAGGACATATTCATACCTACTTTTCCTCCAGAGGTAACAGTTACTCTTGCTATATTATCAGTCGTAAGGTTTAGATTGTTTGGAGTAGTGGTTCCTATATAACCTGTCCCTCCACCAATATAGGTTTTCAGATTAACTGTGCCGTTGGTATGGTTCAAACCGAAGCTATTATCAGGGGTACTGATAGTAAGTTTGGTATCAGG